>NZ_JAOWDR010000008.1:0-231 GCF_030334525.1 Citrobacter sp. Ce119
GCAGCACTCAGTCATTTTTCTGTCATTTAAGGGTTGCGGGCCGCAGGAAACTCCCTATAATGCGCCTCCATCGACACGGCGGATGTGAATCACTTCACATAAACAGCCGGTTGATTGAAGAGAAAAATTCTGAGATTCAGGGTTGACTCTCAAAGAGGAAAGCGTAATATACGCCACCTCGCGACAGAGCGCTAAAGCGCGTCGCAACTGCTCTTTAACAATTTATCAGAC
>NZ_JAOWDR010000009.1:0-211 GCF_030334525.1 Citrobacter sp. Ce119
ACTTCCGGTTCTTTGTCCGGCAGGTTTTGATAGTTGGCCTTATAACCTTCCGTTAAATGGGCTAAAGATGCTTTCATAAATACCACCGTTCCCCAGGCGCGCCCTGGCGATTCAGGTCTCATATGGCCGTTCACATACTCGCCACTGGATTTATGCTTGCCTGGTCTGTAGAGATAATACGTGTCATCAAAGTATTGATAATCTATACCCG
>NZ_JAOWDR010000010.1:0-324 GCF_030334525.1 Citrobacter sp. Ce119
GCGGGAATAGCTCAGTTGGTAGAGCACGACCTTGCCAAGGTCGGGGTCGCGAGTTCGAGTCTCGTTTCCCGCTCCAAATTAAAGACATCGGCAATAGCGGATGTCGGCTGTAAAGCCAGAAGATTTCGGCGCGTTAGCAAAGCGGTTATGTAGCGGATTGCAAATCCGTCTAGTCCGGTTCGACTCCGGAACGCGCCTCCAATTTCTTCCCGAGCCCGGATGGTGGAATCGGTAGACACAAGGGATTTAAAATCCCTCGGCGTTCGCGCTGTGTGGGTTCAAGTCCCACTCCGGGTACCATGGGAAAGAACAGAATAATCAAAG
>NZ_JAOWDR010000011.1:0-868 GCF_030334525.1 Citrobacter sp. Ce119
ATAGGGGAGCCGAAGGGAAACCGAGTCTTAACTGGGCGTTAAGTTGCAGGGTATAGACCCGAAACCCGGTGATCTAGCCATGGGCAGGTTGAAGGTTGGGTAACACTAACTGGAGGACCGAACCGACTAATGTTGAAAAATTAGCGGATGACTTGTGGCTGGGGGTGAAAGGCCAATCAAACCGGGAGATAGCTGGTTCTCCCCGAAAGCTATTTAGGTAGCGCCTCGTGAACTCATCTTCGGGGGTAGAGCACTGTTTCGGCTAGGGGGTCATCCCGACTTACCAACCCGATGCAAACTGCGAATACCGAAGAATGTTATCACGGGAGACACACGGCGGGTGCTAACGTCCGTCGTGAAGAGGGAAACAACCCAGACCGCCAGCTAAGGTCCCAAAGTCATGGTTAAGTGGGAAACGATGTGGGAAGGCACAGACAGCCAGGATGTTGGCTTAGAAGCAGCCATCATTTAAAGAAAGCGTAATAGCTCACTGGTCGAGTCGGCCTGCGCGGAAGATGTAACGGGGCTAAACCATGCACCGAAGCTGCGGCAGCGACACTATGTGTTGTTGGGTAGGGGAGCGTTCTGTAAGCCGTTGAAGGTGTGTCGTGAGGCATGCTGGAGGTATCAGAAGTGCGAATGCTGACATAAGTAACGATAATGCGGGTGAAAAACCCGCACGCCGGAAGACCAAGGGTTCCTGTCCAACGTTAATCGGGGCAGGGTGAGTCGACCCCTAAGGCGAGGCCGAAAGGCGTAGTCGATGGGAAACAGGTTAATATTCCTGTACTTGGTGTTACTGCGAAGGGGGGACGGAGAAGGCTATGTTAGCCGGGCGACGGTTGTCCCGGTTTAAGCATGTAGGCGG
>NZ_JAOWDR010000012.1:0-33060 GCF_030334525.1 Citrobacter sp. Ce119
TGGTGCCCGGACTCGGAATCGAACCAAGGACACGGGGATTTTCAATCCCCTGCTCTACCGACTGAGCTATCCGGGCAACGGGGCGCATTAAACCGTAATCCGGACACCCCGTCAACCAAATTTCTCGCTTTTTCGGTTGGTTGCTTAACTATGCAGCGATTTCGCTGTTTTCTCGAGGATTTCGCTCAAAATCATAGCGCGCCGTTATCGCCTTCGCGAAGAATCCATTCACTTTTAATGGATGCTACATGGCGTGTGCCGGTAACTGAATACTCTCCGACAATATCCTGATCTTTTGGCGAAACGAGAGTGATGAACTCTCCTCTACCAAAATAACTCTCGACAGAACCGATAAGGCACTCCCCATTTACCCAGACAGGAATAGCTGCGACAGGTTCAGACGTATAGTTCCCTGCAATCCCTGAACTGTAATTGTCCGCGTCTTCCTGCAACGTACCAGCAGGGATTGGGCAGATTGGGGAAACGCCGTCGCTTGCCTGTTGGTTTTGTAAAAGCATGCTTTGCATTTTATTCAGTTCGGTAATGAGCTTTGTTTTGTCTTTGGTATTCAATTTCGGGAGTAGGGGTTGTCCTTCTTCCCGTGGTTCGATTGAATTCATATCGTATTCATAGCGATAGTGGACGGCTACGACGGGAGCCTTCTCGTCTGGGTTAAATGGACGCAGCAGATAAAGCTTCTCTTCATTATATAAGCCGTTGTACCAGAGAGCATAAACCTTACCGTTGATGCGAACCCATTGGCTCCACTGGTTGGCGCCGCGCCCATTCTCCGAAAATAGCGCCCCGGGTACGCCAAAGTCATCGTCATCCTGTTTGCCATTAACGACGACGAAGGCATTATCACCGCGTTTGAGTACGCCGGTGTAGCTGAATAATCCTGTGCCGCCAACGTAGCTGTTGATGATGAGATCGCGTTTACCGTCGTCATCCAGATCAATGAGCGTAAAGTTCACGCCTCCATTTTCTGAATCGACACTAAACGTTGTGCGAGAAAATGCCTGCCACTCATCATCGCTAATCTCAGGGGAGGGTTTCGCGGTTGGTTCTGTTGAGTCTTCAGCGTAAGAGATCCTGAAATCAGTGATTTGACCGGTTAATGGAAACTGACTGGCGATTTTGCTCAGTTCCAAGCCCGGATCGCTTTTTTGCATGCTCTCTACAGCGCTATGTAGCGTTTTTAGGGCCGTGTTATCCGTATCTACATCAGACTGAGAACGTAAGATGCTGACGAACGTAGGGAGCGTCCAGACACCGCCAACAGAAAGGTTTCCTTGTCCGCCGCTGCGGTATTCGTCGCGCAAGGTGAAGTTGTTACCCTCCCAGACCCAGAGCTGAATGGGATCGCTGAAACGGGCTATCTCACCGTTCTCATATTCACTGGCATCACTCGTGATTAGTTTAGGCGAAGCCGTTAGTTCAGTATTGGTTAGCCAGAGGATGGTGCGTGAGCTATCAAAGCATTCGGTTTGAATGAGTACATGTTGTTTATCCACCGGGATGCGGTAATAAATGCGTTCCTGACCCTCTTCCAGTTCGCGGCAATTCATCTCGGGAGTGACCCTGATTTTGGGTTCTATTTTTTGTCGCTGCGCGGTCGTTAACGGTTCTACGTCCGGCGTGCGGATGACGGGGTGGGTGATGATAAGTGGGGCAGGCTCAGCGTTAAGCACATCATTACTGTTTTTATCTCCTGGATGCAGCACAGCGCTTTGGGTATTGATGCGTTTCTGGAATTCATCCATTTTCAGCAGCACAGCGCTCGAACCTGCATTAGAAAGCAGTAATCGTTCGCCATCTGCTGCAAACTCAATGGTATTGTCCTGACGTAAGGCGTCCAGAAACACCTTTCGCTGTTGGTAGTTGAGTTTAAAATATCCCTCTGCGGAAAACGTTAGCGCGCCTTGCTTTTGACCATCAATAAAAAGCGTGGCGTCTTTCACGGAGGGTTGATTCGCCGTACGCGGTGCAAAAGCAACCTCGACATACACGCTGGTGTCGGGGCCAGCCGCACGTGTGAGCAGTACGCTTACCGCATGGTCACTATAACCTGCCGCTCGACAGGTACCCGTATTATCACACGCAACTTCCCAGTCTTTATGTGCAAACGAAAAACCGTTTAATGGATTGGCATACAGGGGGGCTGAGATAAAACCTGCGAGGAGAATGCAGTGCGCGAGACGCATATAATTCCTTTTAATATGTCGGTATTGCCGAAATTATATGCGGTTCATAAAAGTTACGAAATCCGAATTAAGTCAGCGCCCCGCCCATACGGCACTGAGCAAAGCGCAGGATATCTTCAGCCAGGCGGTGTGCCGTTTCGACATCAGCATGGCTACGATTCACCAGCATGCGGCTCAGGCAGCCTTCCAGCACCAGTTCCATTTGTTTAGCGACCATTGCCGGGTCGTCAACTTCCAGCGTGGTCAGCAGCTCATGGGTGAAGTCATGCGCCGCCTTTTTTTGCTGATCGGCTAACTGATGGATCGGGTGCCCGGGATCGGGGTAAAACGTACAGGCGGCGATGAACAGGCAGCCTGGATAGCGATTATTGCTCACGCATTCGGACAGCGCGGTGTAGCGCGCCAGTAATTTCTGCTCGACGCTCAAGGTGTCATCCAGCAAAAGCTGACGCCGCCAGATATCCACCCGCTGGCTGAGGTAACGTAGCGCATGGTACAGAATTGCCTCTTTATCGGGCCAAAAGCGCTGCAGTTCATCCAGAGGATAATCGATACGCTCGGCCACCATTTCCAGCGTGGTATTGGCTATCCCTTGAACCTCAAGTAATTTAAGGGCTTCTCCCAGGACATCTTCACGTTGCACGGTATTCTCCTCCGTATTTCCTGTTGCAAGTGTCGCTCACGGTTGGCGATCGCGCAAATGTGCGCTAAAGGTCGCGGCATCCATAAAACCCGTTACCCGGGCATCCGGGTGCTCTTTCCCCTCAGCGTCAAAGAACAAAATAGTCGGCAAACCTAAAACCTGAAGATGTTTCAGCAGAGCAACATCCTGGGCATTGTTTGCGGTCACATCCGCCTGCAAAAGCACCGTGTCGCCTAGCGCTTGCTGAACCTGCGGATTACTGAACGTATACTTCTCGAACTCTTTACAGGCCACGCACCAGTCGGCATACAGATCCAACATTACGGGCTTACCTTTGGCTTGTGCCAGTGCCTGATTTAGCGCATCTACCGAAGCCACCGGCGTGAAGCTAAGGTGTGTCTGGGGTTGAGCATGCGGCGCACCGAACGCCCAGTCCTGCAATGGCCGTACGCTTACCAGCGCTGCAGCTAACAGGACAATCTGCACGATGCGCATCCAGGCGTGCTTTGCCTGCAGACTGGTAATGAATGCCCAGCTAAAGAACGCGACGCCCAGCAGTGACCACAGGCGCACTCCCCATTCGTCGCCGATGATGCGTTCAAGTAAGAAGACGGGAAGCGCCAGAATGACAAAGCCAAAAGCGGTTTTGACATGCTCCATCCATGGGCCGCTTTTAGGCAGCAGGCGGTTGCCGAATACGGTAATCAGCATCAGGGGTAATCCCATCCCCAGCGCGTACAGATACAGCGTGCCACCTCCCAGCCACATGTTTCCGCTCTGAGCAATATACAGCAAAATCGCGCTTAGCGGGGCTGTGGTACAAGGGGAACAGATGAGGCCGGCAATCGCGCCCATTGCAAAGACGCTGCCGGGGGAGCCGCCTTGCTGGCGGTTGCTCATCAATGTAAGGCGCGTTTGCAGCGATGAAGGGAGCTGCAGCGTGAACAAACCAAACATCGACAACGCGAGCAGGGTAAAGATGACGGCAAGGCCAATCAGAACGTAAGGATGCTGTAGTGCAGCCTGGAACTGCAATCCGGCGGCCGCAACAACCAGACCCAGTGCGGTATAGGTGAGCGCCATCCCCTGGACGTAGATAAACGTCAACAGCAGCGCGCGTCCGGTTGATAAGCGTTGTTTGCCTCCCAGCACGATGCCGGAAATCAGCGGATACATCGGCAATACGCAAGGCGTAAACGCGATGCCTATTCCGATCAGCAATGCCCACAGCGCCGAGAAAGGAAGTTGGGCTGCGGGCGGCGTTATCTCTTGCTGAGCATTGCTGGCAGGCACTGGCAGCGGCGTCGCCCGGGTATCGGCAGACACTTCACTTAATGGCACCGTTTTCGTTTCTGGAGGATAGCAAAAGCCGGCGTCGGCACAGCCCTGGTACGTGACCGTTAATGTGGCGCCAGATTTAGCCTGATTGACCGTGACTGGGATGGTCAGCTGTTTACGGTAAATCTCACTTTTGCCGTAAAACTCATCTTCATGCCAGACGCCAGGCGGCAGTTTTACCTCGGCAATATCGGCCTGAGATGGCGTAATGCTTATCTGTTTGCGATACAGATAGTAGCCATCTTTAACCTGCCATGTGAGGTTCAGATCGTGTTGGTTTTGCTGGAAATCAAAAATAAACGCCCGATCGGCAGGTACAAACTGCGAGCGGCCAGGCGCGTCAAATAATCCGGCAAAGGTAGATGTGCTGCACAGCAGCAGGATCAGCGTAAGGATGCGTTGAGCCATGAGCGGTAATCAAAGTCTCCGTGAGTGACGGGTAAAACCAGAAGTTCAGGCGTTTGATACGGATGATGTGACTTCAGGCAATCGAGAAGGGCTTGCTGGTGTGTAACGGTGGTTTTTAAAATCATCTGGACTTCATATTCCTGCTCAAGTTTACCTTCCCAATAATAGAGGGAGGTAGCACCAGGCAGTAGCGTCACGCAGGCAGCCAGCTTTTCCGCCAGCACTTTGGCGGCGAGATCCTGGGCGGTTGCTTCATCCGGTGCGGTACAGAGCACCACAACGGTATCGGGGATGGAAATATCCTGACTCTTAACATCAAGCATAAACACCTCGAAAGAACAGAGTAACCAGCTAAAGAGTGGTCACTATACAACGGACGAGGGAAGGATGTTAGCTAAAGCGGGGGTGATGAAGAAGAGGAACTGCAGGGCGCGAAGGCACCCTGCAGTGAAGTCTTACAGCATGAAGCTGCCCAGCAAGAAGCCGAAGCAGACAGCCAGAACCACACCCAGAGTACCTGGGATGAAGAACGGATGGTTAAAGACGAATTTACCGATGCGGGTTGTACCGGTGTCATCCATCTGAACCGCCGCAACCAGAGTTGGGTAAGTTGGCAGAATGAACAGGCCAGAAACCGCTGCGAAAGATGCAACAGCAGTCAGAGGGGAAACGTTCAGAGCCAGAGCCATCGGCATCAGTGCTTTAGCGGTTGCAGCCTGAGAGTACAACAGCGCAGAAGCAAAGAAGAAGATGACAGCCAGCAGCCACGGATGACCCTGAATTACGCTACCTGCAGTATCTTTGATCCAGTCAATGTTGTGAGATACGAAGGTATCACCCAGCCATGCAACACCCAGGATACAAATACAGGCGCTCATACCGGCTTTGAAGGTGCTGGAGTTCAGGATGGAATCCGTTTCAACGCGGCAGACGATCGTCGTCAGCGTCGCGACGCTCAGCATGATGATCAGGATTGCGTTGGTGGTGTTCATCAGCGGTTTAGCGACCAGGCCAAGGCTTGGGCTGTTGATGATGGCGTATACAACGACGCAAACCACGCCCAGCAGGAACAGCCAAACGGAGGTTTTCGCGCCAGCTTTGATTTCAACTTGTCTTTCACCGCGCAGTTCAACCAGGCCTTCTTCCAGACGCTTACGATAAATCGGGTCGTCAGACAGTTTGGAGTTGAACAGTGCGGTGATCAGGAAGGACATCACCAGAACGGCCAGCAGGGTGGACGGAATGACCACGGACAGCAGGTGAATATAGCTGATGCCATGACCTTCCATGACGGAAGACATGTAAACCACGGCTGCGGAGATTGGCGATGCCGTAATCGCAATCTGTGCAGAAACTACTGCGGTGGAGAGCGGACGGCAAGGCTTGATACCTTGTTCCTTCGCGACTTCAGCGATAACCGGCAGAGTTGCCAGAGAGATGTTGCCGGTACCGGCAAAGATAGTCAGGAAATAGGTCACGATGGGTGCAAGGATCGTGATGTATTTCGGGTTTTTACGCAGCAGCTTTTCAGTTTGATGAACCAGATAGTCCAGACCACCTGCAATCTGCATAGCAGAGATGGCAGCGATAACCGCCATGATAATGGAAATAACGTCGAACGGAATATTACCCGGTTTTACGCCTATAGCGGCAAGAACCAGAACACCCAGCCCACCTGCAAATCCAATACCGATACCCCCAAGTCTGGCACCTAAAAAGATTGCCAGCAAAACGATGATAAGTTCTAAAACTATCATATTAGCCTTCCTTGTTGTTTAACAAGTTGATATTAAATTGTTGTTTTTAAGTAACTTCGAGTAAGAAAAAAGGCACGTCATCATGACGTGCCTTCTCCGGTACTACCCTACACGATTACTGTTCGCTTTCATCAGTATAACGTTTTGCTTTATAAGCAGGGTGCATCAGGTTCTGTGCAGAGAAGATATCGTCCAGTTCAGACTCGGTCAACAGACCGCGTTCCAGGACAACTTCACGTACGCTCTTACCTGTTTCGGCACAAATTTTACCGACGATGTCGCCGTTGTGGTGACCGATGAACGGGTTGAGGTAAGTAACGATGCCGATGGAGTTGAATACAAACGCTTCACAGACTTCTTTGTTAGCAGTGATACCACTAACGCATTTTTCCAGCAGGTTGTAGCAAGCGTTGCTCAGAATGTGAATGGATTCAAACATTGCCTGGCCAATGACCGGTTCCATTACGTTCAACTGCAGCTGACCAGCTTCAGATGCCATGGTAACAGTGATGTCGTTACCGATGACTTTAAAGCAAACCTGGTTTACGACTTCCGGAACAACCGGGTTCACTTTTGCTGGCATGATAGAGGAACCAGCCTGCAGTTCTGGCAGGTTGATTTCATTCAGGCCGGCACGTGGGCCAGAGGAGAGCAAACGCAGGTCGTTACAGATTTTGGACATCTTAACAGCCAGACGTTTCAGCGCGCCGTGCACCATAACGTATGCGCCGCAGTCAGAAGTCGCTTCAATCAGGTCTTCAGCCGGAACACAGGCGAAGCCAGTGACTTCAGCCAGTTTCTGTACAGCCAGCGGAGAGTACTCTTTCGGCGTGTTCAGACCCGTACCGATTGCAGTTGCGCCGAGGTTAACTTCCAGCAGCAACTCAGCGGTACGACTAATGTTTTTCACTTCTTCTTTCAACAGTATGCTGAAAGCATGGAATTCCTGACCGAGGGTCATCGGTACAGCATCCTGCAGCTGGGTACGGCCCATTTTCAGGATGTCCTGGAATTCAACAGCTTTTTGTTCGAAGCCTTCACGCAGTTGGTTCAGCGCATCGATCAGTTTGATGATGGAAGCGTATACCGCGATACGGAAGCCAGTAGGGTAAGCGTCGTTGGTAGACTGACATTTGTTAACGTGGTCGTTCGGATTCAGGTACTGATATTCACCTTTCTGGTGACCCATCAGTTCCAGACCGATATTGGCCAGCACTTCGTTGGTGTTCATGTTGACGGAGGTACCCGCACCACCCTGGTAAACGTCTACCGGGAATTGATCCATGCATTTTCCGTTATTCAGGACTTCATCACACGCCGCGATGATGGCATTTGCCACACTCTTAGGAATGGTTTGCAGCTCTTTGTTGGCCATTGCCGCTGCCTTTTTAACCATTACCATACCGCGAACAAATTCAGGAATGTCGCTGATTTTGTTGTTGCTAATGTAGAAGTTTTCAATCGCTCTCAGAGTGTGAACACCGTAGTAAGCGTCCGCTGGAACTTCCCTGGTACCCAACAAGTCTTCTTCGATACGAATGTTGTTTAACATGTGAACCTTCTTTTTCAAGCTGCCAATGATTTGACTAAACACACAGGATATATGTGATTTCGATTGTTTCTCGACCGACGATTATCCCCTGCATCGGTCTGATACCCGAGATCATATGCTGGTTAAGGATTTCTACCGTAATCTGGATCACTTAAAGCGTGGAATTTACCCCTTATTTATTATTCTGTGAAATGGATCACCCCTTTGTGATTAACCCCAAATATTAGTGTACAAGCCACTTGAAATTTTGCTAACCACCACAATATCAAATCGATGCGATTAACATAATTTTTCGAACAGAAGTTGAACAAAACGGCTGTTATTAACAGGAGATCCCTTTGCGCTGGATACCATTGCTTGCCATTTTTCTCTATGTTTACATAGAGATATCTATTTTTATTCAGGTTGCCCATGTGATGGGCGTCCTGATGACGCTGATTTTGGTTATTTTTACGTCGGTTATCGGTATGTCTCTGGTTCGTAACCAGGGGTTTAAGAACTTTTTACTGATGCAACAGAAAATGGCGGCTGGTGAAAGTCCGGCTGCAGAAATGATCAAAAGCGTGTCGCTGATCATTGCCGGTCTGCTGCTGGTGCTGCCCGGTTTTTTCACCGATTTCCTCGGCCTTCTTCTTCTATTACCACCAGTACAAAAACATCTGACGATGAAACTGCTGCCGCATTTGCGTTTTTCGCGTATGCCGGGCGGGGGGTTTAGCGCCGGAACGGGTGGCGGTGAGACCTTTGATGGCGAATTTCAGCGCAAGGATGACGATCGTAACCGTCTTGATCATAAAGATGACGATCGCCGTGACTGACCCTGTAAGCCTGGCCAGTATGTAGGCCGGATAAGCGTTAGCGCCATCCGGCAAAAGTGTTTATATGCCGGATGATGGCGTCAACGTTGCCTTATCCGGCCTGCGGGGTAAAAACAGCCACAGCCCTGCCAGCATAATCAGCGCGTACAGGCTCTTCCAGCCAACCATCGCCAGCAGCAACAGACACAGCAGACCGCCAATGACCGCCAGCGCGCGATAATGCCCTTTCAGTAATCGACATCCCGCCAGCATGCACAGCAAATAAATCATAATAAAGATGCCGTTGGCATAGACGATTAACGCATCAAGATTGATTTGCAGCATATAGATGCACAAGGTGCTGACTACGCAGCAGCCCAGTACGGCATTTAGCGCGTTGCGCGGAAGGTGGCGGGGAGACAGACGTGCCAGATAACTCTCCGGCTTATATTGCGCCTGCGACCAGACCAGCCGGGCGAAACTTTGAATATAAATGTTGAGGCTGGCAAAACAGGCCAGATAACCAATGATGCAGGCCACCCACAGTGCCTGTACGCCAAACAGCTGCACGACGATTTCAGGCAATGATGCCGCCGCCGCCATTTGCTCGCCGTAAGCGCCAAAATGAAGCACCACGACGGTACATGCCCAATAAACAGACCCCGCCAGCAACAGGCCGATCATCAGCGCGCGTGGGAAGTCTCGCTCCGGATTTTTGAATTCAGACGCCAGATGGGCAAACGCTTCAAGGCCGACAAAACACCAAAACATCACCGACAACGCGGCGAACAGACCGGGAAGCTCAATATTGGTAATCGCAGGGAAGGGGATTTCGCCAGGCTTCAGATCGCCCGCCCACCAGATAGCGACAATGAGGGCAACAATCAGTCCGGCAATGACCGTTTGCAGATTCGCGCTGGAGCTTGCGCCGCGGGAGCCGATATACCAAACCAGTCCCAGCGTACCGAGCTCTGCCAGCAGCAGTTGCTCGTCATGCCAGCCAAACATCGCCTGACCGAATCCGGCGGCGATATGTAATGCCGCAGGCAAGCCGACGGGAATCACCGACAAAAACAGCCATCCGGTGACGCGCTCCAGCCGTGAACCAAAGGCCATGCCGACAAAATGCGCCACGCCGCCCGCGCTGGGAAAATGGCGACCCAGTATGGCAAAGACGATCGCCACGGGAAAAACTAAAACAATCAGCACCGGCCAGGCCCACAAACTGTTGTTGCCGGCCACGAGCGCAGCCAGCGCAGGGACGGCGAAAACGCCTGTACCTAACAATGATGTCGACAACAGGCCAACGCCCTGAGCCAGTCCCAGCTCTTGTTTCAGTCCGCTCATAAGTTGTTATCCGGTTATGCCCAATGACGGGCTACAGCGCAGATTTTTGATGGTATCACAATCGAATTTGCTTATGACGACGCGACTGAAATCGTTATGAAATGTGAGGCGCGTCGGCGTTTTGACGGGATTTTCTGCTGATAAAAATTTTTTTTCGCTTGCCCCCTTGAAGGGACAAAACCCCATCCCCATCTCTCTGGTCACTAGCCGGGAAACCGTTTACGGGCCGGCGTCACCCATAACTGATAAAGACTTTCTCAAAGGAGAGCTATCAATGAGTATTCGTCCGTTACATGATCGTGTGATCGTCAAACGTAAAGAAGTTGAATCTAAATCTGCTGGCGGCATCGTACTGACCGGTTCTGCAGCAGGTAAATCAACTCGTGGCGAAATCATCGCTGTCGGTAAGGGTCGCATCCTGGACAACGGTACCGTACAGCCGCTGGACGTGAAAGTCGGCGATATCGTTATTTTCAACGATGGCTACGGTGTTAAATCTGAGAAGATCGACAATGAAGAAGTGTTGATCATGTCTGAAAGCGACATCCTGGCAATTGTTGAAGCCTAATCCGCGAACGACACTGAACATACGAATTTAAGGGAAAGAGAAAATGGCAGCTAAAGACGTAAAATTCGGTAACGACGCTCGTGTGAAAATGCTGCGCGGCGTAAACGTACTGGCAGATGCAGTGAAAGTTACCCTCGGTCCAAAAGGCCGTAACGTAGTTCTGGATAAATCTTTCGGTGCACCGACCATCACTAAAGATGGTGTTTCCGTAGCACGTGAAATCGAACTGGAAGACAAGTTCGAAAACATGGGTGCGCAGATGGTGAAAGAAGTTGCCTCTAAAGCGAACGACGCTGCTGGTGACGGTACCACCACTGCAACCGTACTGGCTCAGTCCATCATCACTGAAGGTCTGAAAGCCGTTGCTGCGGGCATGAACCCGATGGATCTGAAACGTGGTATCGACAAAGCTGTCGCTGCTGCTGTTGAAGAACTGAAAGCACTGTCCGTACCGTGCTCCGACTCTAAAGCTATTGCTCAGGTTGGTACCATCTCCGCTAACTCCGACGAAACCGTAGGTAAACTGATCGCTGAAGCGATGGACAAAGTCGGTAAAGAAGGCGTGATCACCGTTGAAGACGGTACCGGTCTGCAGGACGAACTGGACGTGGTTGAAGGTATGCAATTCGACCGTGGCTACCTGTCTCCTTACTTCATCAACAAACCGGAAACTGGCGCAGTAGAACTGGAAAGCCCGTTCATTCTGCTGGCTGACAAGAAAATCTCCAACATCCGTGAAATGCTGCCGGTTCTGGAAGCTGTAGCGAAAGCAGGTAAACCGCTGCTGATCATCGCTGAAGATGTTGAAGGCGAAGCGCTGGCAACTCTGGTTGTTAACACCATGCGCGGTATCGTGAAAGTGGCTGCGGTTAAAGCACCTGGCTTCGGCGACCGTCGTAAAGCAATGCTGCAGGATATCGCTACTCTGACCGGTGGTACCGTTATCTCTGAAGAGATCGGTATGGAGCTGGAAAAAGCAACTCTGGAAGATCTGGGCCAGGCGAAACGCGTTGTTATCAACAAAGACACCACCACCATCATTGATGGCGTGGGCGACGAAGCTGCAATCCAGGGTCGTGTGACTCAGATTCGTCAGCAGATCGAAGAAGCAACTTCCGACTACGACCGTGAAAAACTGCAGGAGCGCGTAGCGAAACTGGCAGGCGGCGTGGCAGTTATCAAAGTTGGTGCTGCAACTGAAGTTGAAATGAAAGAGAAAAAAGCCCGCGTTGAAGATGCCCTGCACGCGACCCGTGCTGCGGTAGAAGAAGGCGTGGTTGCTGGTGGCGGTGTTGCGCTGATTCGCGTCGCGTCTAAAATTGCCGGCCTGAAAGGTCAGAACGAAGACCAGAACGTAGGTATCAAAGTTGCGCTGCGCGCAATGGAATCTCCGCTGCGTCAAATCGTGCTGAACTGCGGCGAAGAGCCGTCTGTAGTAGCTAACACCGTGAAAGCCGGTGACGGTAACTACGGTTACAACGCTGCAACTGAAGAATACGGCAACATGATCGACATGGGTATTCTGGATCCAACCAAAGTAACTCGTTCTGCTCTGCAGTACGCGGCTTCTGTTGCGGGTCTGATGATCACCACCGAGTGCATGGTTACCGACCTGCCGAAAGGCGATGCGCCTGACTTAGGTGCTGCTGGTGGTATGGGCGGCATGGGTGGAATGGGCGGCATGATGTAATTTAATCTTCATACTTCAAGCCGCAGGTTCGTTGGCTGCGTTCGTTCACCCCAGTCACTTACTCATGTAAGCTCCTGGGGATTCATGAACTTGCCGCCTGCCTGCAACTTGAATTATTTGATTAAATACGTATCTCGCGAAAAATGAGAAACCCTCGGGCAGAAATGTCCGGGGGTTTTTCTTTTGGTCATCTTTTTAGTATATGATTCAGCTACGGACATAAGGTCCAACTAATTGATTATGGGGAATGACATGCACGTGAAATATTTAGCAGGGATCGTTGGTGCCGCGCTACTGATGGCGGGTTGTAGCTCCAGCAACGAACTGAGTTCAGCCGGACAAAGCGTACGCTTTGTCGAAGACAAGCCTGGCGCAGAGTGCCAACTGATTGGCACTGCAACCGGTAAGCAAAGCAACTGGCTTTCTGGCCAGCACGGCGAAGAGGGTGGCTCTATGCGTGGCGCAGCAAACGATCTGCGTAACCAGGCTGCTGCAATGGGCGGTAACGTGATTTATGGCGTCAGCAGCCCATCACAGGGAATGCTGTCCAGCTTTGTTCCTACCGCCAGCGAGATGATTGGACAGGTTTATAAGTGCCCTAACTGATTACACTTCATCCTTCAACCAGCCTCTTTGTCGGCTGCGCTGTGAAACCCCAGTCACATAGTTATCTATGCTCCTGGGGATTTTCTTCGCTTGCCGCCGCGATGCAGATTGAATGATTTTTTGTAATAAAGTGGCCTGGACAGGCTCATGCAATCGTAGGCCTGATAAGCGTAGCGCCATCAGGCATTCTGAGTCTTATGCGCAGACTGAATGCGTAAATGGTGCAGCGCGCGCAGGCACTGATCCTGATTGAGCTTTTGCGCTTTATCACCCGTTAACGTCCTGACAAACACCTGACACGGTACACCGGCAAGTTTTTTCAGCCGTGGGCTGAAATCGATCAGACGGCGAGTAATGGCTTCGGCCTCTTTGCTGCCGGAAGCGGCGCGTGTTTTTACTACTGAACCACAGAACTGGGCTTTTCCTTTATCATCCGTATAGCGGTAAATAATCGCCAGATAATGATTAAACAGGTTATGTTTCCATTCGGGTTGTGTATAAGAATCGTATTCCAGATTATCGTTTTGCTGGCAATCAACATCGTACAGCGGCAGGAAATCCAGCAGCGATGTGATTCGTAACGCTAATTCCTGCATGCCAGCGTTATTTATTGCATGAATAATAGCATGAGCCAGCACCCGAATCTGAAGTTCATTAATCAGTAATTCACACGTTTGCCCATCATGCAGTGTCAGTGAAAATGTTAAGTTTTCCCCTTTGTCATCCACTAACATCAGCGAATTAATACGGCGATTAATATCCGCATTTTTTAACTCATTCTCTTGAATTAAGGGGATATTTTCGTGCATCTTTTTGCCGGCTTTCTCGCATTCCTTCTCATATTGCGCACGCTCGTCTTCGCTAAGCTGATGTTTAGCAGAGAGCCTGCTTTCCAGGGCGATAAGCAGGTCTCTTAGCCCAAGCGGAGAAAGGAAAAATAACGACTCTTTATTTCTGGGTTCTTTTATCTTTAATGCCAAAGCAATAAATTCATTCTTTTGGCGAATAACTCCGGTATTAATGCCCTTAATACTTATAGCCATAACAGGTTCTCCCTAACCATATATTTATTAATGTTCTGGATTTGATTTTATTGATACAACTTGCGAATGAATAATCGCACAGCGCTAATTAAAATAGCACAGATTAAAAGCATGGCTCCACCTGTGTGGATTTAAATAATAAGTAATCGTGTTGAGTGTCCGGAATCGGACACTCAATAAAGGCTATTGTTGGCGTAGCTGCAGATCCAATGGCGTTTTACTTGGCTCTCCGCCAATTTCACGCGCCAGTTTGGGGACCATATAGCCGGAAACCAGCGTCAGCAGTTCGCGCATAATTTGACGCGCTTCATCGTCGCTGACCATAAAGTGGGAGGCGCCCTGCACTTTGTCCAGTACGTGCAGGTAATAGGGCATCACACCTGCATCAAACAACGCGTTGCTAAGGTGAGCCAGCGTTTGCGCGTTATCGTTTACGCCACGCAGCAAAACGCTTTGGTTGAGTAGCGTGATGCCGGCGATACGCAGTCTGACCATGGCCTGGCGAAATGTCTCATCGACCTCATTGGCGTGGTTAATGTGATTGACCAGCAGAATCTGCAAGGAGGAGTGCGCAAAGCGCTGGGCCAGTCCTTCTGTAATGCGAGCTGGGATCACAATCGGTAAACGGCTGTGGATACGCAGACGCTTAATATGCGGGATGGCTTCCAGTTGCGTGAGCAACCAGTCCAGTTCGTGGTCCTTGGCCATTAACGGATCGCCACCGGAGAAGATAATCTCATCCAGCTCAGGATGCGCGCTAATGTAGTCCAGGGCGACCTGCCAGTTGCGCTTATTGCCCTGGTTTTCGGCGTACGGGAAGTGGCGGCGGAAGCAATAGCGACAATTAACCGCGCAACCGCCTTTAACCAACAGCAGCGCACGGTTGCGATATTTATGCAGCAAACCGGGAACCACGCTGTGCTGTTCTTCCAGTGGATCGGTCGAGTAGCCGGGGGCGGAAACAAACTCTTCCTGGGAGGTAAGTACCTGACGCAAAAGCGGATCGTCAGGGTTGCCTTTTTCCATGCGCGCAATAAACGCACGCGGCACGCGCAGGGCGAAAAGTCGTCTCGCGTCGCGTCCGGCCAACAGTTTTTCATCTGCGTCTATATTCAAAAGATGCAGAAGTTCATCGGGATCGGTCACAACATCGGCAAGTTGCGATAACCAATCTTCTCTGGATGGGGTATTTAGGGTTACAATATGCGCCATTTTGTGGCTTAGCTACCAGTTAACAATTTTCAGAGGGCCTTATGGCAACGTACTATAGCAACGATTTTCGTGCTGGTCTTAAAATCATGTTGGACGGCGAACCTTATGCGGTTGAAGCCAGCGAATTCGTTAAACCAGGTA
Source organism: Citrobacter sp. Ce119 (assembly GCF_030334525.1). Taxonomy (NCBI): domain Bacteria; kingdom Pseudomonadati; phylum Pseudomonadota; class Gammaproteobacteria; order Enterobacterales; family Enterobacteriaceae; genus Citrobacter; species Citrobacter sp. Ce119. The sequence continues at coordinate 15,307 of NZ_JAOWDR010000012.1, forward strand.
AAGGCCAGGCGTTTGCGCGCGTTAAGCTGCGCCGCCTGCTGACCGGTACTCGCGTAGAGAAAACCTTCAAGTCTACCGACTCCGCTGAAGGCGCAGACGTAGCCGACATGAACCTGACCTTCCTGTATAGCGACGGTGAGTTCTGGCACTTCATGAATAACACCACTTTCGAACAGCTGGCTGCAGACGAGAAAGCGGTAGGCGATAACGCTAAATGGCTGCTGGACCAGGCTGAATGCATCGTGACCCTGTGGAACGGTCAGCCGATCTCCGTGACTCCGCCGAACTTCGTTGAGCTGGAAGTCGTTGAAACCGACCCAGGTCTGAAAGGCGATACCGCTGGTACTGGCGGCAAACCGGCAACCCTGTCTACCGGCGCAGTCGTTAAAGTTCCGCTGTTCGTACAGATCGGCGAAGTGATCAAAGTGGATACTCGCTCCGGCGAATACGTTTCTCGCGTAAAATAAGATATCTATTTGATCTTATGGCGCAGGTTGCTGCGCCATACTTTTTCCAGGGCAGGAATGATGAAACGTCTTCTCGGTCTTGTAATGCTCATCCTATTTACCAGTACCCTGCTGACGGGTTGTAATACCGCGCGCGGTTTCGGTGAAGACATCAAACATCTTGGCAATTCAATCTCTCACGCCGCCAGCTAATCCTCTCTCATAATCTTAAAAACGCTTGTTTATCCATCACACTTGCAGATCTTGTCTATTATTAATTAGCTATACACAAACAATATTGGCTAGAAAAGGAAGACGTTATGGTTAAGAAGACAATTGCTGCGATCTTTTCTGTGTTGGTTCTTTCTTCAGTGTTGACTGCGTGCAATACAACGAAAGGTGTTGGGCAGGATATCTCTGAAGGCGGTAGCGCAATCTCTGGTGCAGCGACAAAAGCTCAGCAATAATCATGAACGGTACGACGCCTGTCGTACCGTTAATTCCCCTTCCCGGGTAGCGAGAGAAACGGTGAGAAGCGGTTCCCCAGGTGCAGTTTAATGCGGATATTCCGTTTATAGGTGTAGACCGTCTTGCCATGAATGCTCAGTGCGGCGGCGATCGCATTGTTACTGATCCCATCCATCCACATCGATAATACTTTCTCCTCCTGCGGCGTAAGCAGTGGAGTCGCATTTTCGACTATTTCTAATGGCGGGCGAAGCTGTAGTGCCTCCTGAATTGTGTGTGAGAGAGCGTTCAGCGTGGTGTGCTTGGTCAAAACCGAATGGACGACGGATTGAGGGGAAGTCGTTGAAGTGTGCTGTCTTTCTACTGATTGCAATAGAATCAGTGGGATGACGCCGCAGCTCATAAAAAAGGGCTTAATTGGCGGACTGGAGTGTGTCTCGCTGATAAAACTGTATAAATCCGCGATCACCAGATGCGGTTTCCACTGCAAAATATGCTCTTTTGCTAACAGGAGATTATTGATCCCTGATACCAGAAATGAGGAGCTGAACCTGCCAGAATGATTAAGCAAGGCCTCAATCCCTGTACGGGTAAAGTGGCACCGGTCAATCACTAAAATTTTAAGCATAACCTTTTCGCATTCAGAAGAGAGGCAATCGACTTCCTGGATTCAGAAAGCCCCTCATCATAGAGAACTCCGATGAGTGCCAAATGCGGGAACTACGCCGCTAATTATGCTTAATTCTTGCTTTTAGTATGCAACGAATAAAAAGGTTGAAATTCATTTTCTCTCGGGCAAAAATGCCATTTCACACATTAGCTTTGCAGGACGACCTGCAAACGCTTCTTTCACCGGGGACGGCCCCATTGTTCTGGAGCCTGATATGTCCTGGATCGTTTTATTAATTGCAGGTCTGCTCGAAGTTGTCTGGGCGATTGGCCTGAAATATACCCACGGCTTTACGCGTTTGACGCCAAGCATTATCACCATTGCGGCGATGATCGTCAGTATCGCCATGCTCTCCTGGGCAATGCGCACGTTGCCTGTAGGAACCGCCTATGCCGTCTGGACCGGTATCGGCGCCGTCGGGGCGGCCATTACAGGAATTTTGCTGCTCGGTGAATCTGCCAGCCCGGCGCGTTTACTTAGCCTCGGGCTGATCGTTGCCGGCATTATTGGTCTGAAGCTGAGCACCCACTAAGCGCCGGGCTGTTTTACCCAAATCAGCTTATTCACTTCAAACCCTTCCCGGGTCGCGACGGCCAGCATTTGCTGTTTCATTTCGTCTGAAATAGTAGGGGTCCGTGAAAGGATCCACAGGTAATCGCGATCCGGCCCGCAAACCAACGCGTGACGATATTCCCGATCGAGGGCAATCACGTTATAGCCGCCATAGAAAGGACCAAAAAACGAGACCTTGAGCGCAGCGCGGTTTGGGTCGCCGGTGAAGTAGGCTTTACCCTCTGTTTTCTGCCACATTCCCCTGTCCGGGTTATAGCCCTTGTTAATCACGTTGATACCGCCGTCGTCGCGCAGGCTATAGGTGGCGGTCACTTTTTCCAGTCCACGTTCGAATCGATGGTCGAAACGCGCTATTTCATACCAGGTGCCCAGATAACGTTTGGCATCAAAGTTATTGACTACGGTAACGCCTTTCGGCGGTGTAGGGGAGCTGCAAGCAACAACCAGGAATGCAGCCGTAACTGCAGCAACGACGGGCAGAATGCGCATAAGATTTTCCTTGCTGGATTTTTGTTAAGTGTAGATGACAGCAGGAAAAAAAGAGAAAGAAAGGAAGCCCGATATCCCGGGCCTCCTTATTCGTTACTGCAGTTTTTCAAGAATGCGCCAGGCGGCCTCGACGCGAGCAGGGTTTGGATAGCTCTTGTTTGCCAGCATCACAATGCCAAGGTTTTTTTCTGGAACGAAAGCAACGTAGCTGCCGAATCCGCCAGTGGAGCCCGTTTTATGCACCCATGATGCTTTCACAGCAGGCGCGGGCGGGTTTACCTCAACGGCGGGAAGCGCTGCCAGCGCCACTTTGCTGTCGCTACCGTTAATTATCGAGTCGGCTTTCAGCGGCCAGTTCAGCATCTCCCAGCCCAGACCCTGGTACATATCGCCAATACGCCAGTAACGTGACTGCGCAAGCTTGATTCCCTGCTGGAGCGTTTTCTCCTGAACCTGGCTGGCATCCATGTTGGCCTGGACCCAGCGGGTCATATCGACAACGCTTGATTTTACCCCATAGGCTTCGGCATCAAGTTGGCCAGGGGATACATGCACAGGCTTTCCTTCGCGATAGCCCCATGCATAATCTTTTTGTTCGCTCTGTGGAACCGTAATCCATGTATGCGCCAGTTTTAAGGGCTGCAGGACGCGGGTGGTCATCGCCTCTTCGTAGCTCATGCCCGAAGGTTTCACCGCCAGTGCGCCAAACAGACCAATGCTGGAGTTAGCGTAAAGACGTTTAGCGCCCGGTGCCCATTGTGGCTGCCAGTTTTGATAAAAACGCAGTAAGGCGGCTTTATCCGTGACGTCGTCGGGAACCTGAAGCGGCAGGCCGCCTGCCGTGTAGGTCGCTAAGTGCAGCAGGCTGATACCCTGCCACTGCTTACCCGTCAGCTCAGGCCAGTATTGCGTGACCGGATCGCTGAGCTTGATTTCGCCGCGAGCGATAGCATCGCCGCCCAGCACGCCGTTGAACGTTTTACTGACCGAGCCGAGTTCAAACAGCGTTTGCTGAGTGACTGGACGGTTATTGGCGATATCAGCTTTACCCCAGGTAAAGTAATAAGGTTTTCCCTGGTAGATAATCGCAACGGCCATACCCGGAATAGCCTGCTCCTGCATCAGCGGTGTGATGGTGCGGTTAACGATATCGGCAATTTGTTGTTCTGTTTTTGCGGCGGCAAAGGTGGAAAAAGAGGCTGTCAGCAGCAGCGCGCAGCATATCGATTTTTTCATCATGAAATTATTTCCGTCATTAAAAGCGTAAGGGTGTCCGGGCCCGTCAGACGCAATCAGTGTGTTTGATTTGCATCGTGTTGACAAACGGTTAAATTTAGCAGCAGGTATAAGTTTTTCTAACAGGCCAGATAATGACGCGTAGCTATATCCCCCTAAACTCGCTGCGGGCTTTTGAAGCAGCGGCCAGACATCTTAGTTTTACCCGCGCTGCGATTGAGCTCAATGTGACGCATTCTGCCATCAGCCAGCATGTAAAAGCGCTGGAGCAACAGCTGAATTGTCAGCTTTTTGTGCGTGGCTCTCGAGGATTAATGCTGACGACTGAAGGAGAGAGTCTGTTACCTGTACTTAATGACTCTTTCGATCGTATGGCCGGGATGCTGGATCGTTTTGCCACAAAACAGACTCAGGAAAAACTTAAAATTGGCGTAGTGGGGACTTTTGCGGTCGGCTGTCTTTTCCCGCTGCTGAGCGATTTTAAGCGCAACTGCCCGCATATTGATTTACATATTTCCACCCACAATAATCGTGTGGATCCCGCCGCCGAAGGGCTGGATTATACCATTCGCTACGGAGGGGGAGCCTGGCACGATACCGACGCGCAATATTTGTGTAGCGCGCCGATGTCTCCGCTGTGTTCGCCAACGTTGGCCTCGCAGATTAAAGCGCCAGCGGATATCCTGAAATTTCCGTTATTGCGATCGTATCGACGTGATGAATGGACGCTTTGGATGCAGGCCGCCGGAGAAGCGCCTCCGTCACCGACGCACAACGTGGTGGTGTTTGACTCGTCCGTCACCATGCTGGAAGCCGCGCAGGCGGGGATCGGTGTGGCAATTGCACCGGTCAGAATGTTCAGGCACTTGCTTGGCAGTGAACGTATCGTTCAGCCGTTTTTAACGCAGATTGATCTGGGGAGCTACTGGATGACGCGTTTGCAATCTCGTCCGGAGACACTCGCGATGCGTGAATTTTCTCGTTGGTTGACCGGGGTGCTGCACCAATAAAAAGGCCCGCCAATGGCGGGCCTGATAATTACGCATGCGATTAGATGGTCAGAATACCAATCGCCGTTACAACGGTCAGAATAGCTGCCAGTCCGTAGAATACCCATTTGCCAGCAGGCACGTGGATTTTCAGATCATGCATCGCGTGGTGCATACGGTGTAAACCGCACCACAGCGGCAGAACGATCATCAGGAACAGAAACGCACGTCCGATGAAGCTCTGCGCGAATGCCAGTACGCGTTCATAGCTGAAAGCATCAGGAACAAAGCCCAGCGGCAGCATAATGCCTACCAGCAGGATCATCACCGGCGCAATGATAGCGCTCCACATACCGCCTGCACCAAACAGGCCCCAGAATACGGGTTCGTCAGAGCGTTTTGGATTTGGATTAATCATTCCGGACTCCTTACCAGAACAGGGCAACAAACAGTATTACTACTGTCGCAACCACAGTGACTGCCCAGAGACCTTTGATAATCGGCTCTGGCCCCATTTTTTCGTCTTTTACGATGATGTTGGCCGCTTTTGGCGCCAGCTCAAACCAGGTTTTGGTATGCAGCAGCGCTGCAGCCAGGGCGATAATATTAAGGATTACCACCACCGGGTTTTGCAAAAAGGCGACAAAGCCCATCCAGGACTCTGCACCATGCTTGAGTGCAAACAGGCCGATAATCAGTTCAATGCTGAACCAGACTGCCGGAACTGCCGTGCCTTCACGCAGCATGTAAAAACGATAAAATGGCAGCTTTTTCCACCAGGTGGACGTCATTGGCCGCACATAGGCTTTGCGTTTAGTCGTCATCGTGCACTCCTTAGCGTGGTTTCAGGGTAGCGATAAGAAAGTCTTTTGAACTTTCAACTTTACCCTGCTGAATGGCCGCAGCCGGATCGACGTGTTTCGGGCAGACTTCGGAGCAGTAGCCCACGAAAGTACAGGTCCAGACGCCGTTCGGGCTGTTCAACTGAGCCATACGCTCCTTCTTACCGTGGTCGCGGCTATCTTCGTTGTAGCGATGCGCCAGCGTAATCGCAGCCGGTCCAATGAACTCTGGGTTCAGGCCGAACTGCGGGCACGCGGCGTAGCACAGACCACAGTTGATGCAACCGGAGAACTGATGATACTTCGCCATCTGCGCCGGAGTTTGGGTGTTTGGACCCTGATCCGGTGTACGCGGGTTACCGATGATGTACGGTTTGATCGCTTCCAGGCTTTCGATAAAGTGCGTCATGTCGACGACCAGATCGCGCTCAATCGGGAAGTTGCCCAGCGCTTCAACCTTCATGCCGTTTGTGTAATCACGCAGGAAGGTTTTGCACGCCAGTTTCGGTACATTGTTGACCATCATGCCGCAGGAGCCACAGATTGCCATACGGCAGGACCAGCGGTAGCTCAGATCCGGTGCCAGGTTATCCTTGATGTAGCCCAGCGCATCCAGCAGCGACGTGGTTTCATCATAAGGAACTTCGTAGAAAGCACTGTGCGGCGCGGTATCGGTTTCCGGGTTATAGCGCACCACCTCAACTTTCAGGTTTTTCATCTCAGCCATTCGCCTTCTCCTTCTTATCGGCTGCTTCCGCTTCGCCACCGTAAACACGTTTAGCCGGTGGCAGAGTGGTGATTTTCACGTCGCTGTATTCCAGACGAGTCGTGCCGTCAGCATCGCGGAAGGCGAGGGTGTGTTTGAGGAAGTTCACATCGTCACGCTCGGTGCAGCCTTCATCCAGACGCTGGTGCGCGCCGCGGGATTCTTTACGCGCCAGAGCAGAGTGAGCCATACATTCTGCAACGTTCAGACCGTGACCCAGTTCGATGGTGTACAGCAGGTCGGTGTTGAAGACGCTGGAGGTATCAGTGATACGTACGCGCTTGAAGCGTTCCTGCAGTTCCGCCAGCTTATCAATGGTTTTCTGCATGAGTTCCGGCGTACGGTAGATACCGCAACCTTCTTCCATGGACAGGCCCATTTCGTCACGGATCTTAGACCAGTTTTCGTTACCTTCCTGGTTAACCAGATCTTTCAGACGTTTTTCAACGCCAGCAACCTGCGCATCGAGCGCGGCGCTGTTTGCTGCGCCAGCCGTTGCAGCGCGTTCTGCAGCCTGTTCACCGGCCATACGACCGAAGACCACCAGTTCTGCCAGGGAGTTAGAACCCAGACGGTTAGCGCCATGCAGACCAACAGAGGAACATTCGCCGACAGCGAACAGACCTTTAATGCGGGTTTCACAGTGCTGATCGGTTTCGATACCGCCCATGGTGTAGTGCGCGGTCGGACGTACCGGGATCGGTTCTTTAACCGGATCGACACCCACGTAGGCTTTCGCCAGTTCGCAGATGAACGGTAAACGTTCGAGCAGTTTTTTCTCGCCGAGATGACGCAGGTCGAGGTAAACCACATCGCCACGCGGAGTGGAAATGGTGTTGCCTTTGCGCCATTCGTGCCAGAAAGCCTGAGATACTTTGTCGCGCGGACCGAGTTCCATGTATTTGTTTTTCGGCTCGCCCAGCGGAGTTTCCGGACCCATGCCGTAGTCTTGCAGATAACGGTAGCCGTTTTTGTTGACCAGGATACCGCCTTCACCACGGCAGCCTTCCGTCATCAGGATACCGGAGCCTGGCAGACCCGTCGGGTGATACTGAACGAATTCCATATCACGCAGCGGAACGCCGTGGCTCAGCGCCATGCCCATACCGTCGCCGGTTACGATGCCGCCGTTGGTGTTGTAACGGTAAACACGACCTGCGCCGCCCGTTGCCATCACGACTGCGTTAGCACGGATTTGCATCAGCGTGCCTTCCATCATGTTCATGGCAACCAGGCCGCGAGCATGACCATCGTCAACCAGGATATCCAGAACGAAGTGTTCGTCAAAACGCTGAATCTGCGGGAACTGCAAAGATGTCTGGAACAGCGTATGCAACATATGGAAGCCGGTTTTATCCGCGGCAAACCAGGTACGCTCGATTTTCATACCGCCGAAGCGACGCACGTTGACGCTACCGTCTTCACGACGGCTCCATGGGCAGCCCCATTGTTCCAGTTGCGTCATTTCAGTTGGGCAGTGGTGGACAAAGTAATCCACGACATCCTGCTCACACAGCCAGTCTCCGCCTGCTACCGTATCGTGAAAATGGTAGTCAAAGCTGTCATGATCCTGCGCGACAGCAGCAGAGCCGCCTTCGGCAGCAACGGTATGGCTGCGCATTGGGTACACTTTTGAGATCAGTGCGATTTTAGCGTTGGGATTTGCTTGTGCGGCAGCAATTGCAGCACGTAATCCCGCGCCACCGGCGCCTATAATGGCAAGATCGGCTTGAAAGGTTTGCACGACATTCCTCCAGATTGTTGTTATTTCATTCCTGCCTGAAATCAGATGCTTCATCGGCTTCAAACAGGTTATGAACGCGTTTCCACTGCTCCTTTATAGGTACAATAGTATAGTCTTAGGGATGTGCGGGAAATTTGACGTGTTCGATTTTTTTAGCGTATCTAAGGGGGGAATTATCATTGAATTTGATTAATTTAATTACTAAACCACCCCCCGTCGCTTTTTTTATCCTATTGCCAGCGCTGATTACTGCTGCGCGAAATTTGTCTCGTTAACGCGATACGAGTAGACTTCGTGCCCTTGTCTTAAATCGGAGAAACAAACATGAGCGAAACGGCAACCTGGCAGCCGAGCGCGTCCATCCCCAATCTGTTAAAACGTGCTGCAATTATAGCGGAGATTCGCCGCTTTTTTGCCGATCGTGGCGTGCTTGAGGTTGAGACCCCTTGTATGAGTCAGGCAACGGTAACGGACATTCATCTGTTCCCGTTCGAAACGCGTTTCGTCGGCCCTGGACATTCCCAGGGAATGAATCTCTATTTAATGACCAGCCCGGAATACCATATGAAGCGCTTGCTGGTGGCAGGGTGCGGCCCGGTGTATCAACTGTGCCGCAGCTTCCGTAATGAAGAGATGGGGCGCCATCATAACCCTGAATTCACCATGCTTGAGTGGTATCGTCCGCACTACGATATGTATCGGCTGATGAATGAGGTGGACGATTTGCTCCAGCAGGTGCTGGACTGTTCGCCTGCGGAAAGCCTCTCTTACCAGCAAGCCTTCCAGCGTCATCTGGAGATAGACCCGCTGTCTGCGGATAAAACCCAACTGCGGGAAGTGGCGGCGAAGCTGGATCTCAGCAATATCGCAGATACCGAAGAAGACCGGGACACCTTGCTGCAGCTGCTGTTTACGATGGGCGTTGAGCCGCATATTGGTAAAGACAAACCGACGTTTGTGTATCATTTCCCGGCCAGCCAGGCATCACTGGCACAAATCAGCACCGAAGATCATCGCGTGGCTGAACGTTTCGAGGTTTACTATAAAGGTATTGAGCTGGCGAATGGTTTCCATGAACTGACCGACGCGCGCGAACAGCAGCAACGGTTTGAACAGGATAACCGCAAACGTGCCGCTCGTGGCTTGCCGCAGCAGCCTATTGATACCAATCTGCTTGAAGCGTTAAAAGTGGGCATGCCGGATTGCTCTGGCGTGGCGCTGGGCGTTGACCGTCTGGTGATGCTGGCGCTGGGCGCAGAGAGCCTGGCCGAGGTTATCGCATTCACCGTCGATCGCGCATAACTTACGCTTCTGTAATACAAAGTGGCGGCAAAATAGCCACTTTGTAGCATATTTTTTCATTTCCCCTCTAATAGCCACAATTTACTCCTGGATATTTGGTATCGTTCAGGTATCAATTCTGTGTTGATTTTTCTATCGCTGAACTCTGCAAAGAGATCAGTGCCAATCGGTGAGCGGCGTTTGTTAAACGCTTGCCAGAGTAAGGGATGGTTTGATGACCCAAACAATAAAAAAGATGAGCCTGATTGGTCTCATCCTCATGATATTTACGTCTGTTTTCGGTTTTGCTAATAGCCCCTCCGCGTTCTATTTAATGGGGTATAGCGCGATTCCGTGGTATATATTTTCTGCATTATTATTCTTTATCCCATTTGCTTTAATGATGGCGGAAATGGGATCGGCCTATCGCAAAGAAGAGGGCGGAATCTATTCGTGGATGAATAATAGCGTTGGGCCACGCTATGCATTTATCGGCACGTTTATGTGGTTTTCTTCCTATGTGATATGGATGGTAAGTACCGCGGCGAAAGTCTGGGTACCTTTTTCAACCTTCTTATTTGGCGCAGACATGACGCAACACTGGCGTATCGCGGGGCTTGAGCCTACGCAGGTCGTGGGGCTGCTTGCCGTCGGCTGGATGATTCTGGTGACCTGCGTGGCATCCCGGGGAATTAATAAGATTGCTCGTATTACGGCTGTAGGCGGAATTGCCGTAATGTGTCTTAATTTAGTTCTGTTGTTAGTTAGTGTCGCCATTTTGTTATTAACTGGTGGCCACTTTGCACAGGATATTAATTTTATCTCTTCGCCTAACCCAGGATATCAGTCCGGGCTGGCAATGTTGTCATTTGTTGTGTTTGCCATTTTTGCTTACGGCGGAATAGAAGCCGTGGGTGGATTAGTTGATAAAACAGAAAAGCCAGAAAAGAACTTTGCGAAAGGAATTGTCTTTGCCGCTATTGTCATTTCTGTCGGTTATTCACTGGCTATATTTTTATGGGGCGTTAGCACCAACTGGCAGCAGGTATTAAGCAATAGCTCGGTTAACCTCGGGAATATTACCTATATCCTGATGAAAAGCCTCGGGATGACGTTAGGTAACGCGCTGCATCTTTCCCCTGAAACTGCGATGGCGATGGGCGTGTGGTTCGCGCGTATCACCGGGCTTTCTATGTTCCTCGCCTATACCGGCGCTTTTTTCACGCTCAGCTACTCGCCGTTGAAAGCGATTATTCAGGGAACGCCAAAGGCGCTGTGGCCCGCGCCGATGACCAAACTGAATGCGGTGGGGATGCCGACGACGGCAATGTGGTTGCAGTGCCTGCTGGTGAGCCTGTTTATTCTGCTGGTTTCGTTTGGCGGCGATACGGCTTCAGCGTTCTATAACAAACTGACCCTGATGGCGAACGTCTCGATGACGCTGCCGTATCTGTTCCTCGCGCTGGCGTTTCCGTTCTTTAAAGCCCGTGTGGGTTTGGAAAGACCGTTTGTGGTCTTTAAAACCCGGGCAGCGACGTTACTGGCAACCGGCGTGGTCGTACTGGTGGTGACGTTTGCCAACGTGTTCACCATCATCCAGCCGGTGATTGAAGCTGGGGACTGGAACAGCGCATTGTGGATGACCGGCGGCCCGATCTTCTTCTCGCTGCTGGCGATGGCGATTTATCAGAACTATAGCCGCCGCACGGCCAACAATCCTGAGTGGGCGGTGGAATAAACGACCTGCCTAATCCGGCCGACAAAGAGGCATCTTCGTAGGCCGGATAAGACCCAACGGGTCGCCATCTGGCATTTCTTGCCAGGATCATGCGCTACAAACTTCCCGCCGGGCGACTGCCTCTGCCCGCAGAACTTAATGTTCTCCCTGTTTGCTTACCGCCGAGGCTCTCCAGACGCATCTGGAACGGTGGGAACGGCATATCAATACCGTGCTCGCGGAAGCCAGCCAGAATCAGTTGGTGGATCTCGTGGCGCAGCGGCATGCGATGCCCCATTTCAGCGGCATAAATACGCAGTTCGAAGATTTGAATCCCTTGCTGCAGGTCAACCAGGAAGACTTCTGGCGCCGGATTATCGATAACCAGCGAGCAACGGTGTGCGGCAGTCAGCAAGATCTGCGTAACCTCCTCGCTGTTAGCCTCCGACGGCGCCGGGATGGTTAATACCACACGGGTGACCGAATCGGACAGCGACCAGTTGATGAACTGCTCGGTGATAAAGGCCTTATTGGGCACGATGATCTCTTTGCGGTCCCAGTCGCTGATGGTAGTGGCGCGGGTATTAATTTTCGTCACGCTACCGGTAAGATCGCGAATCGTCACCGTGTCGCCAATGCGGATTGGTTTTTCAAACAGGATAATCAGGCCGGAAATAAAGTTGGCGAAGATCTCCTGCAAACCAAAGCCCAGACCAACACCGAGAGCCGCTACCAGCCATTGCAGTTTGGACCATTCAATACCGATCATCGAGAAGCCAACCAGACCGCCAATCAGCATCAGCAGATACTTTGTGATGGTGGTGATGGCGTAACCGGTGCCGGGGGTTAAATCCAGATGTTGCAGCAGCGCCAGCTCCAGCAGTGCGGGCAGGTTGCGCACTAGCTGGGTGGTGATAATAAATACCAGTATTGCGATGAGCACCGCACCCAGCGTTATCGGCTCCAGGCTTTCCACACCCTGCACCGTGGAGGTGACATCCCACAACGAAATGTTTTCCAGAAAGCCGAAAGCGGAATGAATTTCTGACCACAGCACAATGACCGAGAGCAGGGCGATAAGCATCAGGATAGAGCGCACCAGGCGCAACGATTGCGCGCTGATCGCATCCAAATCCACTTCGCTTTCATCAACATCAATCGCGCCTTCAAGGCTGGTGGAATGCGGTGGTTCTTCCTCACCCCGCGCGCGTTGCGCCAGCATTTCGGCGCGTCGATGCTTAGCGCGGTCAAACGCCAGGCGGCGGCGCTGAATGAGCATCCAGCGGCGGATGACGTGATACACCACCAGTAATAAGAACCAAATCGCCACGGACGTTTCCAGACGCGCCAGTAAGGCTTGTGACGTGGCGAGATAACCCACTGCTGCGGCGAGAATAGCAATCAGCGGCGCGCCCATCAGCATATTCCACAGCATGCTGTTGACCATATTATCGCTGTTGCCCTCTTTATCGAGGTATAGCGGTATCCCGGCGCGTTTCAGGCTCAGGGTCACGACCGCCAACGCACCGCAAATCAGAATAAAGCACAGACGTCCCAATGAGGCGGAGAATTCCCGGTCATTGAGGTTATCAAACATAATCACCGCCATGATCAACGGGACAATCAGCCCGATGCTCATAAGGTAGTAGTGCATGGCTTTCGCGACGCGGTTCCGCGGCCAGCCAAAATGGGCAATGAACAAACCGTTGGGGCGCGCAAAGGTGGCGCAAATCATTACCGCCCACAGCATGGGCACCGTGGCGGTTACGCCATCGCCGATAGCAACAGCCAACGGATAAGGCCAGGCTTCCTGCAGTCCGTAACCGAGCGTTGCCCACAGTACCGGCAAGGGCGAGGCGACGAGTATCGACCAGAACACTGTGCGTATTGTCAGCCAGAAATGGTCCTGGGTGACTTTCCCGACCCGCGCTGATGAGCGCTCCAGAAAACGGGTAAAGTGTTTGCGAGAGTAGAGGCTAAATCCAACCAGCACCAGCGCACCGAATAGAGGTAGCAGCGTTTCCTTGCTGGTCAGCATCATGATGCTGGCTTTACCTAACTGATTAAACGTATCTAATGAGATCAGACGCCGTAGATCCTGAACGATGTCGACAGGCCAGGAGAGCGAGATAGGGCTAACGTCTGACGTCCAGAACAGATAGCGGTGCGTTGCTTCATTGACCTCTTTTAGCGCATCTTCCAGTTGGCTGTTGGAGACTTTGAGCTTGGTCAGCTCAAGGATCAACGTATCGCCGCCCTGTAACAAAGAGTTCAGCAGTTCACGCTGGGTGCGTAGCTGGGCGTTGAGAATGCTGCTCTGTTCAGCGGTCAGCGGTTGTCCATCGGCCTGATGAATCTGACGCAGTTGCGGCTGTTTGTTGAGGAGGTCCTCATAGCGCATGCGGTGTACGCGAAGCTGCGCCATTTCGGTATCCAACTGCTGAGGCTTAGGCATTTCCGGTAAACGGGATACCTGCGCTCGTAGCGCTTCACCCAGCATATTTGAGACCCCAAGCCACTGAGACTGCTCTCGCAGCGTATTCAAGGCCTGGCGGACCTGCAGCGTTTGGCTGGCAGCCTGACGCTGCTGAGAGGCGACCAGGTCCATACGTTGCGCCTGCTGGTTCAAGGCCTGAGACAGCTCGCGGTTAACCTTGAACTGATCGACAATACCTTCCGGCAGTCCCGCGCTGTTTTCCGCCAGCAGTTCGGTGCTTTCCAGCGCTCGCTCTGCTTCACGCTGACGCTGACTGTTAAGTTGGTTGCGTAATGCCTGCAGGTAAGCGTCGAGTTGTTGACTCTGTTTTTCTGCCAGTTCGGAACGCATACGCGCCAGCTCCTGGCGGTTATTGGCGGAAAGCTGCGCCAGCTCCAGCTCATCGACCTGGGCTTTGAGTTTGGCGGATTCAGCCTGCATCGCCTGATTTTGCGCGGAGTTACCGTTGGCGGTACCAATGCGTCGCTCAAGCTCATTTAGCTGGCGGCGGGCATCGGTTTGCTGTTGAGGAAGTTGGCTTAATGAGTCGGCGATTTCCCGGGCGCGGTCCTGCTCCTGTTGGGCCTGACGACTTTTTTCCAACAGTTGGCTGCTGACCTGCAGGATCTCCTGGTTTAACGCATCGGTAGTGAGTCCGGTTGGCACATTGCGCGGTTCATCGCGCAGGTTGCTAAGCTGCGCGCGTAATGTTGCGGACAGCTTGGGGAAGTTATCAATAACCTGCTGATATTGCTGGGCACGCTCAAGAGAGCCTTTACGCTCCTCAAGGGCATTCAGCGCGGACTGGAGCGCCTCGACGGTTTCTGGCTGAGCGGGTTTTGCCGCCTTTGCCTGCTCCAGTTCCTGGGTGAGTTGTTTGGCATCGGGGGCCGTCGCAGCGTACGCCCCCAGGCTGAGGCACCAGGCCATCAGAAACGTGATAATCAGGCGCACAGCAGCGATTCCTATGTTTAACTTTCGTCTTTTTTGTCGTCAACCAGCGGGCTGGCGTCGTGTTCTGCTTCGATCTCTTCTTTCGCCAGCGGGGCCGGTTCTGCCTCTGGCGTCACGAAAGTCTCGGTTGAGATGGCCATTGGCTGACCGATTTTCGTTACTGAAAGGTCCTGCAACTGCTCAACCAGATTAACTTTGCCAGGTGCGAACAGGTTGATGACGGTTGAACCGAGCTTAAAGCGGCCCATTTCCTGACCTTTCAACAGTGCCACCGACCCTTCGCTTTCGCCTTCCGGCCAGGTCCAGCGTTTGATGACGCCTTCACGCGGTGGGGTAATGGTGCCAGCCCATGCGGTTTCAATACTGCCGACGATGGTCGCACCGACCAGAATCTGCACCATCGGGCCAAATTCGGTATCAAACAGGCAGATTACGCGTTCATTGCGTGCAAACAGGTTCGGAACGTTTTGCGCAGTCAGGATGTTTACAGAGAAGAGATCGCCTGGCACGTACATCATTTCACGCAGGATACCGTTACACGGCATATGTACACGGTGGTAATCGCGTGGAGACAAGTAAGTGGTTACAAACGTACCGTTGCGGAATTTGTCCGCCATCTGGTAGTTGCCAGCCAGCAGGGCTTCAAGGGTATAGCTGTGCCCTTTAGCCTGCAGAAGCTTGTCTTCTTCGATGTTGCCTAACTGGTTAATCACGCCGTCAGCGGGCATGACCAGTACGTTTGGATCGGTGTTAATCGGGCGAACGTCGTCGCGCAGCGGGCGAACAAAGAAGTCGTTAAAGGTGCGATAGCTGGCGGTGTCCGGCTTTTGCGCCTCTTTCATATCGACCTTGTAGTATTTCACGAACAGATCGATAACCAGTTTAGTCAGCCATCCCGCTCGTTTGCTCGCACCCCAACCCGCCAGGCGAGTGAGCCATAGTTTCGGCAGAATGTATTGTAGCGAAAGCTTAAATGAGTTTAACAAGGTAGCCTCCAGGCCATAATTTGTTCCCGATCCGGCATACGGGCCGGATCCTGAAAAAAGGGGGGACGATTCTAGCGATGCTTAGCTTAGTTGTCAGTTGTCTGTATCAGAAAAGTTTTTACGCGTTTTTACCTGCGCCATGCTTTCCAGGATGCGGTGATAATTTTCAAACCGGGTTTCGGCAATGGTCCCTTTTTCTACCGCCTCACGGATAGCGCAGCCTGGATCGGTATCATGCTTGCAGTCGCGGTATTTGCAATGGCCCAGGTAGTCATGGAATTCGACAAAGCCATGCGTGATTTGTTCCGGTTCCAGATGCCACAGCCCGAACTCACGTACGCCAGGGGAGTCGATAACGTCGCCGCCGTGCGGGAAGTGATACAGGCGAGATGCCGTGGTGGTGTGCTGTCCAAGGCCGGAGTTGTCGGAGACATCGTTGGTCAGGATCTCTTCCTGCAGGCCGAGAAGATTATTGAGCAGGCTCGATTTACCCACGCCCGACTGACCAGCAAAAATGCTGATACGATCGGTTAATGCTTCTTCAAGCGGCTTCAGGCCGTCTTTAGTGCGGCTTGATACCATCAACACGCGATAGCCAATGTTGCGATAGATATCCATCTGTTCGTTAACGAAAGCCATGCCTTCGTCATCCAGCAGATCGATTTTATTCAGTACGATAATCGGTTCGACGTGTAGCGTTTCGCAGGCTACCAGATACCGGTCGATAATATTGAGTGACAGCTCGGGTAAGATGGCTGAGACAATAACGATCTGGTTGATGTTGGCGGCGATGGGTTTTACCCCGTCGTAAAAGTCGGGGCGTGTCAGAACCGAGGTACGTTCGTGTACTGCCTCAACGATGCCTTTGACATTCACGCCTTCTGCTGCCGCTTTACCCGGGCGCCAGACGACGCGATCGCCGGTAACCAGCGAGCGAATTGTTCTGCGGATGTTGCAGCGGTGAATCTCACCGTCAGCAGATTCTACGTCGGCATGCATGCCAAAACGGCTGATAACGATGCCTTCAGCGGTTTCGCCAAACAGGTTGTCGTCGTAGTCTGGCTTCTCCGCGGACGTTTTCAGACGACGCTGGTGATTGGCGTTCACACGGCGCTGTTGGCCTTTGGAGAGTTTATTCTTACTCAATCGGACTGGCTCCTGGTCGCCCATGATGGGCAAAACATTTATGATACACACAATTTTAGATCAATGTAGTCACACTGAATGTGACGCTGAAGGGTGGAAAATAGCATGAGTGCCAATGAAAACAACCTGATTTGGATCGATCTGGAAATGACAGGTCTGGATCCCGAGCGCGATCGCATTATTGAGATCGCCACGCTGGTGACCGATGCCAACCTGAATATTCTGGCTGAAGGACCGACAATTGCGGTGCACCAGTCAGACGAACAGTTGGCATTAATGGATGACTGGAACGTACGTACGCATACCGGTAGCGGGCTGGTGGATCGCGTGAAGGCGAGCACCATGGGCGATCGTGAAGCTGAACTGGCCACGCTGGCTTTTTTGAAAGAGTGGGTTCCGGAAGGGAAATCACCCATCTGTGGCAACAGCATCGGTCAGGATCGTCGTTTCCTGTTTAAATACATGCCGGAGCTGGAGGCGTATTTCCATTATCGCTATCTTGACGTTAGTACGCTCAAAGAACTGGCGCGTCGTTGGAAGCCGGAGATCCTGGCTGGCTTCACCAAGCAGGGAACGCATCAGGCGATGGACGACATTCGTGAATCTGTTGCTGAGCTTGCTTACTATCGCGAACATTTTATTAAGCTTTGATTTTGTGGATTGCCGGGTGGCGGCTGCGCCTTACCCGGCCTACGAAAATCGTTCCTGCGAGCTTGCACTAAGTCAGGATTGTCGCTAAATTAAACGACTTGCCGATAAATTCAGCACTTAAACGAAAAAACAAGAAAATCGCTTTTAGGGGGGTTGCAGCTAAACGGATTTCTCGTATAATGCGCCTCCCGTAACGACAGAGAATTACGCGTTACGGCAGCAACAAAAGCAGTACAGATTTGCGGGAATAGCTCAGTTGGTAGAGCACGACCTTGCCAAGGTCGGGGTCGCGAGTTCGAGTCTCGTTTCCCGCTCCAAAA
>NZ_JAOWDR010000013.1:0-257533 GCF_030334525.1 Citrobacter sp. Ce119
GCGGGAATAGCTCAGTTGGTAGAGCACGACCTTGCCAAGGTCGGGGTCGCGAGTTCGAGTCTCGTTTCCCGCTCCAAATTCTTACCTCGATAAAAAATATCCACAACGAATAATCGCGTTGGGGACGTTTTGTTTTGTCATTGACATACTCTTGTAAACAGACTTATCCACAGGTTCGGGTATTATTCCTGGAATGCAAAAAACTTCGATGGGTGAATAGTATCATTTTAACTGCTTGAAATTATTGGTTTAATTATCATTTCAAATTGTTAATGCGATCACTTGACGATTTTTTCCCTCTTGAATATCAATGTGTTTTTATTTTTATACACAAGCTGTGGATGACTTAAGCGTCGCGCGGCAGACCCTTTTCAATGACCCTGACCAAACGTTGTTTCTTCGGTAACTGCACCTCAACTACGCAGGCATTTCGCTTCTCGATTTGCTGAGCAACCGCCCAGTCTATGTGTTCGTCGAGAAGTGTGTACTCACCTCTGCGACTTTCCAGCGCGTGAATAACAGCGTCATCCCAGGGGGCATTACCCAACGCAACGGCGATATTTCGCAGCCAACGCAGGTGGCCAATACGACGAATGGCAGACCCCTCTGTGACTTTTAAAAACCACGCTTCGCTCCAGCTAAACAGCTCTATTAACTCTGGAGCATGAAGCTGCTTGCGCGGGCTGAAGTCATCCTCTGCCGTCAACTGCGAATAGCGATTCCACGGGCAAATAAGCTGGCAATCATCGCAGCCGTAAATTCGATTCCCCATCAAGGGACGAAATTCTTCCGGGATCGCACCTTCCAGTTCGATCGTGAGATAAGAGATACAGCGGCGCGCATCCACCGTGTAGGGTTCAACGATGGCCCCGGTGGGACAGATGGTCATGCAGGCGACGCATTTCCCGCATCCTTCTTCTACTGGTTGGTCGACCGGCAAGGGTAAATCGATCAGTAATTCCCCGAGGAAGAAAAATGATCCGGCTTCACGATTGAGGATAAGTGAGTGCTTACCTGTCCAGCCAAGCCCGGCTTTTTCCGCTAACGGGCGCTCAAGAATGGGCGCAGAATCGACAAAAGGTCTAAAATTCAGCGAAACGCAGTGCTGTTGAATCATCTCCCCCAGCTTTTTTAAGCGGTTACGCAGCAGCTTGTGATAGTCGCGGCCAAGCGCATAACGGCTGACGTAACCCAGCGAAGGGTTTTTCAACGTACTGGCAAAGGCCGCTTTGGCAGGAAGATAGTTCATACGTACGCTGATAACTCGTAGCGTACCGGGCAATAATTCGTGAGGTCGGGCGCGCATCATGCCGTGACGGGCCATCCAGTCCATCTCGCCGTGATAGTGTTTATCCAGCCAGGCCTGCAGTTTGGGTTCCGCTTCGCTGAGGTCGGTATCGGCAATACCGACCTGCTGAAAGCCAAGCTCCAGCCCCCACTGCTTAATATTTTGCGCTAACTGATTGAGATCGAGGGGCTCTGACATGACGGACCATACAATGAAGAAAAACCCCGCAAGTATACCACACTCCATCTGGCACGCCGATGACATCAGGCGGATGGAGCGAGAGGCGGCAGACAGTTTAGGGCTGACGTTGTACGAACTGATGCAACGGGCGGGAGAGGCGGCGTTTCAGGTCACCCGCGAGGCATATCCGAACGCCCGAAACTGGCTGGTGTTGTGTGGTCATGGCAACAACGGCGGAGATGGATACGTAGTGGCAAGGCTTGCCAAAGCGCAGGGTCTTGATGTTACGTTGCTGGCGCAGGAGAGCGATAAACCGCTCCCCGGGGAGGCGCAGCAGGCCCAGGACGCCTGGCTTAACGCCGGTGGCGTCATTCATGCTGTAGATATCAGCTGGCCAGATAGCGTGGACGTCATTATTGATGCGCTGTCAGGCACTGGCTTAAAACATGCGCCGCGAGAGTCCCTTTCGGCAGTGATCGAGCGTGCCAATAGTCATCCTGCTCCTGTTGTGGCGATAGACATTCCATCCGGTCTGCTGGCGCAAACAGGGGCGACGCCGGGAGCGGTCATCAACGCTGCGCACACCGTCACCTTTATTGCGCTCAAGCCAGGTCTGCTAACGGGTAAAGCGCGCGATGTCACCGGATGCCTGCATGTTAACGCACTCGGGCTGGATGACTGGCTGGCGGGGCAGAACGCGCCGCTGCAGCGTTTTGATGCTCAACAGCTTGCGCACTGGCTAACGCCGCGTCGACCCACCTCGCACAAAGGCTCCCACGGTCGGCTGGTGATTATCGGCGGTGACCACGGTACGGCAGGCGCAATACGCATGGCCGGTGAAGCGGCGCTGCGTGCAGGAGCCGGGCTGGTCAAAGTGCTGACCCGCAGTGAAAACATTGCGCCTATTCTGACTGCCAGGCCGGAACTGATGGTTGATGCGCTGACGCCGCAGACTCTGGAAGAGAGCATGGCTTGGGCGGATGTTGTGGTGATAGGGCCTGGGCTTGGTCAGCAGGAGTGGGGTAAAAAAGCGCTGCAAAAGGTCGAGAATTTTCGCAAACCGATGCTCTGGGATGCGGATGCGCTGAACCTGCTGGCAATCAATCCCGATAAACGTCACAATCGCGTGATCACGCCGCATCCGGGTGAAGCCGCGCGACTGCTGGGCTGTTCCATTGCAGAAATTGAAGACGATCGCTTACTTTGTGCACAACGTCTGGTAAAACGGTACGGAGGCGTCGTGGTGCTGAAAGGCGCGGGTACGGTTGTTGCCGCTGAACAGGCTGAGTTGGGTATTATTGATACCGGCAATGCAGGAATGGCCAGCGGCGGAATGGGTGATGTGCTTTCCGGTATTATTGGCGCATTGCTCGGACAGAAGCTTACCCCGTATGATGCAGCATGTGCGGGATGTGTTGCGCACGGTGCGGCGGCGGATGTACTGGCGGCGCGTTTTGGTACGCGCGGTATGCTGGCGACAGATCTCTTTACCACGCTACAGCGTATTGTTAACCCTGATGTGATTGACGTTTATCATGATGAATCGAGTAATTCCACTACCTGATGAGCAGGCGACTTTAGACCTGGGACTGCGGGTAGCTAAAGCCTGTGATGGCGCGACGGTAATTTATTTGTACGGCGACCTGGGAGCGGGTAAAACCACTTTCAGCCGGGGATTCCTGCAAGCGTTAGGTCACAAAGGTAATGTAAAAAGCCCGACTTACACGCTGGTTGAACCCTATTCGCTCGATAACTTGATGGTATATCACTTCGATCTGTACCGACTTGCGGACCCGGAGGAGCTGGAGTTTATGGGGATCCGCGATTATTTTGCCAATGATGCCATCTGCCTGGTGGAATGGCCGCAACAAGGTAAAGGTGTACTGCCAGACCCGGACGTCGAAATACACATTGAATACCAGGCGCAAGGTCGAGAGGCGCGCGTAAGCGCAGTCTCCTCATCGGGTGATTTATTGCTGGCGTGTTTAGCCGATTAACCTTAAGGGTGGCGGGATGATTTATCGCATCAGAAACTGGCTGATGGCAACCCTGGTCCTGCTGTGCGCGCAGGCAGGGGCTGCCAGCCTCTCCGATCTTCAGGTATCTAATGGCGATCAACAGGCGCGGATTACGCTGAGCTTTATTGGCGATCCTGAATACGCCGTTTCGCAGGACGGGAAACGAACCGTCGCGCTGGATATTAAACAAACCGGTGTGATTCAGGGATTACCGCTGCTGTTTAGCGGCAATAATCTGGTGAAATCTATCCGTTCCGGCACGCCAAAGGATGCGCAGTCTCTGCGCCTGGTGGTGGATTTAACCGAGAATGGCAAAGCCGATGCCGTAAAACGCCAGAACGGCGGCAATTATACCGTCGTGTTTACCATCAAGGCTGATGCGCCACCGCCGCCGCCTCCACCGCCAGTGGTTGCGAAGCGTGTTGAGGCGCCGGTTATCGCCACGCGTCCTGCCGAGCCTGCGCGTAACCCGTTTAAAGCGGAAAACGATCGCACTACCGTGGTGACCAACAGTAATACCTCCACACGACCTGCGGCGCGCGCCAGCACAGGTAGCGGCGAAAAAGTGGTTATCGCTATTGATGCCGGTCACGGTGGACAGGATCCTGGCGCTATTGGTCCTGGCGGCACGCGTGAGAAAAACGTCACGATTGCCGTGGCGCGCAAACTGCGCAGTTTGCTCAATGATGATCCGATGTTTAAAGGCGTACTCACCCGTGATGGTGATTACTTTATCTCGGTGATGGGGCGTTCAGACGTCGCGCGTAAACAAAACGCTAATTTCCTGGTCTCTATTCATGCGGATGCCGCGCCAAACCGGGATGCCACAGGCGCTTCCGTCTGGGTATTGTCAAACCGTCGGGCAAACAGTGAGATGGCCGGCTGGCTGGAACAGCACGAGAAGCAATCGGAGCTGTTGGGCGGGGCGGGCGATGTGCTGGCAAACAGCCAGTCCGATCCTTATCTCAGCCAGGCCGTTCTGGATCTGCAGTTCGGTCATTCGCAACGCGTCGGGTATGATGTGGCGACCAGCATGATCGGTCAGTTAGAACGTATTGGCTCGATGCATAAGCGTCGCCCGGAACACGCCAGCCTTGGGGTATTACGTTCGCCTGATATCCCGTCAGTACTGGTCGAAACCGGTTTTATCAGTAACAACAGCGAAGAGCGTCTGTTGGCGAGTGATGACTACCAGCAGCAACTGGCCGAGGCAATTTACAAAGGATTGCGTAACTATTTCCAGGCGCACCCGATGCAAAGCGGGCCGCAGGGCGCACCGGCGCAAACCGCTAGTGCGGTATCACCTGGTAACACGTTAACAAATTAAGGATTAGCCATGCCGATTCAGGTTCTACCGCCACAGTTGGCGAACCAGATTGCCGCAGGCGAGGTGGTAGAACGGCCTGCGTCAGTGGTGAAAGAGCTGGTGGAAAACAGTATCGATGCCGGTGCGACGCGCATTGATATTGATATTGAGCGCGGCGGCGCGAAGCTTATCCGTATTCGTGACAACGGTTGCGGGATTAAAAAAGACGAGCTGGCGCTGGCTCTGGCGCGTCATGCCACCAGTAAAATTTCTTCGCTTGACGATCTTGAGGCTATCGTAAGCCTCGGGTTTCGCGGCGAAGCGCTGGCCAGTATCAGCTCCGTTTCTCGTTTAACCCTGACGTCACGGACGCAAGAACAACCCGAAGCCTGGCAAGCCTATGCCGAAGGGCGCGACATGGATGTGACGGTCAAACCTGCCGCGCATCCGGTGGGAACCACGCTGGAGGTGTTAGATCTGTTCTACAACACCCCGGCACGGCGCAAGTTTATGCGCACCGAGAAAACCGAATTTAATCATATCGATGAGATTATCCGCCGCATCGCGCTGGCGCGTTTTGATGTGACGATTAATTTGTCCCACAACGGCAAAGCGGTGCGCCAGTATCGCGCAGTGGCTGCGGATGGGCAGAAAGAGCGCCGACTGGGCGCGATTTGCGGTACGCCGTTTCTGGAACATGCGCTGGCGATTGAATGGCAGCATGGCGATTTAACGCTGCGCGGCTGGGTGGCCGATCCTAATCATACGACGGCGGCGCTGGCGGAAATCCAGTATTGCTATGTGAATGGTCGAATGATGCGCGACCGCCTGATCAACCATGCTATCCGTCAGGCCTGTGAAGATAAGCTGGGGGCCGATCAGCAGCCCGCTTTTGTGCTGTATCTGGAAATCGACCCACATCAGGTGGATGTTAACGTACATCCCGCCAAACATGAGGTCCGTTTTCATCAATCTCGCCTGGTGCACGATTTTATTTACCAGGGCGTGTTGAGCGTCCTGCAGCAGCAGCTTGAAACGCCGCTGTCGTTGGCTGACGACGACGAGCCCGCCCCAAGGCACATCCCGGAAAACCGCGTTGCTGCCGGACGTAACCATTTTGCCGATCCGGCTCCCGCGCGTGAACCTGCGACACCGCGGTACTCAGCATCCGCTGGCGCTGGAAGCGGCAGCAGTGGTGGGCGTCAGGCGGGGGCCGGTTGGCCTCATGCCCAACCTGGATATCAAAAGCAGCAGGGTGAGATTTATCAGCAACTGCTGCAGACGCCGGTTCCGCCGCGTAAAACGCCGGCCACTGAAACGCCATCGGCACCTCTGAGTGGCAACGGCCAGGGCTTTGGGCGAGTGTTAACGATTGTCGGTACGGACTGCGCGTTGCTTGAGTGCGATGGCCAGATTCGGTTGCTGGCATTACCAGTGGCGGAACGTTGGCTACGTCAGGCGCAGTTAACGCCGGGCGAGGGAGGCGTTTGCGCCCAGCCGTTGCTGATCCCTTTACGTCTAAAAGTGACCGCTGATGAAAAAGCGGCCCTGCAAAAAGGGCAGAGCCAACTGGCTGAATTGGGCATTGAATTTCAACTGGATGCGCAGCATGTGACCATCCGGGCGGTGCCTTTACCCTTACGCCAACAAAATTTACAAATCTTGATTCCTGAACTGATAGGCTACCTGGCGCAGCAGTCCGTATTCGAACCGGGCAATATTGCACAGTGGATTGCACGTAACCTGATTAGCGAGCATCCGCAGTGGAGTATGGCTCAGGCGATTACGCTGTTAGCGGATGTTGAGCGGCTCTGCCCACAACTCGTGAAGGCACCGCCGGGTGGTCTGTTACAATCTGTTGATTTACATTCGGTAATGAATGCCCTGAAACATGAGTGATACCCGTAAGGCGAGCCTGCCAAAGGCGATTTTTTTGATGGGGCCAACGGCCTCCGGTAAAACGGCTCTCGCAATTGAATTGCGTAAAGTTTTGCCCATAGAGTTGATAAGCGTTGATTCCGCCCTTATTTACAAGGGGATGGATATCGGTACAGCCAAGCCTGATGCAGATGAATTACAGGCCGCGCCGCACCGATTGCTGGATATCCGCGATCCGTCGCAAGCGTACTCCGCCGCTGATTTTCGCCGCGATGCGTTAGCCGAGATGGCCGATATCACCGCTGCGGGACGTATCCCGCTGCTGGTGGGCGGCACAATGTTATATTTCAAAGCCTTGCTTGAAGGGCTGTCGCCGTTACCGTCGGCGGACCCGCAAGTCAGGGCCAGAATTGAGCAGCAGGCGGCAGAGCTCGGGTGGGACGCGTTACACCGACAGCTTCAGGAAATCGATCCGGTGGCTGCGGCGCGTATTCATCCAAATGATCCGCAAAGACTTTCCCGGGCACTGGAAGTTTTTTTCATTTCGGGTAAAACTTTAACGGAGCTGACGCAAACGTCAGGAGATGCTTTGCCGTATCAGGTGCATCAGTTTGCAATCGCCCCGGCGAGCCGTGAACTGCTCCATCAGCGAATTGAGCAGCGTTTTCATCAGATGTTGGCTTCAGGTTTTGAAGCAGAAGTCCGGGCGCTTTTTGCCCGTGGAGATTTGCATACGGATTTGCCTTCCATTCGTTGTGTAGGGTATCGCCAGATGTGGTCATACATTGAAGGCGAAATTTCATACGATGAAATGGTTTATAGAGGTGTTTGCGCCACGAGGCAGTTGGCGAAGCGACAGGTAACCTGGTTGCGTGGTTGGGAAGGGGTGCACTGGCTTGACAGTGAAAAGCCTGACCAGGCGCGAAACGAAGTATTACAGGTTGTTGGTGCTATCGCGAACTGAATGTGTACAATTGAAACGTATCGTGCGCAATTTTTCAGAATCGAAAGGTTCAAAGTACAAATAAGCATATAAGGAAAAGAGAGAATGGCTAAGGGGCAATCTTTACAAGATCCGTTCCTGAACGCACTGCGTCGGGAACGTGTTCCAGTTTCTATTTATTTGGTGAATGGTATTAAGCTGCAAGGTCAAATCGAGTCTTTTGATCAGTTCGTGATCCTGTTGAAAAACACGGTCAGCCAGATGGTTTATAAGCACGCGATTTCTACTGTTGTCCCGTCTCGCCCGGTTTCTCATCACAGCAATAATGCCACCGGCGGCACTGGCAGCAACTACCATCACGGTAGCAACGCGCAAGGTTCATCTGCGCAACAGGACAGCGAAGAAACCGAATAAGGTTGTTAGCTGTTTTACCCACGGGGAGCCAGCGATCCTGCGTTCCCCGTTGATATATATTAAGGGGTTGACGCTTGTTTGACCGTTATGATGCCGGTGAGCAGGCGGTACTGGTACACATCTATTTTTCGCAAGACAAAGATATGGAAGACCTCCAGGAGTTTGAATCTCTGGTTTCTTCCGCCGGTGTCGAAGCAATGCAGGTGATTACCGGGAGCCGTAAAGCACCGCACCCGAAGTATTTTGTTGGTGAAGGTAAGGCAATCGAAATTGCCGAAGCCGTAAAAGCGACTGGCGCTGCGGTGGTGATTTTTGATCATGCTCTAAGCCCCGCCCAGGAACGTAACCTGGAACAATTATGCCAGTGTCTTGTTATCGACAGGACCGGTCTTATTTTAGATATTTTTGCCCAGCGTGCGCGCACCCATGAGGGTAAATTGCAGGTTGAGCTGGCGCAGTTGCGCCATATGGCTACGCGTCTGGTCCGTGGCTGGACCCACCTTGAAAGGCAAAAGGGCGGGATTGGTTTGCGCGGTCCGGGTGAAACCCAGCTCGAAACCGACCGTCGTTTGCTGCGTAATCGCATTTTGCAAATACAGTCGCGCCTGGAAAAAGTTGAAAAGCAACGTGAGCAGGGGCGGCAGTCGCGCAAGAAAGCGGATGTCCCAACCGTATCATTGGTGGGATATACCAACGCCGGAAAATCCACCCTGTTCAACCAGATCACCGAAGCCCGGGTTTACGCAGCGGACCAGCTGTTTGCGACCCTGGATCCAACGCTGCGCCGCATAGACGTAGCGGACGTTGGTGAAACCGTGCTGGCGGATACCGTAGGGTTTATCCGCCATTTGCCGCACGACCTGGTGGCGGCATTTAAAGCCACCCTGCAGGAAACACGTCAGGCGACATTGCTGCTGCACGTTATTGATGCTGCAGATTTTCGTGTGCAGGAAAACATCGAGGCCGTCGACACGGTGCTCGAAGAGATCGATGCACACGAGATCCCGACCCTGCTGGTGATGAATAAAATCGATATGCTGGATGATTTTGAACCGCGTATTGACAGAGATGAAGAGAATAAACCCATTCGCGTTTGGGTTTCAGCGCAAACGGGTATTGGCATACCACAGCTTTTTCAGGCTTTGACAGAGCGTCTTTCCGGTGAGGTTGCGCAGCATACGTTGCGTTTGCCGCCGCAGGAAGGGCGTCTGAGAAGCCGGTTTTACCAACTTCAGGCAATAGAAAAAGAGTGGATGGAGGAAGACGGTAGCGTAGGTCTGCAAGTACGTATGCCGATCGTAGACTGGCGTCGCCTCTGTAAACAAGAACCGGCACTGGAAGACTATGTTGTCTGACCTGACGGATATGGCCTGAAGATTTTTTCGCCTCTATTCCTTGTGGTTTTGTGCGGCAGGAAGGCGGCAAGTTCTGAAATATCCCGAAGCATAATCAACTATGTGACGGGAGTGAGGAACATAGCCAACGCATCTGCAGCGCAAAAGACGCAGGTATAGCATCGCATAACAAATATGGAGCACAAACATGGCGTGGAATCAGCCCGGTAATAACGGACAAGACCGCGACCCGTGGGGAAGCAGCAAACCTGGCGGCAACCCTGAGGGAAATGGAAACAAAGGCGGTCGCGATCAGGGACCTCCCGATCTGGATGATATTTTCCGTAAACTGAGTAAAAAACTCGGTGGTCTGGGTGGCGGTAAAGGTACGGGTTCCGGCGGCGGTAGTTCATCGCAAGGTCCGCGTCCGCAACTGGGTGGTCGAGTCTTTACTATCGCAGCGGCAGCTATTGTCATTATCTGGGCGGCCAGCGGTTTCTACACCATTAAAGAAGCGGAACGCGGCGTGGTGACACGCTTCGGTAAATTCAGCCATTTGGTTGAACCGGGTCTGAACTGGAAACCGACCTTTATCGACGAAGTGACTCCGGTCAACGTGGAAGCCGTGCGTGAACTTGCCGCATCCGGCGTCATGTTGACCTCTGACGAAAACGTCGTGCGTGTTGAAATGAACGTGCAGTACCGCGTGACCGATCCGCAGCGTTACCTGTTTAGCGTAACCAGCGCGGATGACAGTCTGCGTCAGGCTACCGACAGCGCCCTGCGCGGGGTTATCGGTAAATACACCATGGACCGTATCCTGACCGAAGGGCGTACCGTTATTCGTAGCGATACCCAGCGTGAACTGGAAGAAACGATCCGCCCGTACAACATGGGGATCACTCTGCTGGACGTCAACTTCCAGGCAGCACGTCCGCCGGAAGAAGTAAAAGCCGCGTTTGACGATGCCATTGCCGCACGTGAAAACGAGCAGCAGTACATCCGTGAAGCAGAAGCGTACACCAACGAAGTTCAGCCGCGTGCTAACGGTCAGGCGCAGCGTATTCTGGAAGAAGCGCGCGCTTACAAAACGCAAACCATCCTGGAAGCTCAGGGTGAAGTGGCTCGCTTCGCAAAAATTCTGCCGGAATATAAAGCCGCACCGCAAATTACTCGCGAGCGTCTGTATATCGAAACCATGGAAAAAGTGCTGAGCAATACCCGCAAAGTCCTGGTTAACGATAAGGGTAGCAATCTGATGGTTCTGCCGCTGGATCAAATGCTGAAAGGCGGTAGTGCGCCAGCAGCCAAGAGCGACAGCAGTTCAAACCTGCTGCGTTTGCCGCCAGCAACGACTTCCGGCTCTGGAGCAAGCAACACTTCGTCCACCAGTCAGGGCGATATTATGGACCAACGCCGCGCGAACGCGCAGCGTAACGACTACCAGCGTCAGGGGGAATAACGATGCGTAAGTCAGTTATTGCGATTATCATCATCGTTCTGGTAGTTCTGTTCATGTCCGTCTTTGTGGTCAAAGAAGGCGAGCGTGGGATTACTCTGCGCTTTGGTAAAGTTCTGCGTGACGATGAAAACAAGCCGCTGGTCGTTGCACCAGGCCTGCACTTCAAGATTCCGTTTATTGAATCTGTGAAGATGCTGGATGCGCGTATTCAGACCATGGACAACCAGGCCGATCGCTTTGTTACCAAAGAGAAGAAAGATCTGATCGTTGACTCCTACATTAAGTGGCGCATCAGTGACTTTAGCCGTTACTACCTGGCAACGGGCGGTGGCGATGTTTCTCAGGCTGAAGTCCTGCTGAAACGTAAGTTCTCTGACCGTCTGCGTTCTGAAATTGGTCGTCTGGACGTCAAAGACATCGTTACCGACTCCCGCGGTCGTCTGACCCTGGAAGTGCGTGACGCGCTGAACTCCGGTTCTGCGGGCACGGAAGATGAAGTCGCGACGCCGGCGGCAGATAGCGCGATTGCCGAAGCGGCTGAGCGTGTTCAGGCTGAAACGAACGGTAAAGTACCGGTCATCAACCCGAACAGTATGGCGGCATTGGGCATCGAAGTGGTTGACGTGCGTATTAAGCAAATCAACCTGCCTGCTGAAGTATCTGAGGCTATCTACAACCGTATGCGCGCTGAGCGTGAAGCGGTAGCGCGTCGCCATCGTTCACAAGGTCAGGAAGAAGCGGAAAAACTGCGTGCAACGGCGGACTATGAAGTGACTAAAACGCTGGCAGAATCTGAGCGTCAAGGCCGCATCATGCGCGGTGAAGGCGATGCGGAAGCGGCTAAACTGTTTGCCGATGCGTTCAGTCAGGATCCTGACTTCTACGCCTTCATCCGTAGCCTGCGTGCTTACGAGAAGAGCTTCGAAGGCAACCAGGACGTGATGGTCATGAGCCCGGACAGCGATTTCTTCCGCTACATGAAGACACCGAATACCGCAACACGCTAAGAGCAGTCCAGCGGTTTTAAAGCAGCAAAACCACCGGCATCTCCAGGGATGCGGTGGTTTTCTTTTTATTTAAGGGCGATGGATGAATTCAACAATTTTGCTGGCGCTTGCGCTGGTTTTGGTCCTTGAAGGCCTGGGTCCGATGCTTTACCCCAATGCGTGGAAGAAAATGATCTCCGCGATGGCCCAGCTTCCAGAAAATACTTTGCGTCGTTTTGGTGGAGGTCTTGTGGTTGCGGGCGTTGTGGTCTACTACATGTTGAGGAAAACGATTGGCTGATCAATAAGTAGCCTATTTTGCGGATTTTCGCATGCAAAAAGTGCTGTATATCTGAAAAAGCGGTGGTAGAATCCATTTTTAAGCAAACGGTGATTTTGAAAAATGGGTAACAACGTCGTCGTACTGGGCACCCAATGGGGTGACGAAGGTAAAGGGAAGATTGTTGATCTTCTGACTGAACGGGCTAAATATGTTGTGCGCTACCAGGGTGGACACAACGCAGGCCATACTCTCGTAATCAACGGTGAAAAAACCGTCCTCCATCTTATTCCATCAGGTATTCTTCGCGAGAATGTCATCAGCATCATCGGTAACGGTGTTGTACTGTCTCCGTCCGCGCTGATGAAAGAAATGAAAGGACTGGAAGATCGTGGTATCCCGGTTCGCGAGCGCCTGCTGTTGTCTGAAGCTTGTCCGCTGATCCTTGATTATCACGTTGCGTTAGATAACGCTCGTGAGAAAGCGCGTGGCGAGAAAGCGATCGGTACTACCGGTCGTGGTATCGGTCCGGCTTATGAAGACAAAGTAGCTCGTCGCGGTCTGCGCGTTGGCGATCTGTTTGATAAAGCAACCTTCGCTGAAAAACTGAAAGAAGTGATGGAATATCACAACTTCCAGCTGGTGAATTTCTATAAAGTTGAAGCAGTTGACTACCAGAAAGTGCTGGATGATGTAATGGCGATTGCCGACATCCTGACCGCTATGGTTGTTGATGTTTCCGATCTGCTGGACCAGGCGCGTAAGCGTGGCGATTTCGTCATGTTCGAAGGCGCGCAGGGTACCCTGCTGGATATCGACCATGGTACCTATCCGTACGTAACGTCTTCCAACACCACCGCGGGTGGCGTGGCGACCGGCTCCGGCCTGGGCCCGCGTTATGTGGACTACGTTCTGGGTATCATCAAAGCTTACTCTACTCGTGTCGGTGCGGGTCCATTCCCGACTGAGCTGTTTGATGACGTTGGCGAGTTCCTGTGCAAACAAGGTAACGAGTATGGCGCGACCACCGGTCGTCGTCGTCGTACCGGTTGGCTGGACTCCGTGGCCGTACGCCGTGCAGTACAGATTAACTCCCTGTCTGGCTTCTGCCTGACCAAACTGGACGTACTGGACGGTTTGAAAGAGGTGAAAATCTGTGTCGCTTACCGTATGCCGGATGGCCGTGAAGTAACGACTACTCCGCTGGCAGCTGACGACTGGAAAGGTATCGAGCCGATTTACGAAACCATGCCGGGCTGGTCTGAATCTACCTTCGGCGTGAAGGAGCGTAGCGGTCTGCCGCAGGCAGCACTGAACTACATCAAGCGTATTGAAGAACTGACCGGTGTGCCGATTGATATTATCTCAACTGGCCCAGACCGTACTGAAACCATGATCCTGCGCGACCCGTTCGACGCATAATTCTGGTTATAGCGTAGCGTCAAACGGCGCTGCGCTTGCACTAATTTAGGCCGGATGAGGCGTTTTGCATCAGGATCCGGCTTAAAATCACGTAAGTTCCTCGCTTTTTTCCTTCCCGAACTGAAATAAATTAGCGACCTGGCTGGTGGCTGGTTTATCATCAATGTAATTAATACCACCAGGTTTATCCGTTTTATCCCTTTTCCTGAGGTTGATGTGCAGTTAACAAGTTTCACCGATTACGGATTACGTGCGCTAATCTACATGGCGTCACTTCCCGAAGGACGTATGACCAGTATTTCTGAGGTGACAGAAGTCTACGGCGTGTCCCGTAATCATATGGTCAAAATAATCAATCAACTTAGCCGGGCGGGCTTTGTTACTGCTATTCGAGGAAAAAATGGCGGTATCCGCCTGGGTAAACCCGCTAAGGATATTGGTATTGGTGATGTGGTTCGCGAGCTGGAACCCTTATCGTTGGTCAACTGTAGCAGCGAGTTTTGCCACATTACCCCGGCCTGTCGACTCAAACAGGCGCTTTCTAAAGCAGTGCAAAGTTTTCTCACGGAACTGGACAACTACACACTTGCTGATTTGGTTGAAGAGAATCAACCGCTTTATAAATTATTGCTGGTGGAGTAATGAAGTCCAAAGTATTTCGCGTCGCATCGCGGCGGCAACTGAGCGACCCCAGGAGCTTACAAAAGTAAGTGACTGAGGGGAGCAAAGGCAGCCAACAAAGAGGCGTCGTGAAAGACGAAGGAATTCCATCAGAGATGACAATGGAGGAACCTCGATGTCACAAGATCCTTTCCAGGAACGCGAAGCTGAAAAATACGCGAACCCTATCCCGAGCCGGGAATTTATCCTCGAACATTTAACTAAACGTGAAAAACCGGCCAACCGCGATGAGCTGGCCGCTGAACTCAACATTGAAGGTGAAGAACAGCAAGAAGCGCTGCGTCGCCGTCTGCGCGCGATGGAGCGTGACGGACAACTGGTCTTCACCCGTCGTCAGTGCTACGCGCTGCCGGAACGTCTCGACCTGCTGAAAGGTACCGTTATTGGCCACCGTGATGGCTACGGCTTTCTGCGCGTTGAAGGGCGCAAAGATGACCTGTACCTGTCCAGTGAGCAGATGAAAACCTGCATACATGGCGATCAGGTGCTGGCGCAGCCGTTGGGCGCGGACCGTAAAGGTCGTCGCGAAGCGCGTATTGTGCGCGTACTGGTGCCGAAAACCAGCCAGATTGTGGGTCGCTACTTCACCGACGCTGGCGTCGGGTTTGTCGTTCCTGACGACAGCCGCCTGAGTTTCGATATCCTGATCCCACCTGAAGAAGTGATGGGCGCTCGCATGGGCTTTGTGGTCGTGGTTGAGCTGACCCAGCGTCCGACTCGTCGCACCAAAGCGGTGGGTAAAATTGTTGAAGTGCTGGGCGACAACATGGGAACCAGCATGGCCGTGGATATGGCACTGCGTACCCATGAAATCCCGTATATCTGGCCTCAGGCGGTTGAAAAGCAGGTCGCCGGGCTGAAAGAAGAAGTACCGGAAGAGGCGAAAGTCGGGCGTGTCGATCTGCGCTCCCTGCCGCTGGTTACTATCGATGGCGAAGATGCGCGTGACTTTGACGATGCGGTCTACTGCGAGAAGAAACGCGGCGGCGGCTGGCGTTTATGGGTAGCGATTGCTGACGTAAGCTATTACGTTCGTCCGCCGACTCCGCTGGATCAGGAAGCGCGTAGCCGTGGCACATCTGTTTATTTCCCGTCGCAGGTTGTTCCAATGCTGCCGGAAGTGCTGTCTAACGGATTGTGTTCGCTCAACCCGCAGGTGGACAGGTTGTGTATGGTCTGTGAAATGACCATTTCGTCGAAAGGCCGCTTAACCGGCTTTAAATTCTACGAAGCGGTAATGAGCTCCCATGCGCGTCTGACTTACACCAAAGTCTGGCATATGCTGCAAGGCGATCAGGAGTTGCGTGAACAGTACGCGCCGTTGGTTAAACACATTGAAGAGCTGCATAACCTCTACAAAGTACTGGATAAAGCCCGTGAAGAGCGCGGCGGTATCTCGTTTGAGAGTGAGGAAGCGAAGTTTATCTTCAATGCTGAACGCCGTATTGAGCGTATCGAGCAGACGCAGCGTAACGACGCGCACAAGCTGATTGAAGAGTGCATGATCATGGCGAACATCTCCGCGGCGCGATTCGTTGAGAAAGCCAAGGAGCCGGCGCTGTTCCGTATTCATGATAAGCCGACGACCGAAGCGATTAACTCGTTCCGTTCGGTGCTGGCGGAACTGGGACTGGAGCTGCCTGGCGGCAATAAACCTGAACCGCGTGATTATGCTGAACTGCTTGAGTCGATTGCTGACCGCCCTGACGCTGAAATGCTGCAGACTATGCTGCTGCGTTCGATGAAGCAGGCTATTTACGATCCGGAAAACCGCGGGCACTTTGGTCTGGCGCTGCAATCTTATGCGCACTTTACCTCACCAATCCGTCGTTATCCGGACCTCTCCTTGCACCGGGCGATTAAGTATCTGCTGGCGCAGGAGCAGGGCCATAAAGGTAACACCACGGAAACCGGTGGCTACCATTATTCGATGGAAGAGATGCTGCAACTGGGTCAGCACTGTTCGATGGCCGAGCGCCGTGCGGACGAAGCGACGCGCGACGTTTCTGATTGGCTGAAGTGCGACTTCATGCTGGATCAGGTAGGGAATGTCTTCAAAGGCGTGATCGCCAGCGTGACCGGGTTTGGCTTCTTTGTCCGTCTTGATGAGCTGTTTATCGACGGTCTGGTGCATGTCTCCTCGCTGGATAACGACTACTATCGTTTTGACCAGGTTGGGCAGCGACTGACGGGGGAATCCAGCGGTCAAATGTATCGCCTGGGCGATCGCGTGGAAGTTCGCGTGGAAGCGGTTAACATGGACGAGCGTAAAATCGACTTCAGTTTGATCTCCAGCGAACGTGCGCCGCGCAATGAAGGTAAAACCGCGCGTGAAAAAGCGAAAAAAGGCGATGCAGGTAAAAATACCGGTAAACGTCGTCAGATGGGCAAAAAGGTGAATTTCGAGCCGGACAGCGCTTTCCGCGGCGAGAAGAAAGGCAGAGCCAAACCTCAGCCGGAGAAGAATGCGACTGAGAAGAAAGGCGACAAAAAAGCGAAAAAGCCATCGGCTAAAACGCTTAAAATCGCTGCCGCCACCAAAGCTAAACGTGCGGCGAAAAAGAAAATCGCACAGTAACAGCCATAAACAGTAAGCCGGGCAACTTCGCGTTGCCCGCGTTACGCATAAACTATTAACGAGTACATTCATGAGTGAAATGATTTACGGCATCCATGCGGTGCAGGCTCTGCTGGAACGTGCGCCTGAGCGCTTCCAGGACGTCTTTATTCTCAAAGGTCGTGAAGATAAACGCCTGCTGCCGCTGATCCACGCACTGGAAGCACAGGGTGTTGTCATTCAGTTGGCTAATCGCCAGTTCCTGGATGAGAAAAGCGAGGGTGCGGTACATCAGGGAATTATTGCTCGCGTGAAGCCGGGTCGTCAGTATCAGGAAAACGATCTGCCGGATCTGATTGCTACGCTCGATCAACCCTTCTTTTTGATCCTTGATGGCGTCACCGATCCACATAACCTGGGGGCGTGCCTGCGTAGCGCAGATGCTGCCGGCGTACATGCTGTTATCGTACCGAAGGATCGTTCTGCACAGTTGAATGCGACGGCGAAAAAAGTGGCCTGCGGGGCGGCAGAAAGCGTACCGCTGATCCGTGTGACCAACCTGGCGCGCACTATGCGTATGCTGCAGGAAGAGAATATTTGGATCGTCGGAACCGCAGGTGAAGCCGACCATACTCTCTACCAGAGCAAAATGACCGGGCGTCTGGCGCTGGTGATGGGCGCAGAGGGCGAAGGCATGCGCCGTCTGACCCGTGAACACTGTGACGAACTGATCAGCATCCCGATGGCAGGTAGCGTTTCGTCGCTGAACGTTTCGGTTGCAACGGGCATCTGCCTGTTTGAAGCAGTCCGCCAGCGCGGCTAAACTTACTTTTCAGACAAAGCCACTCGGATTCGGGTGGCTTTTTTTTATTTTAAACGAGTATGATAAAGGCTAGAAAATGATATTCATTTTATTTATTACTATTTAAATTATATATGGATAATATATGGCATGGACACCGCAGTTACTTGCTGAAGCACTACAAACTCGCCCTGAATTAAATATAGATATTGAATATGATGAGCAATCATTAATCGTTATAATGAATGATTATGGCGATTTACCGCTCAATATTGTGTTTACTTCTCGCCAGATTATTATTGAAACAGTTATTTGTCCTGTTAGTAGTATTCATCAGCAGGATGAATTTAATATTTTCTTATTACGTAATCAGAAACTCCTTCCACTCTCTTCCGTAGGGATTTCCCGCGTTCAGCAGGATGAATATTACGTCGCATTTGGGGCTCTTTCGCTTAATTCATCGTTGAATGATGTGCTGCTCGAGATGACGACGCTTGCGGATAACGCGTTGGATCTGGCTGAAATCACAGAAGAATACACTCACGAATAACAAGGAACGCTATTTATGGGAATTTTAAAAAGCCTGTTTACCCTCGGCAAGTCCGTACTTTCTCAGGCGGAAGAGTCAATTGAAGAAGCGCAGGGGGTCCGCATGCTGGAACAGCATATCCGTGATGCGAAAGGTGAGCTGGATAAAGCTGGAAAATCACGAGTAGACCTGCTGGCGCGCGTGAAGCTGAGCCATGACAAGTTGAGCGATCTGCGCGAGCGTAAATCCAGTCTGGAAACACGAGTGCTGGAAGCGCTGAGTAAAAACGCTAACCCGTCACTGATCAACGAAGTTGCAGAGGAAATTGCCCGCCTGGAGAATGTCATTGCTGCAGAAGAGCAAGTACTCGCTAACCTTGAAGTGTCGCGGGATGGCGTTGAAAAAGCGGTGAGTGCAACCGCACAACGGATTGCACAGTTTGAACAGCAGCTTGAGGTGGTAAAGGCGACGGAAGCGATGCAGCGCGCCCAGCAGGCAGTGACCACCTCGACCGTCGGCGCGTCTTCCAGCGTGTCTACAGCCGCAGAGTCGCTCAAGCGTTTGCAAACGCGACAGGCAGAGCGTCAGGCCCGTCTGGATGCCGCTGCACAGCTGGAAAAGGTTGCGGATGGGCGTGACCTGGATGAGAAGCTGGCTGAAGCCGGCATTGGGGCGAGCAATAAAAGTTCGGCTCAGGATGTTCTGGCACGACTGCAGCGTCAACAAGGCGAGTAAACGTCGGCGAAATGCGTCAGCCTCGAAAGAAGGTTGGCTGGTCATAAAGGGAAAATGATGATGAGTTTTTTCCAGCGTTTATTTGGTAAAGCCGCTGCTGTTGCGCCGGCTCGCGGGCCGTTGGGGTTACATCTGAATGCCGGATTTACGCTTAACACGCTGGCATTTCGTCTGCTTGAAGAGTCTCTATTAATCGAATTACCCGGTGAGGAGTACACCGTTGCAGCCGCCAGCCACATTGATTTAGGCGGCGGAAGCCAGATTTTTCGCTACTACACGTCCGGAGAAGAGTTTCTGCAAATCAATACCACGGGCGGCTCAGACATTGATGATATCGATGATATCAAATTCTTTGTTTATGCGGAAAGTTACGGGATTTCGCAGAAAAAACACTGGCAGTCTGCCATTAGCCCTTCTGCAATAGGGACCCCGGCGCTGAGCTGGCAGGAAGAGCGTTGGCAGCGCTTTTTTAACGAGGAAGAACCCGGGAACATTGAGCCGGTTTATATGCTGGAAAAAGTAGAAAATCATCAGCATGCCACATGGGATGTACATAATTTTACCATGGGCTTTCAGCGACAGGTTACAGAGGATACATGGGAATACCTGCTGTTGAACGGCGAAGAGTCGTTTAATGAGCAGGGAGAGCCAGAGTGGGTATTCTCACGGGCGCTGGGTGTAGATATTCCATTAACATCACTTAATGTAATTGGTTAATTTCAGGGAAGGTTACACAATGCACATACTGGATTCATTACTGGCTTTTTGCGCCTATTTTTTTATTGGCGCGGCCATGGTGATCGTTTTTCTGTTTATCTACTCAAAAATCACCCCGCACAACGAATGGCAACTGATTAAAAATAATAATACGGCAGCGTCATTGGCCTTTAGCGGCACGTTGCTGGGCTACGTTATTCCATTATCCAGCGCGGCAATTAACGCCGTCAGCATCCCGGATTATTTCGCCTGGGGCGGCATCGCGCTGGTGATACAACTCGTCATTTACGGCGGTGTGCGTTTATACATGCCGGCACTGAGTGAAAAAATTATTAATCATAATACTGCAGCGGGATTATTTATGGGGACTGCAGCCCTGGCGGGGGGCATTTTTAACGCCGCCTGCATGACATGGTAATGGACGATCATGGCAAGAAAACGTAAATCTGGAAACAAAAACAGGGTGCCAGGGCATTCTGCCATCACGCGAATTGGACGCCTGGCGAACCCCTTTGCAAAAAAACGCAGCCGATACAGCGGAAAATACCTGACGCTGGCCATTATGGGCGGAGCGGCATTTTTTGTCCTCAAAGGATGTGCTGGTGACGGCAATACCGATAACGATGGT
This sequence comes from Citrobacter sp. Ce119, assembly GCF_030334525.1. NCBI lineage: Bacteria > Pseudomonadati > Pseudomonadota > Gammaproteobacteria > Enterobacterales > Enterobacteriaceae > Citrobacter > Citrobacter sp. Ce119. The sequence continues at coordinate 20,161 of NZ_JAOWDR010000013.1, forward strand.
GACGGTACTTTTTACTCGGCGGTGAGTGAATGCATTGACGATGGCAATAGCGCCACCGTTTGTGCCGATGGCTGGAACAATGCGAAAACAGAGTTCTACTCCAGCCTGCCAAAGCAAATGAACAAGCAGAGCTGTCAGACGCAGTTTGGCGACTGCTATCTCGATAGCACCGATCAAAGCTGGGTGCCGGTATTCGCCGGTTTTTTACTCAGCCGCGTCATTCGTAAAGATCGCGACGAACAGTATGTTTACAGCAGCGGTGGTTCTTCCTATGTTTCGCGCCCGGTCTGGCGTACGACTTCCGGGGATTACAGCTGGCGTTCCGGTAGTGGAAAAAATGATACCGCAACCAGCCATAGCTATACGACGAAGAAAGTCTCGACGGTTTCACGCGGCGGCTACGGACGTTCGTCCAGCGCGCGTGGGCACTGGGGAGGTTAACGATGCTGCGACATGATGTCCCTGTTCGCCCCGATCTGGACAGGATCGCCTACGATCACGGCTTCGATTTTCATATTATCGATAACGAAATTTACTGGGATGAGAGTCGGGCATACCGCTTCACGCTCCGGCAAGTGGAAGAGCAGATCGAAAAACCTACTGCGGAACTGCACCAGATGTGTCTGGATGTCGTCGAACGGGCAGTTAACGACGAACTGATTATGCAGCAACTGGCGATCCCACCGCTGTACTGGGATGTTATTGCCGAAAGCTGGCGCCATCGCGATCCCTCCCTGTATGGCCGCATGGATTTTGTCTGGTGCGGAAATAACGCCCCGGTCAAGCTGCTGGAGTACAACGCGGATACGCCAACGTCGCTCTATGAGTCAGCCTATTTCCAGTGGTTATGGCTGGAAGATGCGCGTCGCAGTGGGGTGATACCACGCGACGCCGACCAGTACAACGCCATTCAGGAGCGGCTGATCTCCCGTTTTGCTGAGCTTTATAGTCCGGATCCTTTCTATTTCTGCTGCTGCGAAGATACCGATGAAGATCGTACCACGGTGTTGTATTTGCAGGATTGTGCGCAGCAGGCCGGGCAAGAATCACGGTTTATTTACGTGGAGGATCTGGGGCTTGGCGTTGGCGGCGTTCTCACTGACCATGACGATAACGTCATTCGTCGCGCCTTTAAGCTCTATCCTCTGGAGTGGATGATGCGAGATGAGAATGGCCCCTTGCTGCGCTATCGCCGCGAACAGTGGGTTGAGCCGTTGTGGAAGAGCGTACTCAGCAATAAAGGGTTGATGCCTTTACTGTGGCGATTTTTTCCTAACCATCCCAATCTGCTGCCCGCCTGGTTTGACGGTGAAACGCCACAAGTTGCGGCTGGGGAAAGCTATGTACGCAAACCGATATTTTCCCGCGAGGGGGGAAACGTCACCATTTTTGATGGTCAGCAGCAGATTGTGGAGCATGCTGAGGGTGACTACGCCGAAGAACCGATGATCTATCAGGCATTTCAGCCGTTACCGCGCTTTGGCGACAGCTACACGCTGATCGGCAGTTGGATCGTGGATGATGAAGCCTGTGGTATGGGGATCCGCGAGGATAATACCTTGATCACTAAAGATACTTCTCGTTTTATTCCTCACTATATTGCGGGCTAACCGTACTTTTGTGATCTTCCTCCGTCGCGAATAATGTGGTTCTGGCCATACTTAAGGCGACGGCCATTGACGGAGGGAGACACAATGCACTGGCAAACGCATACCGTTTTTAACCAACCTGTACCACTCAATAACAGCAACTTATATCTGTCCGACGGCGCGCTGTGCGAAGCGGTTATCCGTGAAGGCGCTGGATGGGATAGCGATCTTCTCGCCAGTATTGGTCAGCAGCTAGGGACTGCCGAGTCGCTCGAACTGGGCCGTCTGGCCAATGCTTTTCCACCTGAGCTGTTGCGCTACGACCCGCAGGGGCAGCGGCTGGATGATGTGCGTTTTCATCCTGCCTGGCATTTGCTGATGCAGGGATTATGCGCCAACCGCGTACATAATCTGGCCTGGGAAGAAGACGCGAGGCAGGGAACATTTGTTGCACGGGCGGCGCGTTTCATGCTGCATGCGCAGGTAGAAGCGGGCACGTTGTGTCCGGTTACTATGACCTTTGCCGCCACGCCGCTGTTACTTCAGATGTTGCCTGCAACCTTTAACGACTGGCTGACGCCGCTGCTTAGCGACCGCTATGACTCGCATTTACTGCCCGGTGGGCAAAAGCGTGGGCTGCTGATCGGCATGGGAATGACCGAGAAGCAGGGTGGGTCAGATGTGCTGAGCAATACCACCCAGGCAGAACGTCTTGCAGACGGCTCGTATCGGCTGGTGGGGCATAAGTGGTTTTTCTCCGTGCCGCAAAGCGATGCCCATTTGGTGCTGGCTCAGGCAAAGGGGGGATTATCCTGCTTTTTTGTACCGCGATTTTTACCTGATGGGCAACGTAATGCTATTCGTCTTGAGCGACTGAAAGATAAGTTAGGCAACCGCTCCAACGCCAGCTGCGAGGTTGAATTCCACGATGCGATTGGCTGGCTATTGGGTGACGAAGGGGAAGGTATACGCCATATCCTGAAAATGGGCGGGATGACGCGTTTTGACTGTGCGCTCGGCAGTCACGCCATGATGCGACGTGCTTTTTCCGTCGCGATTTATCATGCGCACCAGCGACAAGTTTTTGGCAAACCATTGATTGAACAGCCGATGATGCGTCAGGTATTAGGCCGGATGGCGCTCCAACTGGAAGGTCAGACGGCGCTACTGTTTCGACTGGCGAGGGCCTGGGACCGTCGCGCTGATACCAAAGAAGCGTTGTGGGCCAGATTGTTCACGCCAGCGGCGAAATTCTCCGTGTGCAAAAGCGGGATGCCGTTTGTTGCAGAGGCGATGGAAGTGCTGGGCGGGATTGGCTATTGCGAGGAGAGTGAGCTGCCGCGCCTGTATCGGGAGATGCCGGTAAACAGCATCTGGGAAGGCTCTGGCAACATTATGTGTCTCGATGTATTGCGGGTACTGACAAAACAACCCGGCATATACGATATGCTCAACGAAGCCTTTGCGGAGGTAAAAGGGCAAGACCGACATTACGATCGAATGGTACGTCAGCTACAGCAGCGTTTACGCAAACCCAGCGAGGAGATGGGACGGGAGATTACGCAACAGCTTTTCCTGCTCGGTTGCGGAGCGCAAATGTTGCGCTATGCCTCTCCGCCAGTGGCGCAGGCCTGGTGTCAAATAATGCTTGATACGCGTGGCGGACTACGATTGTCTGAACAGGTGCTAAGCGACTTGCTCCTGCGGGCAACGGGGGGATTACGGTAATAATATGCCTGATGGCGACGCTGGCGCGCCTTATCATGCCTACGTTCAATGTAGGCCGGATAAGTTTACGCCATCCGGCAATCTGTTAAGCATAGAGTATGGCCTGTACGCGCCAGTTGTCGGGCTGCTGGTCTTCGTACATCTGAATGATCCGATACCATGAGGCACCCTGTTCATCCGCTTTTAACGCGACTACTCGTTCTACATCCTGCGGATTTCCTGCAATGTTACTGACAGATATCAGGCCAATTTCGTTCAGGCCCGTAACGCAGTCAGCACTGGCGAACTCGGCAGACTGCGCCGTAGTACCTACCAGTCCGGCAGAAAGCAGCAGTGAGGATAAGGCAAGTGATTGTTTCATCGTCAGCTCCATTATTCGTACCCCTACACACGGCAGGGCATTCCATCGCGATAATAAACCTCAAGCTTCCTGCTGTTGGTTTATTGTGCACAGGTAAACGCATAGGGGCGCAAAGCAATGTAAAACTGACTAAATTTCAACCCAATGTTATTTACGATACAAAATAGCTTGTGAATACCATTGGCCTGTCACGATGGTTTCATCCACTAATAAAACCACGTAGTAATCAGCTTTAGCCGCGACAGCTTTGGCACGGATTTCTGCCAGCGCATCATCCGGAGAGCCTCTTACCAGTGCGCTAACCGTCCCTAATCGCTGTAACCCATTACTTTGGTCACGGCGGATCTCCTGCGGGTGGTCGGCAACGGGCGGTGCAGGTTGCGGCGTTCCCTGTAGCACGCTACAGGCGCTTAAAAACATCACCAGCAATAAAGAGGCAAACCGACGCATAACTCTATCTCGTTTCCTGATAGCCATAGTGTAGTGCCTTATCAATTTCCCTTTAGGGGAATGTTCCCGAATTGTTATCTCTCACGCGATTTTCGAATGAAAATGTTGCGAAAGCGTAACCCAGTTCTCAACATTATGAATCATTGCCGAACACATTCGCTTGCGTTAAGTATTGCTGCATGGCATACCAGAAAGAAAGAGGCGACAAATGATCGAAATTGAAACACGACAGTTGGCGGGTATCCCTGTCCTGCACGCCGTTCCGGCTGGCAAACGCGAATGTTCACTCCCTTGTATTATTTTCTATCACGGGTTTACCTCTTCAAGCCTGGTCTACAGCTATTTTGCCGTTGCTCTGGCTCAGGCTGGATTCCGCGTCGTTATGCCTGATGCGCCCGACCATGGTGCGCGCTTCACGAGTGACGCCCAGGGGAGAATGTACCGCTTCTGGCATATTTTGCAGCAAAGTATGCAGGAGTTTGCGACGTTACGTGCGGCGCTGGTGGCAGAAAATTGGCTATCAGATGAACGACTTGCCGTCGGAGGCGCGTCGATGGGAGGAATGACCGCACTGGGCGTTATGGCCCGCCATCCCGAGGTTAAATGTGTAGCCAGCCTGATGGGTTCGGGCTATTTTACCCATCTTGCGCAGACGCTTTTTCCGCCTTTACGGGTTCAGACACCAGAGCAGCAGGCGGAGTTCGATGCCATCATCGCACCGCTCGCCGAATGGGACGTTACGCATCAACTGCAGCGCCTGGCCGACAGGCCGTTACTACTGTGGCATGGACAGGATGATGATGTGGTGCCGGCCGTTGAAACCTTCCGTTTACAGCAGGCGCTGATTCAGGCAGGGCTGGACAGCAATCTAACCTGCCTGTGGGAAGCGGGCGTGCGCCACCGCATCACGCCAGAAGCGCTGGCTGCGGCGGTAACGTTTTTCCGCCAGCACCTTTAAACGCGCATAATGCTTACGCCCTGAGCTTCTAGCTGTTGCAGAATCTCAGGGTTTGCGTTTTTACCGGTAATGAGCATATCGATTTGATCGGCGCGACTGAACAGCATCCCCGCGCGTTCTCCGACTTTGCTGCTATCGACCAGCACCACCAGTTTACCCACCACGTTAAGCATCTTTTGCTCGGCCATCGCGGTCAGCATATCGGTTTTATACAGTCCGTCCGCGGTTAACCCTTTGCCGCTGGTAAACATCCAGTGTCCGGCGTACAGGCTATTTTCACTGCCCTGCGGGCTGAGTGTGATGGACTGACTTTTGTTATATTGCCCTCCCATGATGATCACGCTGTCATGCTCCTGGTCGATCAGATAGTTTGCCAGCGGCAGATAATTGGTGATGATCTGCACCGGCTTGCCGCACATTTCGCGACCCAGCAGAAAGGCGGTCGATCCGCAGTTGATCACCACGCTTTCACCTGCATTCACAAGCTGGGAGGCCGCCTTGGCAATACGAACTTTTTCATCGTGGTTCTGTGCCTGGTGCAGATTCATTGGCGTCCAGCGCGGACGCTGTTGGGTAATGGCTTCTGCGCCGTTGCGGACTTTCTTGAGTTTGCCGCTTTCGTCGAGCTTGTTGATGTCCCGGCGCGCTGTGGCGGGTGAAATCCCCAGGCGCTCAATTACGTTCTCAACGGTAACAAAGCCCAACTGCGCCAGCATATCCAGCAATATTTGATGTCTTTGTGCTTCAGTCATGAGCTATTCCGATACAAATTGATTTGAAAAGATGATATTTGAAATAGCCTGGAAATACTAAAGTAAATGGGAAAAAAATGCCGGGATGGCCCGGCATTTTGTGAGGATCACAAGAAGGATTTAAACGGTAAATCCGGTTCAATCGTGAAGCAGTCATCAAAGCCGCGCGGATAGTGATATTCAAAGTTTTCTTTGTCCAGCGGCCAGGTGAACTTGCCGCCTACCTGCCAGATAAACGGCTTAAAGCCATACTTCAGCCGATCTTTTTTCATCTCCCACAGTACACGGATCTCCTGAGGGTCGGCCTGGAAGTTTGACCAGATGTCATGATGGAAAGGGATCACCACTTTTGTATTCAGCGCTTCCGCCATTCGCAGCATGTCGGAGCTGGTCATTTTGTCCGTAATCCCACGCGGGTTCTCACCGTACGAGCCGAGCGCGACGTCGATCTGGTGCTCGTTGCCATGTTTTGCATAGTAGTTGGAATAGTGCGAGTCTCCGCTGTGGTACAGCGTACCGCCCGGCGTTTTGAACAGGTAGTTTACCGCGCGAGCATCCATACCATCCGGCAGCACGCCAGCCGCTTTTTGATCGGCAGGGAGCGTAATCAATGCCGTACGATCAAACGCGTCAAGCGCATGAATTTCAATATCTTTCACTTTCACTACATCGCCTGGTTTTACCACGATACAGCGTTCTTTCGGCACACCCCAACCGATCCATAGATCCACACAGGTTTGCGGCCCGATAAATGGCACGTCATCGGCGCAGTTCTGCATGACGGCGGCTGCGACATTGACGTCAATGTGATCGTTATGATCGTGTGTCGCTAACACCGCATCGATCTGTCGAATTGCAAACGGATCAAGAACAAACGGCGTGGTGCGCAGGTTAGGCTGCAGTTTCTTCACCCCCGCCATACGTTGCATCTGGTGACCGGTTTTCATCAGCGGGTTACCGTGACTTTGTTTACCCGTTCCGCACCAGAAATCGACGCAGACGTTAGTCCCACCTTCCGACTTCAGCCAGATTCCGGTACAGCCAAGCCACCACATAGCGAAAGTGCCAGGTGCGACCTGTTCTTGTTCGATCTCTTCATTCAGCCAGCTTCCCCACTCCGGGAATGTGCTCAGGATCCATGATTCACGCGTGATGCTTTTTACTTTACTCATCGCAATTACCTTCATGTTTGTTCAAGTTGAATCAAATTGTGATTTGTTTTGATTGATACTGACATCATTTTATCAAGAAGGCAATGCGCTGATTTTTGGTGTTGAATAGAAAAGTGTGAACAAATTACAGTGTGGCAAGATGGTTTACATGAAATGTATTTTTGTATTTTATTGTTTTAAAGGGGTTTATTTTGGATTTGAAGAATTCGAAGGAAATCCACGCTGCAAGTAAGAGAATTATTTGCGTACTGCATCACATTTAATCAAATTCAATCTTGTTGTGATTACTTTTGAAAACTAGAGTGAGAGCACAACATCCTGGGCATCTGTAATGAATGTTCAGCAACTTCGTCTACTGGAGATCGTTATGGAGATCCTCTACAACATCTTTACCGTCTTTTTTAATCAGGTTATGACCAACGCACCGTTGCTGTTGGGTATTGTGACCTGTCTTGGTTATATCCTGCTGCGTAAAAGCGTCAGCGTTATTATTAAAGGCACGATCAAAACGATTATCGGTTTTATGTTGCTGCAGGCGGGATCGGGCATTCTGACCAGCACGTTTAAACCGGTGGTGGCGAAGATGTCTGAGGTTTACGGTATCAATGGCGCGATCTCTGATACCTATGCCTCCATGATGGCAACCATCGAACGCATGGGTGATGCCTACAGTTGGGTAGGGTACGCCGTACTGTTGGCGCTGGCGCTGAACATTTGTTACGTACTGCTACGGCGTATTACCGGCATTCGCACCATCATGCTGACCGGGCACATTATGTTCCAGCAGGCTGGCCTGATTGCCGTCTCTCTCTACATCTTTGGTTATCCAATGTGGACCACGATCATCTGCACTGCGGTGCTGGTGTCGCTCTACTGGGGCATTACGTCCAATATGATGTACAAGCCGACACAGGAAGTGACTGACGGCTGCGGTTTTTCCATCGGTCACCAGCAGCAGTTCGCCTCCTGGATTGCTTACAAAGTCGCGCCGTATCTGGGTAAGAAAGAGGAGAGCGTGGAAGATCTCAAGTTGCCTGGCTGGCTGAATATCTTCCATGACAACATCGTTTCAACCGCGATTGTTATGACTATCTTTTTCGGCGCGATCCTGCTCTCTTTCGGCATTGATGTGGTTCAGGCAATGGCGGGTAAAACCCACTGGACGGTCTATATCCTGCAGACCGGTTTCTCCTTCGCCGTCGCTATCTTCATTATCACCCAGGGCGTACGTATGTTCGTCGCTGAACTTTCAGAAGCGTTCAACGGTATCTCTCAACGTCTGATTCCCGGTGCGGTACTGGCTATCGACTGCGCGGCGATTTATAGCTTTGCTCCCAATGCGGTGGTCTGGGGCTTTATGTGGGGCACCATCGGCCAACTGATTGCGGTGGGCATCCTGGTGGGCTGCGGCTCTTCCATCCTGATTATCCCGGGCTTTATTCCGATGTTCTTCTCGAACGCCACTATCGGCGTGTTTGCTAACCACTTTGGCGGCTGGCGCGCGGCGCTCAAGATTTGTCTGGTGATGGGGATGATTGAAATCTTCGGCTGCGTCTGGGCGGTGAAACTTACCGGTATGAGCGCCTGGATGGGGATGGCGGATTGGTCAATTCTGGCGCCACCGATGATGCAGGGCTTTGCCTCCATCGGCATCGTGTTTATGGCCGTCATTATTCTGATTGCACTGGCTTATATGTTTTTCGCAGGACGCACGTTGCGCGCTGAGGAAGACGCAGAAAAACAACTGGCAGAACACTCTGCTTAATAAGGAGTTCCGATTATGACCGTACGTATTCTGGCTGTGTGTGGCAATGGGCAGGGCAGTTCCATGATCATGAAGATGAAGGTGGATCAGTTTTTAACCCTGTCAAATATTGACCATACGGTGAACAGCTGCGCAGTAGGTGAATACAAAAGTGAGCTGAGCGGCGCGGATATCATCATCGCTTCTACCCATATCGCCGGTGAGATTACGGTATCTGGCAATAAATATGTTGTTGGCGTACGCAACATGCTGTCCCCTGCCGATTTTGGACCAAAACTGCTGGAAGTGATCAAGGCGCATTTCCCACAGGATGTGAAGTAAGGAGGCGGCATATGAAATTACGTGATTCGCTGGCAGACAATAATTCCATCCTTTTGCAAGCCGAAGCCAGTACCTGGCAGGAAGCGGTAAAGCTGGGCGTGGATCTGCTGGTTAAGGCTGATGTGGTTGAGCCACGCTACTACCAGGCCATCCTCGATGGTGTCGAACAGTTTGGCCCGTACTTTGTCATTGCGCCCGGCCTGGCGATGCCGCACGGCCGTCCGGAGGAAGGGGTCAAGAAAACCGGTTTTGCGCTGGTGACGCTGAAAACACCGCTGGTGTTTAACCACGAAGATAACGACCCGGTCGACATTCTGATAACGATGGCGGCAGTAGATGCTAACACGCACCAGGAAGTGGGCATCATGCAGATCGTGAATCTCTTTGACGACGAAGCCAATTTCGACCGTTTACGCGCCTGCCGCACCGCGCAGGAAGTGCTGGATTTAATTGATAACGCCACTGCGGCGGCTGTTTAAAAGGATACCAAAATGTCATTACCTATGTTGCAGGTTGCGCTGGATAACCAATCAATGTCTTCCGCATATGAAACAACGCGTCTGATTGCCGAAGAGGTCGATATCATTGAGGTGGGCACTATTCTTTGCGTGGCAGAAGGCGTACGCGCCGTACGCGATCTGAAGGCGCTTTACCCGCATAAAATTGTGCTGGCGGATGCGAAAATTGCCGATGCGGGCAAAATCCTCTCCCGCATGTGTTTTGAAGCCAACGCTGACTGGGTCACCGTCATCTGCTGTGCGGATATCAACACTACCAAGGGGGCGCTGGAGGTAGCGAAAGAATTTAACGGCGACGTGCAGATAGAACTGACCGGTTACTGGACCTGGGAGCAGGCGCAGGAGTGGCGTGACGCAGGGATTGGGCAAGTTGTATATCATCGCAGTCGTGATGCGCAGGCGGCGGGCGTGGCGTGGGGAGAAGCGGATATCAGCGCAATCAAACGCCTGTCCGAGATGGGCTTTAAAGTCACCGTCACCGGCGGTCTGGCGCTGGAAGATCTGCCGCTATTCCAGGGAGTTCCGATTCACGTCTTTATTGCCGGCCGCAGTATTCGCGATGCCGCCTCTCCGGTGGAAGCGGCCCGTCAGTTCAAACGTTCTATCGCCCAGCTGTGGGGATAAGGAGCGACTATGTTGTCGAAACAGGTCCCGCTCGGTATTTATGAAAAAGCGCTCCCCGGCGGGGAGTGCTGGCTGGAACGCTTGCAACTGGCGAAGGAACTGGGCTTTGACTTTGTCGAAATGTCGGTTGATGAAACCGACGCTCGCCTGGCGCGTCTTGACTGGAACCGCGAGCAGCGTCTGGCGCTGGTGGCCGCTATCGCCGAGACAGGGATACGAGTACCGTCCATGTGCCTGAGCGCTCATCGTCGTTTCCCGCTGGGTAGTGAAGATGATGCGGTGCGCGAACAGGGGCTGGAGATCATGCGTAAAGCCATTCAGTTTGCGCAGGATATCGGTATTCGCGTTATTCAACTGGCGGGTTACGACGTCTATTACCAGCAGGCAAATAACGAAACGCGTCGTCGGTTTCGCGATGGGCTGAAAGAAAGTGTGGAGATGGCGAGCCGCGCGCAGGTGACGCTGGCGATGGAAATCATGGATTATCCACTGATGAACTCGATCAGCAAGGCGTTGGGGTACGCCCACTATCTCAACAATCCGTGGTTCCAACTGTATCCCGATATTGGCAATTTGTCGGCGTGGGATAACGACGTGCAGATGGAGCTGCAGGCGGGGATGGGTCATATCGTTGCCGTACACGTGAAGGATACTAAACCCGGCGTATTCAAAAATGTGCCGTTTGGTGAAGGGGTTGTCGATTTTGAACGTTGTTTCGAAACGCTCAAACAGAGTGGTTATTGCGGACCGTATCTGATTGAGATGTGGAGTGAAACGTCGGACGACCCGGCACGTGAAGTGGCGAAGGCGCGCGACTGGGTGAAAGCGCGTATGGCCAGCGCGGGTCTGGTGGAGGCGGTGTAATGCAAAAACGTAAACAGCAGGTGTTCGAGGCTAACATGGATCTACCGCGCTATGGGCTGGTGACGTTTACCTGGGGTAACGTTAGCGCCATCGACCGCGAACGCGGGTTGGTGGTGATTAAGCCCAGCGGCGTCGACTACCAAACAATGACAGTGGATGACATGGTGGTTGTGGATCTGCACGGCAACGTGGTGGAAGGACGCTATCGTCCTTCTTCCGATACCGCCACCCATCTGGCGCTGTATCGCCGCTATTCATCGCTTGGCGGCGTGGTGCACACCCACTCAACCCACGCGACGGCATGGGCGCAGGCGGGTCTGGCAATACCTGCGCTTGGTACGACGCATGCGGATTACTTCTTTGGCGATATTCCCTGTACCCGGGCTTTAACTGAAGCTGAAGTTCAGGATGAATATGAGCTGAATACCGGCAGGGTGATTGTTGAAACGCTGGGGGAGGTGGAACCTTTACATACGCCTGGCGTAGTCGTGTACCAGCATGGTCCGTTTGCCTGGGGCAAAGATGCTCACGACGCGGTACATAACGCCGTGGTGATGGAGGAGGTGGCAAAAATGGCATGGATCGCGCGTGGCATTAATCCGGCTCTCAGCCCCATTGACGGTTATCTGATGAATAAGCACTTCATGCGTAAGCACGGTCCAAACGCCTATTACGGACAGAAGTAACGGCTAAGTCCTGGAGCCAAACTATTCAGGGGATGTTATCGATCTGGCTTCGGGACTTTTTGCAAAAAAAGCCCCCGGTGAAGGGGGCAAATCAAACTGTGGCAATGTTCTCGTTGGTTATTTGCGGGTAGCTAGCGATAAATATCTGCACTGGCGTGCATATTTCCGTTACTACCGGGTTCCCTGGTGAGGATCACATGGTAGTAGGTTGCGCCTTGCGCATCTGTCTCTTCATTCAGGGCCTGAGTGGCTTCACTTTCAGTGGCGAAGTTATGATTTATGTAAATGACGCCTAAGCTCTGCACATCATCCATATTCCTGGCCTGATGATTGTCAATTTTGATGGCTGCCGTTGCATTTGCACTGAGCAAAAGCACAGCCAGAAGGGTCAAAACACGGGCTCGCATATGTACCTCCTCGACTGCGGTCTCTGGTTGCTTCTCTCCTGTGAGTGATTAGCTTCTGATGTAATTTTAACCGCTACTGGCGTAGTCGATAGCGACCATTTCTGATGCAGTTGTTCAAAAAATTACCGCATAGCCATCTTTTCTTTAATTAACAGTCTGCTGGTGTTTACCGCTGCGGTGAAAAATACCTGTCTTTCGCGCATAAGCTCTTACCAAATAGTCAATTTAATCGGCTGAGTACGCCGTTTATAGTGAGCTGGATAATTAATATAACTTTATGATAATAAGGCAAAAAGTTATGGATACTTCATTCATGGATTTCAGCTACTTTGTGATTATGTTCATGGTCGCGCTGGTGGCAGGCTTTATTAACGTGGTGTCAGGCGGCGGCGGTTTTCTCTCTATTGGCGCACTATTAATTTCTGGTTTACCCCCGGCTAATGCGCTGGCAACCAATAAAATTCAGGCGTTGGGCAGCTCGCTGACCTCCGGAATTTACTTTTTACGCCGGGGACATATCAACGTGCAGGAGCACAAGTATGTGTTTTTATCTGCCTTTATCGGTTCGGCGCTGGGAACGACGCTTATCCAGTTTATTGAACCGGAACTGCTGAAGAAACTGCTGCCAATCCTGATTATCGCGGTCGCCATCTACTTTATTTTTGCGCCAAATCTTAGCGAACCGAAAAGAAAGCGGCAGGTATCCCTGTTTCTCTTCTCATTGATCGGCGGGGGATGTATTGGTTTTTATGACGGATTTCTCGGTGCCGGGGCTGGCTCCTTTTATACGCTCAGCTATATCCTGCTATGGGGATACAGTATCGATAAGGCGCAAATCCACTCGAATTTTATTAACCTGGCGTCGAACATCGCTTCGATTTTGTTTTTCATTTTCGGCGGTAAAATGATCTGGTCACTGGGGCTGGTGATGTTTGCCGGGCAGTCCCTCGGCGCACGTCTTGGCGCGACGGTCGTACTGACGCGCGGCAAGAAAGTTATCCGGCCGATGATTGTCATTGTCTCCATTTGCATCAGTATCAAAATGCTGCTGGATATGTATTAATGGCGGCATGGCAAATAATCGTACAATCACCTTGAGTTTACCTGCTGACCCCAGTATTATGACGCGTCATTTTTCAGCCGACCTTTAACACGTTCCTTGCCTCCATGGGCCTCGGCTGACCCAGACAGGAGGCTGAATAATCCGTAAGGAGCAATTCGATGCGTCATTACGAAATCGTTTTTATGGTCCATCCTGACCAGAGCGAACAGGTTCCGGGTATGATCGAACGCTACACTGCTGCCATCACTGGTGCAGAAGGCACGATCCACCGTCTGGAAGACTGGGGCCGCCGTCAGCTGGCTTACCCGATCAACAAACTGCACAAAGCTCACTACGTTCTGATGAACGTTGAAGCGCCGCAGGAAGTGATCGATGAGCTGGAAACTACCTTCCGCTTCAACGATGCCGTTATCCGCAGCATGGTTATGCGTACTAAACACGCTGTTACCGAAGCATCTCCGATGGTTAAAGCGAAAGACGAGCGCCGTGAGCGTCGCGATGATTTCGCAAACGAAACCGCAGATGATGCTGAAGCTGGGGATTCTGAAGAGTAATTTCTGATGACCAACCGTCTGGCGTTGTCCGGCACCGTGTGCAGGGCTCCCCTTCGAAAGGTCAGTCCATCAGGAATTCCTCATTGCCAGTTCGTGCTTGAGCATCGTTCTGTGCAGGAGGAAGCCGGATTTCACCGGCAGGCGTGGTGCCAAATGCCCGTTATTATTAGCGGACACGAAAACCAGGCCATTACTCACAGTATAACGGTCGGTAGCGCAGTGACCGTTCAGGGGTTCATCTCTTGCCACAAGGCAAAGAACGGCCTGAGCAAAATGGTTCTGCATGCCGAGCAGATTGAATTGATAGATTCTGGAGACTAGCCATATGGCACGTTATTTCCGTCGTCGCAAGTTCTGCCGTTTCACCGCGGAAGGCGTTCAAGAGATCGACTATAAAGATATCGCTACGCTGAAAAACTACATCACCGAAAGCGGTAAGATTGTCCCAAGCCGTATCACCGGTACCCGTGCAAAATACCAGCGTCAGCTGGCTCGCGCTATCAAACGCGCTCGCTACCTGTCCCTGCTGCCGTACACTGATCGTCATCAGTAATCGGTCACGGTCCATTAATACGACTTTGAGAGGATAAGGTAATGCAAGTTATTCTGCTTGATAAAGTAGCAAACCTGGGTAGCCTGGGTGATCAGGTTAACGTTAAAGCGGGCTACGCTCGTAACTTCCTGGTACCACAGGGTAAAGCTGTTCCTGCTACCAAGAAAAACGTTGAATTTTTCGAAGCGCGTCGCGCTGAACTGGAAGCTAAACTGGCTGACGTTCTGTCCGCTGCTGAAGCTCGTGCTGAGAAAATCAACGCACTGGAAACCGTAACCATCGCGTCTAAAGCTGGCGACGAAGGTAAACTGTTCGGTTCCATCGGTACTCGCGACATCGCTGACGCTGTAACTGCAGCTGGCGTTGAAGTAGCTAAGAGCGAAGTTCGTCTGCCGAACGGCGTTCTGCGTACCACTGGCGAGCACGAAGTGAGCTTCCAGGTTCACAGCGAAGTGTTTGCTAAGCTGACTGTAAACGTAGTTGCAGAATAAGTTTTTATTCTGATGACCGCGTAAAAGCGCCGGCCCTGTGCCGGCGTTTTGCTTTTCTGTTCCCCCGCTTTTCTCTCTGGCTATTCTTTATCCTTTTCGGGATAATCACAAAAATAAAACATTATTTCAAAGTGGTGATGGAATGGAACCAACGCACCAACCTCTGTTTGCGCGTAAAAATGTTGTCTACCTGAGCGCGGCGTTCTGCTGCCTGCTGTGGGGGAGCGCCTATCCGGCGATCAAAAGCGGATATGAGATCTTCCAGATTGCCACGGATGACATTCCCTCAAAAATTGTCTTTGCCGGCTATCGCTTCCTGTTTGCAGGATTATTGCTGCTACTGCTGGCGGTGGCGCAACGTAAACCGATTGGCCGGTTAAGCCCGCGTCAATATGGTCAGCTCACGCTGTTGGGGCTGACGCAAACCTCGCTGCAATACATCTTCTTCTATGTTGGCCTGGCGTTCACGACGGGGGTGAAAGGGTCCATCATGAACGCGACCGGGACCTTCTTCAGCGTACTGCTGGCGCATTTCATCTACCATAATGACAAACTGAGCTACAACAAAGCGCTGGGTTGTATCCTCGGCTTTACCGGCGTAATGGTAGTGAACTTTAGCAGCGGAATGGATTTTAGCTTCAGCCTGTTAGGGGATGGCTCAGTAGTGATGGCGGCCTTTATTCTCTCTGCCGCCACGTTATACGGTAAACGTATTTCTCAGACGGTGGACCCGACGGTAATGACAGGGTATCAACTGGGCGGTGGCGGTCTGGCGCTGGTTATCGGCGGTTACGCTTTTGGCGGCACGCTGACCGTTCACGGCGCGTCTTCGGTGGCGATTCTGGGTTACCTGACGTTACTCTCTTCGGTCGCCTTTGCCTTGTGGAGTATTCTGCTCAAGCATAATCGCGTGGGGATGGTAGCGCCGTTTAACTTCCTGATCCCGGTGTCGGGGGCGGTGCTGTCGGCGATTTTCCTCGGCGAGAACATTCTTGAATGGAAATATGCGCTGGCGCTGGTGCTGGTCTGCTCGGGGATCTGGTGGGTGAACAAGGTGAAGCGTTGACGCTTCACCTTGATGCCTGATGGTGCTATCGCTTATCAGGCCTGGAATCGCGGGCCACGGCGGTTAACGGGCGCGAATAAAACTGCCGTTAGGCTGGCGGGTAAACAGTACCTGCTGGCCATTGCCGGTATCAATGGTTAATCCCGTCACCACGCCGCTGGCATTCTGCCTGATCTGCACCATCTGACCGTCTTTCAGGTTACTTAGCGGTTTTCCGGCGCCTTCAACCTGCGCCATCGCGTATACATCGGTTGGCGGGAGGTTATGGTCACGGAATACCTGCGCCAGCGTTTTGCCTGAATCAACGCGATAGGAACGCCACTGCTGGTCAATTCCGCTATCCTGTTGGAAAGGCTGCGTTTGCGGCTGAGATTGCTGAGCCTGAGGCTGCGCGTCAGGTTCTCCTTCCTGGATTGGTTCCGGGGCAACCGGAGCGACCTGGCCTGGATCGTTTTGCGGCGCGACGAGCTGTGCCTGCAACTGAGCCTCGGTCGGCGGCTGCGACTGCGACTGTAAATCCAGCTGAGCAGTACGCGTAACCACAGGGGCATCGCTGGTGTCACTGGAAGGGAGCAGGAAACCTATCACCAGCACGATAGCAGCAATAATAATGCCGCGGCGGTGCATAGGCGGTAGCGGATCCATAATGCGAAAATTGTCCGGTGCATGCCAGATTTTCGCCAGGGTTGGTTTTAATTCAAAGCGCCCGGGCATGGCTTTCCTCCTGCTCCGCGTCTCGTTCCTCGATCATAGAGTATAGATGGCTAACGCTATGATGTTCGTCATATTACCCGCTTTCGTGACGTCAACGCGGGATATTCCTATTGTTTATGTTTCCTCGCGATTTGTCATCTGTTCCCGAGACAAAGTTTTACCGGATGCGGCATGGCTGATATGCTGCCCGCTACTTTACATCCGATGAAAGGAAATATGATGGCTAACCCGACTTTTGACACTATCGAAGCGCAAGCAAGCTATGGCATTGGTTTGCAGGTAGGACAACAGCTGAGCGAATCCGGACTGGAAGGACTGTTGCCTGAAGCGCTGGTAGCGGGTATCGCTGACGCGCTGGAAGGTAAACACCCGGCAGTGCCGGTTGATGTTGTGCATCGCGCGCTGCGTGAAATCCACGAACGCGCTGATGCAGTACGTCGCGAACGTTTCCAGGCTATGGCGGCTGATGGCGTCAAATATCTGGAAGAAAACCGTGAGAAAGAGGGTGTGAACAGCACTGAATCCGGTTTGCAGTTCCGTGTTCTGACTCAGGGCGAAGGTGCTATTCCGGCGCGTACTGACCGCGTTCGCGTGCATTACACCGGTAAACTGATCGACGGTACCGTGTTTGACAGCTCTGTCGCACGCGGCGAACCGGCTGAATTCCCGGTTAACGGCGTCATCCCTGGCTGGATTGAAGCGCTGACCCTGATGCCAGTAGGTTCCAAATGGGAACTGACTATTCCTCAGGAACTGGCTTACGGCGAGCGTGGCGCTGGCGCGTCCATTCCTCCGTTCAGCACGCTGGTGTTCGACGTTGAGCTGCTTGAAATCCTGTAAGCAGTGACTTCTGTTCCCCCCGAGGCCGGGGGGAGCAAAAAAATAGCGAGAAAAGCTATAGTTACGTCGTTGTCGATATATTATCTTGCAAATGCCGCGCTAGCGTGTATTTTTGTGAGCTAATTCGCGCTATCAGAGTGATATGACACTCACTTTAAACATTAAATTAACATTATATCTAAATCTTAGTATTCATCCCGCCAATTCTTACCTAATATCGATGAGTCCTGATAACAGGATCGTCGTATCATAGACACACTAAAGGCCGTAGAGCCTGAACAACACAGACAGGTACAGGAAGAAAAAACATGGTAGATCAGGTAAAAGTCGACGCCGCTGAAGAGGCGTCGTCTGAACAGTCGCTACGGCGCAATCTCACAAACCGTCATATTCAACTTATTGCCATTGGTGGCGCTATCGGCACCGGCCTGTTTATGGGCTCCGGTAAAACCATCAGTCTCGCCGGACCGTCGATCATCTTTGTTTATATGATCATCGGTTTTATGCTGTTTTTCGTCATGCGGGCAATGGGGGAATTGCTGCTCTCGAATCTGGAGTACAAATCGTTTAGTGATTTCGCCTCCGACCTGCTCGGGCCATGGGCCGGGTATTTTACCGGCTGGACCTACTGGTTCTGCTGGGTCGTTACCGGAATGGCAGACGTTGTCGCGATTACCGCGTATGCGCAATTCTGGTTCCCCGAACTGTCAGACTGGGTCGCCTCGCTGGCGGTGATCGTGCTGCTGCTGAGCCTCAACCTTGCCACTGTAAAAATGTTTGGTGAGATGGAGTTCTGGTTTGCGATGATCAAAATCGTCGCCATCATCGGCCTGATTGTCGTCGGTCTGGTGATGGTGCTGACGCACTTCCAGTCGCCAACCGGCGTTCAGGCATCGTTCACGCATCTGTGGAATGACGGTGGCTGGTTCCCGAAAGGTCTGAGCGGCTTCTTTGCCGGCTTCCAGATAGCCGTGTTCGCGTTTGTGGGTATTGAGCTGGTGGGTACGACCGCTGCGGAAACCAAGGACCCGGAGAAATCTCTGCCGCGCGCCATTAACTCGATTCCGATCCGTATCATCATGTTCTACGTTTTTGCGCTGATCGTGATTATGTCCGTAACGCCATGGAGCTCGGTAGTACCAACCAAGAGCCCATTCGTTGAACTGTTTGTGCTGGTTGGTCTGCCTGCTGCGGCGAGCCTGATCAACTTTGTGGTACTGACTTCAGCGGCCTCTTCTGCAAACAGCGGCGTGTTCTCTACCAGCCGTATGCTGTTCGGCCTGGCGCAGGAAGGCGTTGCGCCTAAAGCGTTTGCCAAACTCTCAAAACGCGCAGTTCCGGCGAAGGGTTTAACCTTCTCCTGTATCTGCCTGCTGGGCGGCGTGGTGATGCTGTACGTGAATCCGAGCGTGATTGGCGCGTTCACCATGATCACCACCGTGTCGGCGATTCTGTTCATGTTCGTCTGGACCATCATTCTTTGCTCGTACCTGGTGTACCGCAAGCAACGTCCGCACCTGCATGAAAAATCAATCTACAAGATGCCGTGGGGCAAGCTGATGTGCTGGGTATGTATGGCGTTCTTCGTCTTCGTACTGGTACTGCTGACGCTGGAAGATGATACCCGTCAGGCGTTGATCGTCACGCCGTTGTGGTTCATCGCACTGGGTCTGGGCTGGTTGTTTATCGGTAAGAAACGTATGGCAGGCGTGCGTTAATCGCTAAGACGTGAGATGTAGGCCGGATAAGGCGTTTACGCCGCATCCGGCACTATGCTGGCGGGATTGCCTGATGCGGCTTCGCCTTATCAGGCCTACGTTCGAGGTCGTTGTAGGCCCGGTAAGCGCTAGCGCCACCGGGCTTTTTTATTCACCTGCGAGGGCACGCGGGAACAACACATTGTTTTCCAGGCTGATGTGTTCCATCAGGTCGTCGATCATCTCGTTGATGCCGTTATACATGGCTTTCCAGGTGGTGCAGGCTTCTGGCGGCGGCGTCACGTTATGGGTGATGTGTTTGATCACTTCGACCAGTTCACCCGCATCGTCATGTTCGCTTTCCATCACGCTGATTGGCCCCATCGCCTGGCTACCCATGCCCTGTTTGATCATCGGGAACAGGATCTGCTCTTCTTTCATCATGTGGCTGGACAGCTCTTCATGCAGCATGGTCAGGTTTTTCGCCAGACCGCGCGGTACGTTCGGTTTGTCTGCATGAACGCGTTCAACTTTAGTGGCCTGCAGGATCAACTCCGGCAACTGTTCGCGGTGTCTGTCGTGATAACGCACGATGATATGGTCGATGATTTCAGCCAGAGCCACGGTACGCCAGTCTTTCTCCAGCGGTTGTTCAGCCAGCTGCGCGAGCTGCGCCTCAATAACGTCTAAATCCAGCTCTTTACGCGCGGCAGCGCGTGCCAGCGTTTGCTTACCGCCGCAGCAGTAATCCATATCGTATTTACGAAACAGGGCCGAAGCGCGAGGAATAGAGAGCGCCAGTTCACCTAAAGGTTGATCGCGATAAGACATTACCGTTACCTCATTCTCAATAATATAAGATGCATTTTAAATGCAACTTATGGCGAAGGATATAACCCTTTCGGGGTGGGGTGTTTTGTGATGAACATCACGAAAATTTCTTATTTCGTTAAGGTGCTGAATCTTATTGGAAAGGAGGGAGGCGGCGAAAAAAGCCGCGTCACAGGATTAAATAAGCGCACGCCGCTGCCGATAGTTAGACCTCAGACAATACCTGCATAATTAAAGGCTACAGATGTTTAAACGAATCAAAGTGATAACCTTACTTATCACCGTGTTACTCGCCCTGGGCGCAATGCAGCTCATCTCCGCGGGCGTCTTTATTGGCGCGCTCAATAACGATAAGCAAAACTTCAACGTTTCTAAGCTTTCCAGCCAGAACGTGGCCGAGTTTACCGATGCGTGGATTAGCCTGAACCAGGCTCGCGTCACGCTCAACCGTGGGATGCTGCGTTTACAGGGAACGATGGCCAGCGATATTAACGGCGGTCAGTTGAAGGAGTTGGTGAACACGGCAAATCGCCTGTTGGCCGAGTCGAAAGCGCATTACGATAAATACTACGCTCTGCCGGAAACGCCGGGGCTGGATGAGCATCTGGCCGATCGACTGGAAGAGCAATATGGCATCTATTCTGCGACGCTGGCAAAAATGAACGCGCTGCTGGCTGAAGGAAAGCTGGAAGAGATGTTCAAGCAGAATGCCGAGCAAAAGCAAACGGCCATGCAGGAAGTTTATCGGCAATGGCGTAGCGCGCAAACGGCGCTGGCCACTGCTGGAGTGCAGGACAATGAGAGTGATTATCAGAAGATAATCTGGCTGCTGTCTGCGGTGATGCTGATTGTCGTCACCGTGATTATCGCCAGCTGGCTGGCAATGCAACGAGTGCTGCTCAAGCCGCTGCATGAGGTGATGGGACATATTCGCCATATTGCCGCAGGTGATCTGACGCACCGCATCAACGCCGATGGCAGTAATGAAATGGCGCTGCTGGCAGGCAACGTCCGCGACATGCAGCGGGCGTTGGCGAACACGGTCAGCGTGGTGCGTGACGGGGCTGACACCATTTATACCGGCGCGGGTGAAATTGCCGCTGGCAGTAACGATCTCTCTTCACGTACCGAACAGCAGGCCGCCTCCCTGGAAGAGACCGCAGCCAGCATGGAACAACTCACCGCGACCGTGAAGCAGAACGCGGATAACGCGCGTCAGGCGACCAGTCTGGCAAAAAACGCTTCACAAACAGCGCAAAAAGGCGGAAACGTGGTCGATGGCGTGGTACGTACGATGGATGAAATCGCCACCAGTTCCAGCAAAATCGCGCAAATAACCAATGTTATTGACGGCATTGCCTTCCAGACCAACATCCTGGCGTTGAACGCTGCGGTGGAAGCGGCGCGGGCGGGCGAGCAGGGGCGCGGGTTTGCCGTGGTCGCCGGTGAGGTTCGTACGCTGGCGCAGCGTAGCGCTCAGGCGGCGAAAGAGATTAAGGCGCTGATTGATGACTCGGGAAATCGGGTCAATGCGGGTACGGCGCTGGTGCATGAAGCGGGCGAAACGATGGCGGAAATTGTTAGCGCCGTGACTCGCGTGACCGATATCATGGGCGAGATTGCCTCGGCCTCTGATGAACAGAGTCGGGGTATCGATCAGGTAGGCCAGGCGGTTGCCGAGATGGATCGTGTCACGCAGCAAAACGCCTCACTGGTGGAGGAGTCCGCTTCCGCCGCCGCCGCGCTCGAAGAGCAGGCTGCACGACTGAATCAGACCGTGGCGGTATTTAAAGTGTCGCGCCGGATGGCGGCGTAAACGCCTTATCCGGCCTACATGAGATCGTACAGTCCTTGTAGGCCTGATAAGCGCAGCGCCATCAGGCATCCCCTGAAACCGGCACTACCGCCGGTTTCTGCGGTTTTGACCGCACAGCAATTACCACGCCTATTACCAGCAGCGCAATGCCGCTTACCGTCAGCAACGGCGGAAATTCCTGACGCAGGATAAAGGTATATAGCAGGCCCGCCAGTGTTTCAAAGACAATCAGCGGGCCGAGGATCACCGTCGGCAGCTTCTGGCTGGCGACGTTCCAGCACAGTGCGCCAACCCATGAGCACAATACCGCAATGGCTATCATCAGGCCGATAAACACACCAGGGCGCGGGCCGAAGGGCAGAGCGAAGTCCGGCGTTTGCCCGTTCAGCCAGAGGCAGGCGGCAATATAACCGAGCAGAGAAACAGGCAGCGTCACCAGCGCCTGGGCCGTCGCCCACATCATCGGGTGCTTATCCGGATTCTCGCGCAACCAGCGGGCGTTACGCAGCGCATACCACGCCCAGCACACCACCGAAACAAGCGCCAGCACGATACCTGAGCCATAACGCCAGCCGCTAAAGTTAGGTAACCCCTGATTCAGCTCCGAGATATTCACGCACAGCAGACCTATGCCAATCACCACCAGCGCAGGCGCCAGACGCCACCATGATAATTTGCCGTCACGCTGGCTGTAGAGCAGGTTGGCGAAAACCGGGATCACCACCGGCAATGTACCAATAATCATTGTGGAGACCGGTGCGCCGGTGCGTTGAATAGCGCTTGCCAGGCAGACGTAATAAATCAGATTACCCATCATCGTTAGCGCCAGCGCCGTTATCCAGTCTTTACGCGCCAACTGGCGCAGACGCACACGCCCCAGCCAGGCAATCGGCAACGCTATCAGCCCCAGCGCCAGATAGCGCCCCATCGACTGCAATACCGCTGGGTATTCCGGTACGATCAGCGGTCCAACAAAAATTAATCCCCACATCAGCCCGGCCAGCAGGGCATACAACACGCCGCTAATCATTTTTGACATCCACATCGCTTAACAATCAGTCGAGTGTAGGCAGGAAAAATGCCGCCGTATTGTATGAGATTGCTGATCAACGCCGGACGACTTGTTTCTGATAACGCACTGGCGTAATGCCGTAGCGATGGGTAAACGCGCGGGTAAGATGCGACTGGTCGGTGAGGCCGGTTGCGGCGGCGACCTCTGCGGCGGGCATACCGTAAGTGAGAAAACCTTTGGCTCGCCACAGGCGGATCGCCATCAGCATCTGGTGCGGCGTGACGTGGAAATGAGACTTAAACTGACGCTGAAAATGCCAGGGACTCAGCGATGCAACCCGGGCCAGTTCATCGAGCGTGACAGGATGCATATAATTATCATGCAGATACTCGCGCACCCGTTCAAAGCGATGCGCGCCCTCCGGCAATATCGGCGCATGACGGGCCAGCGGCTGGAACGTGTCGATCAGATCGAGCAGGAGTCCTTTTTGCGCCAGCGGATCCTCAGTGTTCCACAGACCGTGGATCAGCGAGCAGAGCTGGCGTGAGCGCAGCGGATCGTGACGCGTTACGTCATGAAACCACCAGTGGCGGATCCCGGTGACCTCTTCCAGAAGAGAGGGGTCGAGATAAATCATCCGATAGCGCCAGCCGTCGGCGGTTTCGGCTTCGCCGGTATGCAGCTCATCGGGATTCATGGTGACGACAGAATGGGCGGGAGCCACGTACTGCGTGCCGCGATAGCGAAAACGTTCGGCTCCGGCTTCTATCGCGCCAATGCCAAACGCTTCATGGGTATGTGGTTCAAAGGCGTAACGTGAGATGTGCGCATGATACAGCTCAACGCCCGGCACCTGCGCCAGATGGCGAAAGCGGGCGCTGTCTTTCTCATCAATAAACTGCTCAGGTACACCTTGCACGTTTTGTCTCCCCACGCATCATCCTGTCATTATCAGAGAGGATGCGCGGGGATGCCACCACAATTAACTAATTTTTAACACTTACACGATGCCTTTGACGCTGTCAGCCAACGAGGTGGTCGGGCGACCAATCAGTTTGCTCAGCGTATGGCTGTCGTCGAACAGGCCGCCTTTGGAGGCGCCAGTGTCTGAGTCAGCCAGCATGTCCGCCAGTCCGGCAGGCAGGCCCACACCTTTTAGCGCGGCGGCAAAATCAGCTTCGCTCAGGTTCTGATACACCACTTTTTTACCGCTCTGTTTTGCCAGTTCGGCAGCCAACTGGCTCAGAGTCCAGCCTGCGTCGCCCGCAAGCTCATAGGTTTTACCGGCATGACCGTCTTCACTGATGACGCGCGCGGCGGCAGCGGCATAGTCGGCGCGGGTCGCTGAGGCGATTGTGCCTTCACCAGCAGCCCCGATAAACACGCCATGTTCCAGTGCAGCCGGTGCGCTGGCGAGATAGTTCTCTGTGTACCAGCCGTTACGCAGCAGCGCGTACGCGATACCGGATTCAGCCAGCATCTTCTCGGTTGCGACATGCTCATCAGCCAGCCCCAGCGGGGAGGTGTCGGCGTGCAGCAGGCTGGTGTAGGCGATAAATTTCACGTGGGCCGCCTGTGCCGCGTTAATCACATTGCGATGCTGCGGGGCGCGTTGTCCCACTTCGCTGGAGGAGATCAGCAGTAGCTTGTCGATACCCTGTAAGGCAGTCGTCAAGGCGGCTTCATCGCTGTAATCCGCCTGACGAACGGTAATGCCCTGCTGGCTAAGCGTCGTCGCTTTCGCGGGATTACGCACAATAGCTACAATCTGGCTGGCAGGAACGGTTTTCAGCAGAGATTCTATAACGTGTTGTCCCAGTTGGCCGGTGGCGCCGGTAATCGCGATCATGGGTGACTCCTTGGTATTGGTCTTGTGTTTAATCACGCTAACACCTAAACTAACTTTTAGTAAGTACGTACAAAAAGGTTAGTATGAAAATGACAGCTACGACGCTTTCCCAGCAATTACGCGATGGCAACCTGTTTGCCGAACAGTGCCCCTCCCGCGAGGTGTTAAAGCACGTCACCAGCCGCTGGGGCGTGTTGATTCTGGTGGCGCTGCGCGACGGTACGCACCGTTTCAGCGATTTGCGCCGTAAGATGGGCGGCGTCAGTGAAAAAATGTTGGCGCAATCCCTGCAGGCGTTAGAGCAGGACGGGTTTATCAATCGGGTGTCGTATCCGGTGGTGCCGCCGCACGTGGAGTATAGCCTGACGCCGTTGGGTGAGCAGGTGAGCGATAAAGTCGCCGCGCTGGCGGACTGGATAGAACTGAATTTGCCGCAGGTTTTGGCGCAGCGGGACGAGCGGGCGGCGTGATGGGTTGGCGACGTATTTTGTAGGCCGGATAAGACGCGAGCGCGTCACATCCGGCACTAAAGTTACTTACTTAAATCCAACTGATAAATGGCAAAACCAATGTCATCGGTCGCGACTTTCTTCAGCGGATACTGGCCTTTCTCTTTGATAAATACAGCGGCTTTTTCAGACGGTGAGGTTTCAAAGCGAATATCCAGAGGTGTCTCGCTGTGAATCGGCGCCAGACGCCAGTTGTTATCTGCCGCCGGGTGAATTTCACCGGCACGCTTCGTCTGTGCACCAATCCAG
The DNA here is from genome assembly GCF_030334525.1 of Citrobacter sp. Ce119. Classification (NCBI taxonomy): domain Bacteria; kingdom Pseudomonadati; phylum Pseudomonadota; class Gammaproteobacteria; order Enterobacterales; family Enterobacteriaceae; genus Citrobacter; species Citrobacter sp. Ce119. Next base: position 45,600 of record NZ_JAOWDR010000013.1, read on the forward strand.
GCCGCCAGCACCGAGCGGTTTTCATCGGGAGATGCAAACGCGATGTGGCTGTCGCCGGTTCCGGCAAATTTACCGCCGTAGGCGCGGTAGTTGTTGGTCGCGACGAGGAAGGTAGCATTCGGATCGACAGGCTTGCCGTTAAAGGTCAGATTTTTAATACGCTCCGCTTTCGGGTTAATGGTCTGACATTCCCCGTCGTAGCGGGCGGGTTGTGAAACATCAATCTGATAATTCACGCCGTCAATCACGTCGAAGTTATAGGTACGGAAACCATCCCAGTTAATCAACGACTGCGGTTTGCTGCTGTGGATGTCAATCTGATTGAACTGTCCGGCGGAACATTCCAGCCACTCCTTCACCTCTTTACCGCTGGCTTTCACCACCACCAGAGTGTTGGGGTAGAGATACAAATCAGCGGCGTTCCGGAAGGTTAACTGACCTTTTTCGACTTCTACGAAGCTTGCCGGATCGTTTTTGCGTCCACCGACCTTAAACGGCGCGGCGGCGGAAAGTACCGGTAGTTTTGCCAGATCCGGATCGCCCTGAATAAAGTGTTCCACATAGGCTTTCTGCGCGTTGTTCACCACCTGTACGGTCGGATCATCCTGTACCAGCGCCAGATAGCTGTACATGTTGTCGGCGGATTTACCGATTGGTTTGCTGACAAACTCACGCGTGGCGTCGTGATCGGCTTTCAGGATCTCAACGATTTTTTTGTCTTCTGCTGCCAGTGATTTTTTGCCCGCGGCGTCATAAATTGGGCGCGCCTCGGCTTTCGCCTGAGTGACCTGCCATTTACCGCTGTCATTATTCAACACAAGATCCACCACGCCCAGGTGATCGCCCCACATACCCGGCATCACTGCAGGAACCCCGTTCAGCGTACCTTTTGTGATATCTGCGCCTTTAATATTGGCAAAGTCTTTACCCGGGAAGACGGCGTGAGCGTGACCAAACATAATGGCATCCACGCCCGGTATTTCACTGAGGTAATAAACGGAGTTTTCCGCCATCGTCTGATACGGGTCGGCAGAAAGTCCGGAGTGAGCAACCACCACCACGACATCGGCGCCTTTTTCTCGCATTTCCGGAACGTATTTGCGTGCAGTTTCCGTAATGTCGTTCACCGTTACTTTGCCGCTGAGGTTGGCTTTATCCCAGGTCATAATCTGTGGTGGCACAAAGCCGATATAGCCAATCTTCAGCGTCTGCTTGTTCCCTTGCTGGTCGACCACCTCTGTATCTTTGATCAAATAAGGCGTAAACAGCGGCTTTTTGGTCTTAACGTCGATGATATTGGCGTTAACGTAAGGGAATTTCGCCCCGGCCAGCGCGTTGTGCAGATACTCCAGACCGTAGTTGAATTCATGGTTGCCGAGGTTACCCACCGCGTAATCCAGGGTATTCAGCGCCTTATATACCGGGTGAGTTTCGCCCGCTTTCAGCCCTTTGGCCGCCATGTAATCCCCGAGCGGGCTGCCCTGAATCAGATCGCCATTATCAACCAGCACGCTGTTTTTGACTTCACCTCGCGCAGCGTTGATCAGACTTGCCGTACGTACCAGACCGAATTTTTCTGTTGGTGTATCTTTGTAATAATCGAAATCCATCATATTACTATGTAAATCAGTGGTTTCCATTATACGCAGATCGACGGTCGCGGCATTGACGCTGGCTGCAATCAGCGTTGCCAGAAGCGTTGCACTAAACTTAATCATCAGGGGCATCCTTTTAAGATCTAAGCCACAAAAGAAAATGTATATAAATCTTCTTGCTTACAGAACTGTGAATCATGACATGAATATAGCGTTTAAAACCGCAGACGCTATCACAGTTGGCGGATCCCCTGACGATCGGGTATAAGTAAAACAACGAGTTAACACCACTGATATAAACGAGGTGGAGAATGTTAGAACATGTATGCCAGCTTGCACGGAACGCGGGCGATGCCATTATGCAGGTCTACGATGGAATCAAACCGATGGAGATTACCAGCAAGCAGGACGATTCTCCGGTCACGGCGGCGGATATCGCCGCGCATACGGTGATCCTCGAAGGATTACTGGCGCTGACGCCGGATATTCCAGTCCTGTCTGAAGAAGCGCCTCCTGGCTGGGATGTTCGCCAGCACTGGCAGCGCTACTGGCTGGTAGACCCGCTGGACGGTACCAAAGAGTTCATTAAGCGTAACGGTGAATTCACCGTCAATATTGCGCTGATCGAGAAGGGAAAACCGGTACTGGGCGTGGTTTACGCGCCGGTAATGAAAGTGATGTACAGCGCGGCTGAAGGTAAAGCGTGGAAAGAAGAGTGCGGCGTGCGCAAACAAATCCAGGTTCGTGACGCGCGTCCGCCGCTGGTGGTGATTAGCCGCTCGCATGCCGACAATGAGTTAAAAGAGTATCTGCAACAGTTGGGCGATCACCAGACCACCTCGATTGGCTCATCGCTGAAGTTCTGCCTGGTGGCGGAAGGGCATGCGCAACTGTATCCGCGTTTTGGGCCAACTAACGTCTGGGATACCGCCGCGGGCCACGCCGTTGCCGCCGCAGCCGGAGCGCACGTTCACGACTGGCAGGGGAAAACGCTGGATTACACCCCACGTGAATCGTTCCTCAACCCCGGCTTCCGCGTCTCTATTTATTGAGCAATTTGTGCAGCAGGGCAATCACCTGCTGCACTTCTTCCTGCGTTAACGCCCCATCTTTTGCCCACTGAACGCGTCCGTCTTTGTCGAGTACGGCAATAGCGGAGCTCTCTTCATCCAGTTGCCAGGCCTTACGCGCAACGCCATTGCTGTCGACAATAAATTGTGACCACGGGTAGAGCTTCTTATTGCTCTCCAGACTGCTACGCACAAACATACCGGAACCGGGAATGGCGTCATCCGTGTTGACGATAGTGGTGGTCTGGTATTTGTCATGCGGCAGCTTGGCCGTCTTGATTGCCTCGATCAGCGTTGCATTTTTCTCTTTGGCGGAGGTGCGCCCGGCAATGTGTTGCACAATTCGCACTTTCCCCGGCAACTGCGCGCTATTCCAGCTTTTGTAGCTAAACTTATCGTTATCGAGAATCAGTTCGCCGCGATCGGCGATCCCCACCGGCGGTACGCGCTGGTTAGTCTCAAACTTATGAGCGGAAGCAATCATCGGCAGCAGCAGACACGACAGCGCCAGCAGTTTTTGTAAGGTCATAGGTTTTCCTTCTTTCTTTATTTTGCAGGTGATCCGACCACTTGGGTCTGGAGTTTAATCATATGTGCGATTGCTGCTTTTTCCCGCAAGCGCGATGCCAGTTTGCGGACGGGCGCACAAATCCTGCGAAAATTGAAGGCTTATACTGAAGACAGCGAAGCGTTGAAAAGATAATTCTGAATAATTGTAACCTGAAGGTAAATAAACTTATACACGCTGGAAACATCAACGAGATAGTCTATAGTCATAGGGCATTAAAATTTGCGCCTGAGGATTGTCGGACCGATTGTGGTACCGCAAAGGCGTAATACTCAGCAGGAGACAACAATGAAAATTTTCCAACGATACAACCCGCTGCAGGTGGCGAAGTACGTGAAGATCCTGTTTCGTGGACGGTTATATATCAAGGATGTAGGCGCTTTTGAATTTGATAAGGGTAAGATTCTTATCCCAAAAGTGAAGGACAAGCTGCATTTTTCTGTGATGTCCGAAGTTAACCGTCAGGTCTTGCGTCTGCAAACTGAGATGGCTTGATCAAGTGCTATGCGGTAGTTAAAAAACGGCTCCTGGACAGGAGCCGTTGATGTTTCTGTAAGGCGTTACGACGCCTTTGCCTCTTCTTTTGCATCTGGCAGCTTTGGTACCAGAACGGTAGGTTTACTGTCCAGACGCGTCACCAGCAGCTGATCGATCTTGTAGTTATCGATATCCACTACTTCAAATTTATAGCCTGAATACTTCACCGAGTCGGTGCGTTTCGGGATTTTACGCAGCATGAACATCATAAAGCCGCCGATGGTTTCATAGTTGCCGGACTGCGGGAACTCGTCGATATCCAGGACGCGCATTACGTCATCAATCGGTGTACCGCCGTCGACCAACCATGAGTTTTCATCGCGCGCCACAATCTGCTCTTCCAGACCCTGGCCTACCAGATCGCCCATCAGCGTCGTCATAACGTCGTTGAGCGTGATAATCCCCACCACCAGCGCGTACTCGTTCATGATGACGGCAAAGTCTTCGCCTGCGGTTTTGAAGCTTTCCAGCGCTTCAGAGAGCGTCAGCGTGTCCGGGACGATCAGCGTATTGCGGATCTGTACGCCGCTGTTCAACGCCATACTTTGGTTTGCCAGTACGCGGTTGAGGAGATCCTTTGAATCGACATAGCCAATGATGTGGTCGATATCTTCGTTACACACCAGGAACTTGGAGTGGGGATGTTCCGCCACCTTATTCTTCAGGCTTTGCTCATCTTCGTGGAGATCGAACCAGATAATATTCTCGCGCGAGGTCATTGAAGACGGTACGGTCCGCGATTCCAGTTCGAACACATTTTCAATCAGCTCATGCTCCTGCTTACGCAGAACCCCCGCCAGCGCACCGGCTTCGACCACGGCGTAAATGTCGTCCGAGGTGATGTCGTCTTTACGTACCATTGGGATCTTAAACAGACGGAAAATGTTGTTTGCCAGACCGTTAAAGAACCACACCAGCGGGCGGAAGACCAGCAGGCAGAAGCGCATCGGGTTGATGATACGCAAAGCGACAGCTTCTGGCGCAATCATACCGATGCGTTTCGGGGTTAAATCCGCGAACAGGATGAACAGGCCAGTAACCAGTGAGAACGACAAAATAAAGCTTAACTGTTCAGAGAGCTCTGGAGCGAAGTACTTCGAGAAAAGGCTGTAAAACGCCGGGGAGAATGCTGCATCACCGACGATACCGCCGAGAATGGCGACCGCGTTAAGGCCGATTTGCACGACGGTAAAAAACATGCCGGGGTTTTCCTGCATCTTCAAAACTCGTTGTGCGTTTACGTTGCCTTCATCGGCAAGCAGTTTAAGTTTTATTTTGCGTGATGCAGCAAGCGAGATCTCGGATATCGAGAAAAACGCACTCACGGCGATCAGGCAGAGAATGACTAAAATACTGTTTAACATATCTTATCCGGCGCTGTGCCAGATCCTCGGAAGGGAGAAATTGATAAATCCATGCGAAAACCGGCTCGTGGAGTTGAGCCGGTAAATTCAGAAGCTAGTATAGCGTAAGGTACTGTAAAGTCGCCAGAGGAGCTTTTTTGGCCTTATTCTGTGGGATTCAGCCTGCGCACCATCTGCATCTCTTTTTCGCTATAGGGCGAACCATCTGGCTTTAGCACATCATGAAACCATAGTTGCGCCGTCGTTTCGTCAAGCGGGATATCCGGCCACGGCAGCCAGGTTTGCGTTTTCCCCTGCACCAATCCCCAGTGAAAGCTGGAAACGCGCTGGGCGCTAAACAGCGGCAGTTGTTCTTCTATTCGGCTATCGACATGGCGTGCCAGCCACTCGGTACAAAAGAGCGGCCTGCCAAATTCAGCCAACTGCGACAGAAGAGACAACTGGCCAGGGGTATCGACATACGCATGGTAGCTAATCACGTCGGAAAGCCGCAGCGCGGCTATATCAACAGGATGCGTAAACGCATTCTCGCATGCCGCGCGATCGTCAATATGCCAGGCCGCTACGGTCAACGGTTGAGATGGTGACTCCTGCCGCGCCCAGCTAAACAGGTGGGTCATCAGGGTTAAGGCGTAAATTTCCAGTCTGTCGTCATAGCGGGCAAATTCGCCGGTATGACAAAAAATCCCGCCGTTGCCTGGCTCATTATATAAATCCCAGACGCTGATGCGCGAGTCATGGCGAAAGTAACGGATGATATCTCTGACGTAGGCTTCAATTTGCGGCCAACCGCGTCGGTCCAGCACGCAGGCACGGCCTGGGCTACCCGCAGCCTGGCTGTTGTGAACCCCTGGAACCGGGGATTTTTGCTGACCGATAACGGGTTCATCACCGGAAAACGCGCAGTCGTCGAGCAGCGTCAGCATCACTTTTATGCCGTGGCTATGGGCAATGCTCAGGAAGAGGTCGATGCGCTCGAGCAGCCCATCGCGATCATGCTGCCAGACGGTAAACGGTAAATTTGTTCGCAACTGGTTATAGCCATACTGGCTGGCCCAGCCGAGTTCCTGATCGATAGTGCTGCTATCGAAACTCTCTGCTTGCCACATTTCGAGCCAGTTAACCGCGGTGCGCGGCAAGTAGTTAAAACCGCAGCCCCAGGCTTGCTGTTGATACCAGCTTTGCGCCCGTGCTTTGCTCCATGGGTTATACATGATGCGCTCCTTATTCTGCATCTGAGAGACTGACGCGTCCCGTTGCACGCTGCGTGGCGCTGCCACCCCAAACCTCATCGTACTCGTAGCCGGTGAGCTGTTTGATCACCACCCGGGTTTCTTCATCGCAGTCGCGATAGTTGCCACCCAGTTTGCGGCGGGCGATCTCTTTGAGCAGGATTTTGTGGGTTTCGCGAGTCAGTTTGAATTTGTAGGTGGCGTAAAAACTCACCGCCAGCAGCGCCGCGGTAGCAAAGATCATCAATCCGATAATAGCGTGGAGCGCGCTTTCCGGCTGCGCGCCGCTGCCTTTTACAAAGCCTGATTCTTCCAGCACCATGCCGATAAGCAAAATAGCGATTGCCACCGTACTTTTACGCGTGAGTACCATAACGCCGGCAAAAATCCCTTCGCGGCGCTGCTGGGTTACCATTTCATCAATATCAGGAATAAAGCTATAGATATTCCATGGGATATAGTAAAGGCCAGAACGCGCCATGCCGAGCAGAATAAAGATCGCAGAGAACAGAATATTGGATACCTGAGTTTCGGTATAATAAATAACAAATAAAAATACCAATACGCTAAATATACAAGTGTAAGAGAGGCGTAATGCTGCTGATGGGGTTATATTGAGTTTATTCAGTAATAGCATAAATCCATAGGTGCCAAAAACTGAAGCAAAAGCGGCAATGCTTAACCAGCCAGAAACGGAGGCGGCATCCTGGCTCAAACAATAAACCACGTAATAGGTAAATACTGAACCGAATACATCCATAGCGGTAAAAGAGAAAATATAAATAATAATATGCAGGCGAAATGCCCGGATCCTGAAAGACGAGAACAGATCGAGTATCAAATATTTAAGGTGATTCAGTATCCCGCTATTGCGTTGCAGGTCAGCCTGGAATGTCTCTTCCTGAACGTCTTTAGCCTCCCACGTGCAGCGCCAGGTTATGAACACCGCGATGCAAAACACGACGGAAAAGATAAGCCCGGTTAGCGTATAGGTAAACGGATTATCTTTGCCGGTAAACTGCATCAGGATGCCGGGTACCGATACGGCCAGAAATCCGCCCAGCTGCGAGCAGATCATGCGCACGCCGGAGAGGCGGCTGCGCTCTTCGTAGCGGTTAGTCATTTCTGCGGCCAGGGTTTCCCACGGCACCAGCACCATCGCTGAAAGCAGCTCAATCGACAAATAGGTTCCCAGGTAATACCAGTAACCCATGTCGGTCAGCCACAGCAGGGCATAGAGAAACATTAAAGGAGAACTGAGTAATAAAAAGAAGCGGCGACGGCCAAATCTGCGGCCCAGCCACGTGTCGCCAAAGTTATCGGTGATATAACCCATAATTGGGCTAAGTACAGCATCAATCACGCGGGCAATGGCAAATATTGAGCCTGCTTCCAGCACGCTTAAACCGCAGTAGGTGGTGTAAAAAAATAAAAGCCATGTTCCGATAATGGCGAAAGCACCGCCGCCAAATAAATCAGTAATGCCATAGCCGATCGCTACACCATAACTGACTCTGCGTTCAGTTGGTTTGACCATAATATTTTTCCAGTATGTAGGGTATGCGTATTCCGGTATTATCCGGCTGGTGTTATTTAATTCTGCAGCGTTAAATTAATTTTAATTATTAATGGTTATCCATTGTCGGGTTTTAGATGAGTGATAAATAGCCTCAACCATCGCCAGTGATTTGCGGGCTTCATTAATGTTGATATATTCTGTCTGACCTCCATGAGTAATTGCATGATAAAACTGACGAATAGCCTGCTGGTGGCCCAGACCCCAGTAACTTTTGGCGTGACCGTCCGGTGAACCATCGCAGTCCAGTTTCAGGCGTCGGTCCGCTGTAACGCGCCACAGGGTATTGTCCGTGAGCTGGAGCATGCCTTGCTCACAATGGATCTCCAGCAGCAGCGGTGAATCGAGGGTGTTGCAGTTGCTGGCGTAAAACAGACCGCGAGCGCCGTTGGCAAAGTGCAGGGTCGCCATCGCGCTGTCTTCGGCTTCGGTGACATCTGCCAGTTCACCGCTGTCCACCACGCCTTTCAAACGCGTCACGCCGCCGGCGAACCACTGCATCAGATCGAGAGTATGAATAGCCTGGTTGATCAGTAAACTGCCGCCTTCGCTGGCGAAACGCCCGCGCCACGGGCTTTCGCTGTAATAAGCCCTGGAGCGTGACCAGGTCAAAACAGCTTTAACGCTTAGCATTTTGCCAAGCGTATTTTTCGCCAGTTCATCGCGGATTCGTAAACTGGTTGGATTAAGCCGGTTTTGATAGCACACGCCCAGAAGGCCCTGGGCGGACGCCGCTGCGTTAGCGATGTCTGCCACCTCTGTGCAATTCAAGCCCACCGGTTTTTCGCAAAACACATGTTTCCCTGCGGCAAGCGCGGCGGTAATCATGTTTTTGTGTTCGAAATGAGGCGTGCATATATGGACGACGTCGATGTCATTATCCAGCAGCATCTCACGGTAATTCTGGTAATAGCGGCAGTTATAAGCCATGGCCTGTTGCAAACCGGTGGCGCTATCAATATCGACCAGCGCACGCAGCGTGACCCCCGGCAAAAGCCGGAGGGCGTTAACGTGACTGCGGTGAATAGCGCCCGCGCCGATGATGGCGGCATTTAGCGTTGTCATGTCACCTCCGGTTATGCGCGGGCATTCGCCAGCATTTGCGCCTTCACGCACAGTTCTGCGGCTTTAAAGGCGTGGGCCTGAGTCATGGCGTTTTCCGTGCGATTCAGACAATCGAGAATGAATTCGCCGAAGAAAGGAAAGCCGACTTTGCCCGCAACCGGGTAGCGGAATTCCCCGTCTTTATTCACCAGATACACCACGTCCTGTTCACCCCGGGTGATATCCACATACTTGCGGATCTCAATGTAACCTTCGGTACCCAGCAACGTCAGGCGTCCATCCCCCCAGCTACTGAGCCCCTGCGGCGTGAACCAGTCGCAGCGGAAATAGCCGGTCGCCCCGTTATCGCCCGCCAGCATGGCATCGCCAAAGTCTTCGAACTGCGGGTACTGTGGATGATTGACGTTACGCACCTGGCTGGCGACGATATGCGCCTCGCTGTTGCCGGTATAAAACAGAAATTGTTCGATTTGATGGCTGCCGATGTCGCACAGAATGCCGCCAAAATAGCGTTTGTCATAAAACCAGTCCGGGCGCCCGTGACCTTCGCGGTGCGGACCGGTGCCGAGGGTTTGCATCACGCGCCCAATTGCCCCCTGGTGGACAAGCTGACCGGCAAAAACAGCGCTTTCAACGTGCAGACGCTCGCTGTAATAGACTGCGTATTTGCGCCCGGTTTTCGCCACCATCGCTTTGGCGTCTTCAAGCTGTGCGAGGGTGGTTAACGGAGCCTTGTCGGTGAAGTAGTCTTTTCCGGCCGCCATGACCTTTAGTCCCAGCGGACAGCGCTCGGAAGGAATTGCCGCTCCGGCAACCAGTTGGACCTCGCGATCGTTGAGGATTGTCTCCAGCGAATCGGCCACCTGCGCCTGCGGATACTGCTGCAGAAATTGATCGATTTTGTGCGGGTCGGGATCGTAAACCCATTTCAGCGTGGCGCCTGCTTCAATCAACCCGTTACACATGCCGTAGATATGACCATGATCGAGTGAGGCCGCGGCAATGACAAACTCGCCAGGTTTCACGACCGGCTGAGGCTTCCCGGTAGGGGCGTAGTGCATTCCATCTTGCTTGTTCATTCTTTAACTCCTGAATCTAAGTCTTTACCCAGAGGGATGGCGCCCACTTCCGTGAAATTGCTTACGGAGGCGGATTTCTCATAGAAATGCGGGGCGATGTCAATCAGGCCGCCGGTGCGATAAAACGCATCGGTGTGGTGAATGGGCAGCGTCACCACCGTGCGGGTGATGGCGGATTTATAGATAGCGGTAATCAACTCCAGCGAGCGCTTGCCCTGTTCGCCATCGATCAGGGGACGGAGCTGTTGTTCGATGGCATTAAGCAGGTTATCGATTTGCCCAGTATGTAGCGTCCATTGCAGCGGTGGCGTAGTGCGAAAAAGTGTCTCCAGATGCTGTTCCAGCTCGCCGTTATTGTCAGTTTGCGGGAAGCCGTTATCCGCCGACTGGCTGGCATGAACCTGCCACGGCGCGGAAATACGCGCTTTTTCACCCTGAATGACAATCTTTTGATCTTCACCGTGATGCACCACGGAGGCGGTCAACTGCGTCAGTGCCCCGTTCGGGAATTTGAAGATAGCCGCGCTAAGATCCTCGACTTCGGCGTTGTCATGGGCGACGTTGGTCATCATCGCCACCACTTCAGTTGGGAAACCCAGCATCCATTGAATGGCGTCAATGTGGTGTACCGCGTGATTCAGCGTGCAGCCGCCGCCTTCTTTCTGCCACGTGCCGCGCCACCATAGATCGTAATAGCAGTGTCCGCGCCACCAGAATGAATCCACCTGTGCATGGCAAATCTTGCCCGCCAGCCCGGAATCAACAACGGTTTTCAGCCGCCAGAAGGCATCGGTAAAGCGGTTTTGCGCGATGATCGATAAGGTTTTCCCGCTGGCCTTTTGCGCGGCGATCATCGCATCGCACTCTTCGAGCGAAGAGGCCATTGGTTTTTCGCACAACACATGTTTTCCGGCCTGCAGCGCATCAATGCTGATGGTTGCGTGCACGTACGGCGGAGTGCAGACATCTACCACATCGATCTCAATGTCCGCGTCCAGCATCGCCTGATGACTGCGGTAGACTCGCGCTTCGCTCAGGCCGTAGCGTGATTTCTTTTCTTCCGCTTTCTCCGGGTAGATATCAACCAACGCGACAATCCGGCAACGATCGGCAAACTGTAAATACCCCTGAATGTGGTTGTGGGAGATATTCCCGGTTCCGACAATGGCAATGTTGAGCATGATTTTCTCCTGCGCGTTACCAGCTACCGGAAGCGTCCAGCGTGCGGCTGGTCGCGGTTTTTTCAACTGAGGAGGCGATACGTTGCTGGAGCAACTGAAAGTAGCGCTGCTCATCGATTGGTAGCTCAACCCAGTCATCGGTCCAGGTAGAAAGGTGCATCGCATTGGAAAGCGTCAGGCCGCGAATGCCTTCCAGACCGGGGGCGATCAGCGGTTCGCCGTGCAGAATTGCGGCGGTGAAATTGCGGGTAATGACATAGTGCTCGCTGCATTCTGGTTCGGTAGGGATTATCACCTCCCAGCATTCCGGCTCACCAAAACCGTTTTGCCAGCGCGCATTAAAGTCGGTTTCGGATTCCCGTAGTCTCCAGAAGCGCAATCGGCCTTCTTCCACCACGACTTTTCCCCGACTGCCGACAATTTCCAGGCGGTTTGTGCCGGGCGTTTCGGCGACGGTGGTGATAAACACGCCGGTCGCACCGTTGGCGTATTCCGCGTAGGCCGTGACGTCATCTTCAACTTCAATCTGGCGGTGCTTGCCAAACTGGCAAAAAGCGCGCAAGCGTACCGGCATGCCGACCAGCCATTGCCATAAATCGAGCTGGTGCGGATCCTGATTAAGCAGCACGCCGCCGCCTTCACCTTTCCAGGTCGCGCGCCAGCCGCCGGAGTTGTAATAGCTCTGCGAACGATACCAGTTGGTAATGATCCAGTTAGAGCGACGCAGTTCGCCGAGTTCGCCGCTGTCGATCAGATCTTTAACTTTCTGATACAGCGGATTGGGGCGCTGGTTGTACATCATGCTGAACACCACATCGCATTCGCGCGCGCAGGCATTCATCTCTTGTACCTGCGCGGTATAGACCCCGGCAGGCTTCTCGCACAGCGTATGGATGCCAAGGCGCATGGCCATCATCGATAAACCCGGATGGTCATAGTGCGGAGTGGCGACGATAACGGCGTCAATAAGCCCACTTTCCAGCATCTCACGCGCGTCGCTGAATAACGTCACTTCTTCACCGACCAGCCGTTGGATAGCCGCATGTTTATCAGGATTGTTATCACACACTGCGGTGAGCACTGCTTCGTGTACCGTTCCGGCCAGCAGGTAGCGCGCATGGACGGTACCAATGTTGCCAACCCCAATAATGCCAAAGCGTATTTTTTTCATGTCGTACCTTTTTCATGAGAAATAAGGGATATGCGGAACATAAGAAACGCCTGGAATATCGACAATGTGATTTTGTGAGAACGGTTGCAGGATGAAAAAGAAGTTCATCCGGTCATTGAAAAAGTGTTTTAGAGTCAATGAACTACGTTTGCAAAAAATTGCAAAGATTGATTGCGAGTGAGGTCACAGAATGTCTGGCAAGCTAAAAATGGATGAAATTGCTGCCCTGACGGGGTACTCGGTGAGTACAGTGTCGAGGGTGCTTAGCGGGAAGTCATATACCAGCGATAAAGCGCGTGAGGCGATCGTCAGCTGCGCGCGCAGGCTGGGTGTTCTGGACTCGCTGTCCAGTGGACGACTGTTGATCAACGGCATTGCCGTTTTCGCTCCGTTGCGCACTTTCACCGCCCGTGGCGATGCGTTTTATCTTGAAGTCACGCGCGGAATTGCGGAGGCGATAGCGCCGCATGATGTCTATCTGAGTTACTGCGGGCTGGATGAGCAACGCGCGGACATCAAGGTCTTTCAGGAAAAGGCCAACAATAAGAATATCAATGCCATTATTCTTATCGGCATTGATGACCCGACCGTGCATAAACTGGCGCAACTGCTGGATAAACCCTGCGTGTTGATTAACTCGCAGGACAAAGAAGGGTTACTGGATGCGGTATCTCCCGATCATCGGGCGATTGGCAACCGTGCTGTGCAATACCTTTTTGATCAGGGGCATCGGCGTATTCTCCATGTCACCAGCCTGCGCCGGGAAACGATGTACTGGCGTCTGGAGGGCATTAAGGAGGTCTACAGACAGTATCAGATACCGTTTGATACCGGGCGCGATCTGCTGGTGACGGAAGGGTTTTCTGAGGATGAATCAGAGCGGGCTATAGGCAACTGGCTACGTGAAACGCCGCGTGAAGCATGGCCAGAGGTGATTTTCTGCGCCGGGGCGTCAATGTCGACGGGCATTCGGCGGATCCTGGAAAACGTTGGCGTGGAGATACCCGGTGAGCTGTCGCTGATGACGACGGATGTTCAGGAACTGGACGCGCATATCGTTGCCGCGGTAACCAGTATCACTATCCCCTGTCGGGCGCTGGGCGTGGAAGCGGTGCATTTGCTGCAGAACCGTCTTAATCGCCCCTCTGCGCCGGTATTTAACCTGTTGCTGAAGGGAAAGGTGACGGATCGGGGAACCGTCACCCACGCAACGCGCCATGCCGCGCGGGTGACGGTCGCTCGTTAATTGCGGATTAACGTTCTGGCGGCAGGCAAACGCCGATGCCACCAATTCCACAGTAGCCATATGGATTTTTGTGCAGGTACTGCTGGTGATCGTCCTCGGCATAGTAGAACGGGGTTGCCGTAGTGATTTCCGTTGTAATGGCGCGCTCGTCGCCTGCGGCGGTCATTGCTGCCTGAAAACGCGCAAGGCTCGCCTGTGCCGCGGCGGTTTGCTCTGGCGTTAACGGGTAAATGGCGGAGCGATACTGCGTACCCTGGTCGTTCCCCTGACGCATGCCCTGCGCCGGGTCGTGATTTTCCCAGAACACCTGCAGCAGTTGTTCGTAGCTGATAACATGCGGGTCATAGACAACGCGTACCGCTTCGGCGTGCCCGGTATCGCCGGAACAGACTTCGCGGTAGGTTGGATTAGGGGTGTAGCCGCCGGTGTATCCGGCTGCCGTGCTGTATACCCCGGGTAATGACCAGAATAAACGTTCAACGCCCCAGAAGCATCCCATGGCGAAATACGCTATTTCCATACCGTCGGGCACGTTGGTCATCGAATGTTGGTTAACCGCATGCAGCGTTGCCACTGGCATCGGGGTGTTGCGTCCAGGTAGGGCATCTGCTTGAGTAACAAGATGCTTTCTATCAAATAAACTCATGGCCGTTCTCCCGAAATCAGTCATTTGGGTTAAGGTTGTAACGAGACGCGTCTTTGCCCACAATAAACGGCGTGAATACGTCTAGAGTTAAACATAAGAAATATTTGGGTTGTCGTCTGTTTTTCAACTCTTATTGTTGATTTTTTGTTAAGCCGAGGAACGGCATAGTATTTTTTTCCAGGGGTGGGAAAAAAGGATATTCAGGAGAAAATGTGCCACATATCCGTCAGTTATGTTGGGTGGGATTACTGTGCTTAAGTGGCTCCGCCGCCGCCGCGAATGTTCGCTTACAGGTCGAAGGATTATCAGGACCGCTGGAGAAAAACGTCCGTGCGCAGCTGTCCACGATTCAAAGTGATGAAGTCACTCCGGACCGACGCTTTCGTGCGCGCGTTGATGATGCCATCCGCGAAGGGCTAAAGGCGCTGGGCTACTTTGAGCCAACCATTGATTTCGAACTGCGTCCGCCGCCGGCGAAAGGACGTCAGGTGCTGATTGCCAAAGTGAATGCTGGCGAGCCGGTGCTGATTGGCGGCACCGAGGTGATTCTGCGCGGTGGCGCGCGTACGGACAAAGATTATCTCGATCTGCTGAAAACGCGGCCGGCAATTGGCACCGTGCTGAATCAGGGGGACTATGACAACTTCAAAAAGTCACTCACCAGCGTGGCGCTGCGCAAAGGCTATTTCGACAGTGAATTTAATAAAAGCCAGCTTGGCATAGCGCTTGAGCGCCGCCAGGCGTTCTGGGATATCGATTACAACAGCGGCGAACGCTATCGCTTTGGACATGTCACCTTTGAAGGTTCGCAAATTCGCGACGAGTACCTGCAAAATCTGGTGCCTTTTAAAGAAGGTGAAGAGTACGAGTCGAAAGATCTGGGCGAACTGAACCGTCGTCTGTCGGCGACCGGCTGGTTTAATTCTGTGGTCGTCGCGCCGGAATTTGATAAAGCCCGCAAAACCAAAGTACTGCCGCTAAAAGGCGTGGTCTCGCCGCGAACCGAAAACACCATCGAAACCGGGGTCGGTTATTCAACTGACGTCGGGCCACGGGTAAAAACCTCGTGGAAAAAGCCGTGGATGAACTCCTACGGCCACAGCCTGACCACCAGCGCCAGTATCTCGGCGCCAGAGCAGGTTCTTGATTTCAGTTATAAAATGCCGTTGTTAAAGAACCCGCTGGAGCAGTATTACCTGGTGCAGGGCGGCTTTAAGCGTACCGATTTAAACGATACCGAGCAGGACTCCACGACGCTTGCGGTTTCCCGCTACTGGGATCTCTCCAGCGGCTGGCAGCGAGCGATTAACCTGCGCTGGAGCCTTGACCACTTTACTCAGGGTAACGTCACCAATACCACCATGCTGCTCTATCCAGGCGTGATGATTAGCCGGACGCGCTCGCGCGGTGGCCTGATGCCTGTGTGGGGCGATTCTCAGCGTTATTCTATTGATTACTCCAACACGGCCTGGGGTTCAGACGTTGATTTCTCCGTCTTCCAGGCGCAAAACGTCTGGATCCGCACGCTGTACGACAGGCACCGCTTTGTGATGCGTGGCAACCTCGGCTGGATTGAAACCGGCGACTTCGACAAAGTGCCGCCGGATCTGCGTTTCTTCGCCGGGGGCGATCGCAGCATTCGTGGTTACAAATACAAATCTATTTCGCCTGAAGGCAGCGACGGCAAGCTGAAAGGGGCCTCGAAGCTGGCGACCGGCTCGCTGGAATATCAGTACAACGTGACCGGAAAATGGTGGGGGGCGATGTTTGTCGATAGCGGCGAAGCGGTCAGCGATATCCGCAAAAGCGATTTCAAAACCGGCGCCGGGGTCGGCGTACGCTGGCAATCGCCGGTCGGTCCCATCAAGCTCGACTTTGCCGTTCCTGTCGGCGACAAAGATGAACATGGTTTACAGTTTTACATCGGTCTGGGGCCTGAATTATGAGTTTATGGAAGAAGATAAGCCTCGGCGTGCTGATTTTTATCCTGCTGCTGTTAGGCACGGTGGCGTTCCTCGTTGGCACCACCTCGGGCCTGCATCTGATCTTCAAAGCGGCTAATCGTTGGGTTCCGGGTCTGGAAATTGGTCAGGTCACCGGCGGCTGGCGGGATCTATCGCTCAAAAATATTCGTTACGACCAGCCTGGCGTGGCGGTGAATGCTGGTGAAGTGCATCTGGCCGTGGGGCTTAACTGCCTGTGGGACAGCAGCCTGTGCGTCAACGATCTGGCGCTGAAAAACATCAACGTGGCGATCGACAGCAAAAAGATGCCGCCCTCAGCGCCGGTTGAAGAAGAAGAGAGCGGTCCGCTCAACCTTTCCACGCCTTACCCAATTACGCTTTCGCGCGTGGCGCTGAACAACATCAACATCAAAATCGATGACACCACAGTTTCGGTGCTGGATTTTACCTCCGGCCTGAACTGGCAGGAAAAAACGCTGACGCTGAAGCCAACGTCATTACAGGGGCTGCTGATTGCCCTGCCTAAAGTGGCCGAAGTGGCGCAGGAAGAGGTCGTCGAACCGAAGATTCAAAACCCGCAGCCGGATGAAAAACCGCTCGGCGAAACGCTAAAAGATCTGTTCTCAAAACCGGTGCTGCCGGAAATGACCGATGTCCATCTGCCGCTCAATCTCAACATTGAAGAGTTTCGTGGCGAGCAGTTGCGCGTGACCGGGGATACAGATTTAACGGTACATAACATGCTGCTGAAAGTGAGCAGCATTGACGGCAACATGAAGCTTGATGCGCTGGATATCGACTCGAATCAGGGAACGGTAAAAGCCAGCGGCACGGCGCAACTCACCGACACATGGCCGGTTGATATTACGTTAACCAGCACACTCAACATCGACCCGTTAAAAGGTGAAAAGGTGAAGCTGAAGGTCGGCGGCGCGCTGCGTGAACAGCTGGAAGTCGGCGTCAATTTGTCTGGTCCGGTGGATATGGACCTGCGGGCGCAGACGCGTCTGGCAGAAGCCGGATTGCCGCTCAACATTGAGGTGGTGAGTAAGCAGGTTTACTGGCCGTTTACCGGCGACAAACAGTTCCAGGCCGATGACATCAAGCTCAAACTAACCGGCAAGATGACAGACTATACGCTGTCGATGCGTACCGCCGTGAAAGGGCAGGATATTCCTCCGGCTACCATCACGCTGGACGCCAAAGGCAACGAACAGCAGATCAATCTCGACAAACTCAGCATTGCGGCGCTGGAAGGAAAAACCGAGCTGAAAGCGCTGGTGGACTGGCAGCAGGCGATCAGCTGGCGCGGCGAGTTAACGCTGGATGGTATCAATACCGCGAAAGCGATCCCGGACTGGCCGTCAAAACTGAATGGCCTGGTGAAAACGCGCGGCAGTCTGTACGGCGGAAGCTGGCAGATGGAGGTTCCGGAGCTGAAGCTGACCGGCAACGTGAAGCAGAACAAGGTCAATGTGAACGGTTCGCTGAAGGGGAACAGCTACCTGCAGTGGACGATCCCTGGCCTGCATCTGGAACTGGGACGCAACAGTGCGGACGTGAAAGGGGAACTGGGGGTCAAAGACCTCAATCTCGACGCGACGATTGATGCACCGAGCCTGGATAACGCGCTACCGGGATTAGGCGGGACGGCGAAAGGGCTGGTAAAAGTTCGCGGTACGGTTGAAGCGCCACAGCTGCTGGCGGATATCACCGCCCGCGGTCTGCGCTGGCAGGCGCTTTCCATCGCTCAGGTACGTGTCGAAGGCGACGTGAAATCGGCCGAGCAAATCGCGGGTAATCTCAACGTTCGCGTAGAGCGGATTGTACAACCTGACGTGAATATTGGTCTGGTGACGCTCAACGCCAAAGGCAGTGAAAAGCAGCATGAGCTGCAGTTGCGCATTCAGGGTGAGCCGGTTTCCGGTCAACTGGACCTTGCGGGGAGTTTTGATCGCAAAGAACAGCGCTGGAAAGGGGCGTTAAGCAATACTCGCTTCCAGACGCCGGTCGGTCCGTGGTCGCTCAACCGTTCTGTCGCGTTGGATTACCGCAATCAGGAGCAAAAAATCAGCATTGGGCCGCACTGCTGGAACAACCCGAATGCGGAACTGTGCGTACCGCAAACCATTGATGCCGGCGCATCGGGACGCGCGGTGGTGAACCTTAACCGCTTCGACCTGGCGATGTTAAAACCGTTTATGCCGGATACAACCCAGGCCAGCGGCGTGTTCACCGGCAAAGCTGATGTGAGCTGGGACACCACTAAAGAGGGGCTGCCACAGGGGCAGGTCACGCTTTCCGGACGTAACGTGAAGGTCACGCAAAGCGTAAACGATGCGCCGCTCCCTGTGGCGTTTGAAACGCTGAATCTGACCGCCGACCTGCACAATAACCGTGCCGAGCTGGGCTGGCTGATTCGCCTGACCAACAACGGGCAGTTTGACGGTCAGGTGCAGGTAACGGATCCGCAAGGACGTCGTAGCCTGGGCGGTAACGTCAATATCCGCAACTTCAATCTGGCGATGGTGAACCCCATTTTCTCGCGCGGCGAAAAAGCGGCTGGGACGATCAACGCCAACCTGCGTCTGGGCGGCGATGTGCAAAGCCCGCAACTGCTCGGACAGCTGCAACTGAGCGGTCTGGATATCGACGGTAACTTTATGCCGTTTGACATGCAGCCAAGCCAGTTAGCCGTTAACTTCACCGGAACACGCTCCACGCTGGCGGGCGTGGTGCGCACGCAGCAGGGAGAAATCAATCTGAGCGGTGACGCCGACTGGAGTCAAATAGACAACTGGCGGGCGCGCGTCGCGGCTAAAGGCAGCAGGGTACGTATTACCGTACCGCCGATGGTCCGCCTGGACGTATCGCCGGACGTGGTCTTTGAAGCCACGCCAAGCCTGTTTACTCTCGATGGCAACGTGGATGTGCCGTGGGCGCGTATCGTCGTACACGACCTGCCGGAGAGCGCGGTTGGGGTTTCCAGCGATATGGTCATGCTTAACAACAATCTGCAGCCGGAGAAACCGCAGACAGCCGGCATTCCGATCAACAGTAACCTGAACATCCACGTTGGCAACAACGTGCGTATTGACGCCTTTGGTCTGAAAGCGCGTCTGACGGGCGATCTGAAAGTGGTGCAGGATAAGCAAGGGCTGGGGCTGAACGGACAGATAAATATTCCGAGCGGGCGCTTCCATGCCTATGGTCAGGATCTGATTGTGCGTAAGGGCGAGCTATTGTTCTCCGGTCCGCCGGATCAGCCGTTACTCAATATCGAGGCAATTCGTAACCCGGATGCCACCGAAGACGACGTGATCGCTGGCGTTCGCGTCACCGGTACAGCCGATGAACCGAAGGCGGAGATCTTCTCTGACCCGGCAATGTCGCAGCAAATGGCGCTTTCCTACCTGTTACGCGGACAAGGACTTGATAGCGAACAGAGCGACAGCGCGGCGATGACCTCAATGCTTATTGGTCTGGGGGTTGCACAAAGTGGTCAGGTTGTGGGTAAAATCGGGGAGACATTTGGCGTAAGCAATCTGGCACTGGACACGCAAGGGGTGGGCGACTCATCTCAGGTGGTTGTCAGCGGATACGTACTGCCAGGTCTGCAGGTGAAATATGGTGTGGGTATATTTGACTCCTTAGCGACACTCACGCTACGTTATCGCCTGATGCCTAAGCTATATCTGGAAGCAGTGTCTGGCGTAGATCAGGCACTTGATTTGCTCTATCAGTTCGAGTTTTAGCAATGCGAATATTTGTCTACGGCAGTTTACGAACCAAACAAGGCAACAGCCACTGGATGACCAATGCCCTGTTGCTGGGAAATTTCAGTATCGACAACTACCAGTTGTACAGCCTGGGCCACTATCCAGGCGCCGTTCCGGGAAATGGGACAGTACACGGGGAAGTTTATCGTATTGATAACGCCACGCTGGCAGAGCTTGACGCTCTGCGTACCCGCGGCGGTGAATACGCACGCCAGTTAATTCAAACGCCGTACGGAAGTGCATGGATGTACGTGTACCAACGTCCGGTTGATGGCTTAACGCTGATTGAAAGCGGTAACTGGTTAGACAGAGACCAGTACTGATATATCGCCTACGAGAATAAACAACGCCGCCTTCGGGTGGCGTTGTTTATTAAAGGCTTAAAACTCCACGCGCGCGCCGAGGTTATAGCGGCGTCCTTCTACCTGCGCGGATTCATTCCACGCGGTTGTCAGTTTCGGATCCTCATCCAGCACGTTGTAGACCCCTGCCATCAGTTGCGTGTGCTTATTGAGCTTATAACGTACGCCTACGTCGACCATCGTGTAGTCATCGTACTTATAGTTATTGCCGCTGTTGCGGTTACTGCTGCGATAATTCACCGTACTCCATACGTCCAGGCTCTGCGTTGCCGCCCAGTTCAGCGACAGGTTCGCCATATGGCGCGGATAATCATTGAGCGCGTAGCCTTTGTTCACGCCGCTTTTCTGTTCGCTGTGGTTCCAGGTGTAGTTAGCGTTGGCTTTCACATCGGCGCTAATCTGCCAGTCGGCATTAAGTTCTATGCCGTAAACGTCCGCCTTGCTAACGTTGAAGTATTTACTGACGGAATCGGCTTTGTAGCCATTCACGGAGCACTGATTCGTCGACGTGGTTTCGCAAATAGTTTGTTCGGCAATTTTGTCTTTGAACTGGGTGTAGAAGACGGTGCTATCCAGCGACAGCGCATCCCCCGTCCAGTAGAGGCCCAGCTCAGAGTTAACGCTTTGTTCAGGTTTCAGGTCGTCGTTACCGACTGTCAGGAAGGGATAAGGTACGGTCGAGCCATATGGGGTGACGAAGTTACTGGATGTCGCACGCAGCTCTGGTTTTTTATAGCCTGCGGAAACGCCGCCCTTCAGCGCCCAGTCATTGCTGAAGGCCCAGTTACCGTACATTTTTGGCGTGATATGCGTGCCAAAGTTATCATCCTGATCCATACGGGCTGAAGTGGTCAGGATAAAATCGTCAATGCTCCAGCCGTCTTCAGCAAACAATGCCCAACCGTTACGGCTGATTTTGGTCACGGGCTCAGATCCGGGCAGCGTTTTGTTGGCCACATCAAATCTGTCATTCAGCTCTTCACGGGTAAAATTCGCCCCAACGGTCAGTTTATGGTTGTCGAGCGTGAAGGTAGTTTGCGAATTGGCGACGTAGTTCTCCATCTGCACATACTGCGGCGACTGTCCGTCATAAACGTACTTCGAACGGCCTTTTTCATAATTTATGTAGTTGGTCGTCGCGATGGTGTCGTCTGCATACCAGCCGGTATGCGTCAGAGTGGCGGCATTACGATCGAACAGCCATGACCACGGTGCGCCGCGTTTCTGAGTACGGTTTTTCTCCTGCTCACCGGTGACCACGTTGAGATCAAACAGGTTATTTTCGCTGGCGGCCAGGCCCAGCGTCATATCAACGGATTTACGGTTGTGTTTGCCGAAATAGTTATTGCGATCGTCATCGCGACGGTCGAGCCAGTCGGCCGCCACGCTAAGGCCCAGAACATCGGGCACAATCGGCCCCATGGTGAACAGATTCATCTGGCTGGTATTACCCAAATACTGGTGTTCCTGAAGCCAGGTATTGGCGGCGATTGCCGTTGTCCACTCTTTTGCGCCGTACGGTTTTTTGGTAATAACGTTGACCACACCGCCGATGGCATCTGAGCCGTACAGCGAGGACATTGGCCCGCGGATAACTTCGATACGCTCAATGGCCTCCATTGGCGGTAAGAAGTTGGCTTCAGTACCGATATCATGTCCGTAAGGACGAGATTCACCGGTATTTTGTTTGACGCTGTTGACCATAAAAGCGGTATAAGAAGGGTCCATGCCGCGGATCATAATGCTGCCAGCGTTCATGCCGCTGCTGTTGGTAACCGAGACGCCAGGAAGGTTTTTAATCGCTTCACCAATGCTACGGTCCGGCTGAATATCCAACGTTTTACGATCGATAACGGAAATGGTGGCCGGCGCTTCGCGCTTTTGCTGCGAGAACCCGGATGCGGTGATCACCATTTCATCTTCATTATTGCGTGAGGTTTCGGTGAGTTCTTCTGCCTGAGTGGGGAAAATAACACCGCCTGAGAATGCAACGATCCCTGTCAGCGTAATAAGTTGACGCGTTTTCATAATATAAGACACCTGAAAAGTAAAAAAATAAAAGCATCACCTTGCAACCCGGAAAAGCTGCAAGGTGTAAGAAGCGTTTTTAATTATTAATATTTAGAGAGATCGATTTTCAGTACGTAGTCGGGCTTCACTCCGGTCATTTTTTCCGGCTGTTTGACGCTGACATACAGGGTGTTGGCATCAGCCGAGAGCGCCAGGCTGTTAGGTAGGGCATTGGTTTCAATGCTTTGTTTTACCTGATAAGTCTTGCTGTCCACAATGCTGATGCGCTTTGCATTACGGTGGGTGATATAAACTTCCTGGCGTTTTTCGTTATATATCACCGCCAGCGAATTGATAACTTTAATGGGTGCAATAACCTTACCGTTATTAATATCAACAACCAGTACATCCGCTAAATCAGGATCGGTCAGGAATGCGCGATTATTTTTTGCATCCAAAGCAATATTCAGGAAAAAATGTTTTTTGCCTGGCTCAATGCTAAAGCGGCTAATAATTTGATGGTTGGTGGTATCCAGTGTAATAAGTTCGTTACGGCCATTTACGACATACAGGCGGTTCTTATTTGCATCGACGGCCATGCCTGTCGGGTACTGGCCCATGTTTTCAAGGGTGGCGATTTTCTCACGCTTTTGCGTATCCACTACCCAGACAATCCCCTTTTCAGCCACGCCGGAAACGTAAAGGCGGTGATGCTGTTTATCGAGCACCATTTCACGGGTATGGATAATATCTTTCGGATTTTCAGCTTCGCTCAGTTGCAGTATCGCCAGCTCTTTACCGCTGCGGGTGTCGATTAGCGTGACTGAACCTTCCAGCGTGTTGCCCACGTACAGCACCTGGCTTTCTTCATCCAGGGCAGTGGCAAAGGCACGACGGCTGGTTTCGATGACTTCAGTCGTCGTGAGCTTCTCCAGGTCAAGTTTGTAGATAAGCCCGCGGGTTTTATCTTTATCGAACGACGGCGAGGAGGCGGCAAAAAGCGCATTCTGCTGACTATCAACCGCCAGTTCATACACGCCGTTACCGATGTCGCGGGTCAGAAAATCTTTCTCAGGTAGCGTCTGCGCCATACTGGACAGGCTGGTAAATAACAGTGCTGTGGCGAGCGCCACACAGGAATAGCGTTTCAGGGACTTCACATTATGGAGGTTCATTGACTTTTATTCACATTTATTTACATGCCGAAGATGATAATGAGATCTAATCTCATTCGCAATTAAGATAAATGAAATGTGACTACCCATTCTGGTAGGTCAAAAAGAAAACAGCGAAGGGGAGGTGAAAAGAAAGTAGGAATTAAAAAACCCTTACTAACCAGAGGCTGGCGTTCAGGGCTATACGCTAACGCGAACTTACTTCTTCGCGCGCTCGAAGGAAGCAACGATTTCAGCTTTAGCAGCTTCAGCGTTGTCCCAACCGTCAACTTTTACCCATTTGCCCGCTTCGAGATCTTTGTAGTGCTCAAAGAAGTGGGTGATCTGCGCTTTCAGCAGGTCCGGCAGGTCGTTCACATCTTTGATGTGATCGTATTCTTTGCTCAGCTTGGTGTGCGGTACCGCAACCAGTTTCGCATCTTCACCGGATTCGTCAGTCATTTTCAGTACGCCAACCGGACGGCAGCGGATCACTGAACCTGGCTCCAGCGGGTACGGAGTCGGGACCAGAACGTCAACCGGGTCACCGTCCAGAGACAGGGTGTGGTTGATGTAACCGTAGTTGCACGGATAGAACATCGCGGTGGACATGAAGCGGTCAACGAACAGGGCGCCGCTCTCTTTGTCAACTTCGTATTTGATCGGATCTGCGTTGGCAGGGATCTCGATAACAACGTAGATATCTTCCGGCAGGTCTTTACCAGCAGGGACGTTGAGTAAGCTCATGTCTGTTTCCTTTAAATAAGCTATGGCAAACAAGTGGCGGGTATTATAGCCAACTCGCGCTGAATGTCTCCGCTTGTTTTCGCTTTCTCTGCGCGCATTTTCTTCTTTTTACTTCTCTGTAGTGACAGAAAAATCCATATCTTCAGCCGCATTTTTCATAGCTAGATGAAAGCGATTACAAAGTTGTGATTAACGTTTTATTTACTTTTTTGAAGTGTGATGTAACGCAATCCGTTACATGCTCAATTGTCTATAGTTTTTTCGCAACGGTTAATTAACCAACAATAATCACCCTACGAGGACGCACTTATGTGGAAGCGCTTACTTTTAGTCACAGCAGTTTCGGCAGCCATGTCGTCTATGGCAATGGCAGCCCCTTTAACCGTAGGATTTTCGCAGGTTGGCTCTGAATCCGGCTGGCGCGCCGCAGAAACCAACGTCGCGAAAAGCGAGGCCGAAAAGCGTGGTATTACTCTGAAAATCGCTGACGGCCAGCAAAAGCAGGAAAACCAGATTAAAGCAGTCCGCTCATTTGTTGCGCAGGGCGTCGACGCCATCTTTATTGCGCCGGTCGTGGCAACGGGTTGGGAGCCGGTTTTAAAAGAAGCTAAAGATGCCGACATTCCGGTCTTTTTGCTCGATCGTTCCATCGATGTAAAAGACAAATCTCTCTATATGACCACCGTCACCGCCGACAACGTGCTGGAAGGTAAATTGATCGGTGACTGGCTGATTAAACAAGTGGACGGCAAGCCGTGTAACGTCGTTGAGCTGCAAGGGACCGTCGGGGCCAGCGTGGCTATCGATCGTAAAAAAGGATTTGCTGAAGCTATCGCTAATGCGCCAAACATCAAAATTATCCGCTCTCAGTCCGGCGACTTTACCCGCAGTAAAGGGAAAGAAGTGATGGAGAGCTTTATCAAAGCGGAAAACAACGGCAAGAACATCTGCATGGTTTACGCCCACAATGATGACATGGTGATCGGTGCGATTCAGGCGATCAAAGAAGCGGGCCTGAAACCTGGCAAAGATATTCTCACCGGTTCCATCGATGGCGTACCGGATATCTACAAAGCGATGATTGACGGCGAAGCCAACGCCAGCGTCGAGCTGACGCCGAATATGGCTGGTCCGGCATTCGACGCGCTGGAGAAATTCAAAAAAGACGGCACGATGCCTGAGAAGCTGACCATTACCAAGTCGATCCTCTATCTGCCGGATACGGCGAAAGAAGAGTTAGAGAAGAAGAAAAACATGGGCTACTAAGCCTTCATGAAAATGCCGGGTGCGCTGCGCTTGCCCGGCCTACATTACGCTCTTTTGTAGGCCGGATAAGCGTAGCGCCATCCGGCGTGATGCAGGGGGAACCATGACCACCGACCAATATCAGGAAATCCTCCGCACCGAAGGATTAAGCAAATTCTTTCCCGGCGTCAAAGCGTTGGATAACGTGGATTTCAGCTTGCGTCGTGGCGAGATTATGGCGCTGCTGGGAGAAAACGGAGCCGGCAAATCGACGCTCATCAAAGCGCTGACCGGTGTTTACCATGCCGATCGCGGTACTATCTGGCTCGAAGGCCAACCGATCTCCCCCAAAAACACCGCCCATGCCCAGCAACTGGGGATTGGCACCGTGTACCAGGAAGTGAACCTGCTGCCCAATATGTCGGTAGCGGATAACTTATTTATTGGCCGTGAGCCGCGGCGTTTTGGCCTGCTTCAGTGCAAGCAGATGGAAAAACGCGCGACGGAGCTGATGGCGTCATACGGTTTTTCCCTCGACGTACGCGAACCGCTGAACCGTTTTTCCGTGGCGATGCAACAGATCGTCGCCATCTGTCGGGCGATCGATCTCTCCGCGAAAGTGCTGATCCTCGATGAACCTACCGCCAGCCTCGATACCCAGGAAGTTGAAATGCTGTTCGGCCTGATGCGACATCTGCGCGATCGGGGCGTCAGTCTGATCTTCGTCACCCACTTCCTCGATCAGGTTTATCAGGTCAGCGATCGCATTACCGTTCTGCGTAACGGCGGCTTCGTTGGCTGCCGTGAAACCCGGGAATTACCGCAAATCGAACTGGTCAAAATGATGCTGGGCCGCGAACTGGACACCCATGCGCTACAGCGTGCGGGACGCACCTTGCTGAGTGATAAACCGGTGGCGGCATTTAGCGGCTTTGGCAAGAAAGGCACCATCGCGCCGTTTGATTTGCAGGTGCGTCCCGGTGAGATCGTCGGTCTCGCCGGACTACTGGGATCCGGGCGAACGGAAACGGCGGAGGTGATCTTCGGTATTAAACCCGCCGACAGCGGCACTGCGCTGATCAAAGGCAAACCACAGACCTTACGATCGCCGCATCAGGCTTCGTGTCTGGGGATCGGTTTCTGTCCGGAGGATCGCAAAACGGATGGCATTATCGCCGCCGCTTCGGTGCGGGAAAACATCATTCTGGCGTTGCAGGCGCAGCGCGGCTGGCTGCGACCTGTATCACGGAAAGAACAAAACGAGATTGCCGAGCGTTTTATTCGCCAGCTTGGTATTCGCACCCCCAACGCTGAACAGCCGATCGAATTTCTCTCCGGCGGCAATCAGCAAAAAGTATTGCTCTCGCGCTGGTTATTGACCAAACCGCAGTTCCTGATCCTCGATGAACCCACGCGCGGGATCGACGTTGGCGCACATGCGGAGATCATCCGCCTGATCGAAACGCTGTGCGCGGATGGTCTGGCGCTGCTGGTGATTTCATCCGAACTGGAAGAGTTAGTGGGTTATGCCGATCGGGTCATTATTATGCGCGATCGCAAACAGGTGGCTGAGATCCCACTGGCTGAACTGTCCGTACCGGCGATCATGAATGCCATTGCGGCCTAAGGAGACTATGGTGATGCCTCAATCTCTCCCTCAATCCAATCCACCTAAACGGCGGTTCCGTTGGCCAAAGGGGATGCCGCAACTGGTGGCGTTGCTGCTGGTGCTGCTGGTGGATAGCCTGGTCGCGCCGCACTTCTACCAGGTGATTTTGCAGGATGGTCGGCTGTTCGGCAGCCCGATTGATATTCTCAACCGCGCCGCGCCCGTGGCGCTGTTGGCGATTGGTATGACGCTGGTGATTGCCACCGGCGGTATCGACCTTTCCGTGGGCGCCGTCATGGCTATTGCCGGCGCGACGACTGCGGCGATGACGGTGGCCGGGCACAGTCTACCTGTGGTGCTGCTTGCCGCCTTAGGCTCCGGCATTCTGGCGGGATTGTGGAACGGAATTCTGGTGGCCATCCTCAAGATCCAACCCTTCGTCGCTACGCTTATTCTGATGGTGGCCGGGCGTGGAGTGGCGCAGCTCATCACTTCCGGGCAGATCGTCACCTTCAACTCGCCAGAACTTTCATGGTTTGGCAGCGGCTCGCTGTTACTGTTCCCCACGCCGGTAATTATTGCACTGCTCACGCTGGTGGTGTTCTGGCTGCTGACGCGGAAAACGGCGCTGGGTATGTTTATAGAAGCGGTGGGCATCAACATTCGTGCGGCAAAAAATGCCGGGGTGAACACTCGCATTATCGTGATGCTCACCTATGTGCTGAGCGGCCTGTGCGCGGCTATCGCTGGCATTATCGTCACGGCGGATATCCGCGGGGCAGACGCCAATAACGCCGGATTGTGGCTGGAGCTGGATGCCATTCTCGCGGTGGTTATCGGCGGCGGCTCGCTGATGGGCGGGCGCTTTAATCTGCTGCTGTCGGTGATCGGCGCGTTGATTATTCAGGGCATGAACACCGGGATTTTACTGTCGGGCTTCCAGCCGGAACTGAATCAGGTGGTCAAAGCCGTGGTGGTGTTGTGTGTGCTGATTGTGCAATCACAACGCTTTATCAGCCTGATAAAAGGAGTGCGTGGTCATGATAAAACGTAATTTACCGCTGATGATCACCCTCGGCGTGTTTGTGCTGGGCTACCTTTACTGCCTGACGCAGTTTCCCGCTTTTGCTTCCACCCGGGTAATCTGCAATATTCTGACCGATAACGCTTTTTTAGGCATTATCGCCGTCGGCATGACCTTCGTGATTCTCTCTGGCGGGATCGACCTTTCCGTTGGCTCGGTGATCGCGTTTACCGGCGTATTTCTGGCGAAAGCCATCGGCTACTGGGGCATTTCCCCGCTGCTGGCGTTCCCTTTGGTTTTGCTGATGGGCTGCGCGTTTGGCGCGTTTATGGGGTTACTGATTGATGCGCTGAAGATCCCAGCATTCATCATTACTCTGGCGGGAATGTTCTTCCTGCGCGGCGTCAGTTATCTGGTCTCAGAAGAATCCATCCCGATTAACCATCCGGTTTATGACACGCTCTCAAGCCTGGCATGGAAAATTCCCGGCGGTGGTCGCCTGAGCGCGATGGGATTGCTGATGCTGGCGGTTGTCGTCATTGGCATATTCCTGGCGCACCGTACGCGCTTTGGTAATCAGGTTTACGCGATTGGCGGCAACGCCACCTCTGCCAACCTGATGGGCATCTCAACCCGCAGCACCACCATTCGTATCTATATGCTGTCTACCGGGCTTGCCACACTTGCCGGCATTGTTTTTTCCATTTATACCCAGGCGGGCTATGCGCTGGCGGGCGTTGGCGTCGAGCTGGATGCGATTGCCTCGGTGGTGATTGGCGGAACGCTGCTGAGCGGCGGGGTCGGGACGGTATTAGGCACGTTGTTTGGCGTCGCCATTCAAGGACTGATTCAGACCTACATTAATTTTGACGGCACATTAAGTTCCTGGTGGACGAAGATCGCGATTGGTATTTTGTTGTTTATTTTTATTGCCTTACAGCGCGGCCTGACGGTGCTTTGGGAAAATCGTCAAAGCTCGCCAGTTACCCGAGTAGGTACGGCGGCAACACCAAAGTAACATCCTGATTTTTCACAAAACATTTAAATATCTAAACTTTTTCCGGTTGTAGTCGATAGGTTCTGTACAGGTCTGTTTTAACCCTACAACCGGAAATATAACAATGCCAAAATCCCTTTCAATTCGATCAAGTTTGTTGGTGTTATTGTCTCTGCTGACGTTCCTTCTGTTACTGACCGGCGGAATGGGGCTATATGCCTCTACTCGTGTCATTACTTCATTGATTTACCAAGGTATTATGAGCGCAGCGATGCTGGCGGCTATCGCATTGCTGGCGGTTATTTGGTTTATGCTGCGAAATAAGTTCCTCAAACCGCTGGATAACATAGTTGAGCAACTGGAACGTCTGGCGATGGGAGATTTATCGTCGGTTGCTGCGCTGTCGGCCAGCGCCGAATTCAACCGCCTGAACGCAGCGATGGATGAAATGCGCCATGCGCTGGCCGACTCGGTACAACGCGTACGTGATGCCAGCTCGCAAATTGATATTGGCAGTCGTGAACTGACGGCCGGGAACCAGCATCTGGCACAACGCACTGAATCGACAGCCACTTCGCTGGAGCAAACCGCCGCCAGTATGGAAGAACTCACAGCGACCGTGAAACAGAATGCGCAGAACGCGGAACAGGCGCATCAGCTGGCAAAATCGGTGTCGGATACCGCCGATCGCGGTAGCGAAATGGTGTGTTATGTGATCGAGAAAATGCGCGATATTTCCGGTAGTTCCAGCCGAATCGCCGACATCCTCAGCGTAATCGACGGTATTGCTTTCCAGACCAATATCCTGGCGCTCAATGCTTCCGTTGAAGCGGCGCGCGCCGGCGAGCAGGGGCGGGGCTTTGCGGTCGTTGCTGGTGAAGTACGTAATCTGGCCAGCCGCAGCGCCGAGGCGGCCAAAGAGATCCGCACGTTAATCAGCGATTCGCACACCCACGTGGGGGAAGGCAGCGAGCTGGCGCAGCAGGCGGGGGAAACCATGGATGAGATCGCCAATGAAGTGATGTGCATGACCAAACTGATGCGTGAAATTGCCAGCGCCTCCCAGGAACAGAGTCGCGGTATTGAGCAGGTAAATATTGCGGTAATTCAGATGGATGAAACGGCGCAGCAAAATGCGGCGCTGGTACAGCAGTCTTCTGCGGCTACCCGTTCGCTGGAAGAGCAGTCTTCAGCGCTAATCGAAGCCATGGCCGTATTTAAACTACAAACAGCCTAACCGAACGATGGATTTTGTAGGCCGGATAAAGGCGTTTACGCCGCCATCCGGCAATATCACCGCATCGTGCCGGATGGCGCTTCGCTTATCCGGCCTACAACGTGCAGTAGACCGGGATATGGCGTTTACGCGTCCGGGAACTCGCGGATAAAGCGTTCTACATCTTCAACCATGTGGTCGTTACCCACGAAGAAGGAGCGGCGCTGGTGCAGGCTCTCCGGGGTGATATCCAGAATGCGTTCTTTACCATCGCTGGCTTTGCCGCCCGCCTGTTCGGCCAGGAAGGCCATCGGGTTGCATTCGTACAGCAGACGCAGCTTGCCTTGCGGGTGGCTGGCGGTGCTTGGGTACAGGTAGATCCCGCCTTTGAGCAGATTGCGATGGAAATCCGCAACCAGAGAGCCAATGTAGCGCGAGGTGTACGGGCGCTGGGTTGACTTATCTTCTTCCTGACAGAATTTAATGTACTTCTTCACACCGTTCGGGAATTTGATGTAGTTGCCTTCGTTAATGGAGTACGTGCTGCCTTTCGCCGGGAAGCGCATACGTTCCTGGCTGAGGCAGAATACGCCCAGAGAAGGATCGTAGGTGAAGGCGTGTACACCACAGCCGGTGGTATACACCAGCATGGTGGAAGAACCATAAACAACGTAGCCCGCAGCAACCTGCTTGTTGCCCGGCTGCAGGAAATCCTCTTCCGTGACCGGCGTGCCGACTGGGGTTACGCGGCGATAAATAGAGAAAATCGTACCCACAGAGACGTTAACATCGATGTTGGATGAGCCATCCAGCGGATCCATCAGCACAACATATTTTGCGTGTTCACAGCCTTCGAAGACGACGATTTCATCTTCTTCTTCCGAGGCAATGCCCGCCACAATGTCGCGCGCCTTCAGTGCAGCTTTCAGTTTTTCGTTCGCGAACAGATCGAGTTTTTGCTGAACCTCTCCCTGCACGTTCTCAGCACCGCTGGCACCCAGGATATCGACCAGACCGGCCTTGTTGATATCGCGGTGGATGATCTTGGCGCCCAGCTTTATTGCCGACAACAAAGCAGTGAGCTCACCGGTAGCATGAGAAAACTCGTGCTGCTTTTCGACAATAAATTCACCTAACGTTTTCATAACACTTTCCCTGCAATTTATGTGGAGTAAAGCGACCGCAACAATATTAACAAATATTTCCATTGTTGCGCTTAGGTGAATCGCGCCAGCAAACTACGGAATATCCTGAAATGCGTTTCTCACTTGCCGGACATGTGCGTAAAATGGCCCCCAGATTAAAAAAGGATAGTGACGTATGCGCATTCATATTTTGGGAATTTGTGGCACTTTCATGGGCGGTCTGGCGATGCTGGCGCGCTCGCTCGGTCATGAAGTAACCGGTTCGGACGCCAATGTGTATCCGCCGATGAGTACCTTACTTGAGAAGCAAGGCATTGATTTAATTCAGGGTTATGACGCCAGCCAGCTCGACCCGCAGCCGGACCTGGTGATCATCGGTAATGCCATGACCCGTGGTAATCCGTGCGTGGAAGCGGTGCTGGAAAAGAACATTCCGTACATGTCTGGCCCGCAGTGGCTGCATGACTTTGTATTGCGCGATCGCTGGGTTCTGGCGGTTGCGGGGACGCACGGCAAAACCACCACCGCAGGAATGGCGACCTGGATCCTCGAAGCGTGCGGCTATAAGCCTGGCTTTGTGATCGGCGGCGTTCCGGGCAACTTTGAGGTTTCCGCGCGTCTGGGCGAAAGCGACTTCTTCGTGATTGAAGCGGATGAGTACGACTGCGCGTTCTTCGATAAGCGTTCTAAATTCGTGCATTACTGCCCGCGCACGCTGATCCTCAACAATCTTGAGTTCGATCACGCGGACATCTTTGACGATCTGAAAGCTATTCAGAAACAGTTCCATCACCTGGTGCGCATCGTGCCGGGCCAGGGACGCATCATCTACCCGGAAAACGACATCAATCTGAAACAGACGATGGCGATGGGCTGCTGGAGCGAACAAGAGCTGGTGGGCGAACAAGGTCACTGGCAGGCGAAAAAGCTCACTACCGATGCCTCCGAGTGGGAAGTGTGGCTGGACGGTGAAAAAGTCGGCGAAGTGAAGTGGGGCCTTGTGGGCGAGCACAACATGCACAACGGTTTGATGGCGATTGCAGCCGCGCGTCATGTTGGCGTTGTGCCTGCGGATGCGGCCAATGCGCTGGGCTCGTTCATCAACGCCCGTCGTCGTCTTGAGCTTCGCGGCGAAGCCAATGGCGTGACGGTGTATGACGATTTTGCCCATCACCCGACGGCCATTCTGGCAACGCTTGCGGCGCTGCGCGGTAAAGTGGGTGGCACGGCGCGCATCATCGCGGTGCTGGAACCTCGCTCGAACACCATGAAAATGGGGCTGTGCAAAGATGACCTCGCGCCGTCGTTAGGGCGTGCGGACGAAGTGTTCCTGCTGCAACCGCCGCACATTCCCTGGCAGGTAGCAGAAGTCGCTGAAGCCTGCGTTCAGCCGGCACACTGGAGTGGCGATGTGGATGCACTGGCAGATATGGTGGTGAAAACCGCACAGCCTGGCGATCACATTCTGGTGATGAGCAACGGCGGATTTGGCGGCATCCATCAAAAACTGCTGGATGGTCTGGCGAAGAAAGCTCAGGCAGAAGAAGAGTAAAAAAATGCCCGGTGGCGCTACGCTTACCGGGCCTACAAAGGATCGTAGGCCGGATAAGGTATTTGCACCGCCATCCGGCACTTTCGGCAGACGAAGAGGTTAGGCCTCGTTTTCCGCCAGTTCGCGCAGATACTGGAAGATCTGGCGGGAAGATTTTGGCGGCTTGTTGCCCGCTTTTTCTTTCCTGGCGTTACGCACCAGCGAACGCAGTTGCTGACGGTCGGCGTCAGGCCACAGGTTCATCACTTCTTCGATAGCTTCATCGTTACCGTCAACCATACGGTCACGCAGTTGCTCCAGCTTATGGAAGACAACGACCTGTTGGTTGTGGCGGTTTTTCAGCTTATCCAGCGCCTGACGGATAGGATCAACATCGCGCTGGCGCAACATTTTGCCAATCAGCTGCAGCTGACGGCGGCGACCTTCCATCTTAATACGCTGGGCCAGCTCAATCGCGGCACGTAAATCCGCATCAAGCGGGATTTTATCCAGCGCGTTTTTCCCCAGTTTTACCAGTTCCACACCCAGGTGTTTTAACTCCTCGGCGTCACGTTTTATTTCACTTTTACTGACCCAGATAATTTCATCGTCTTCGTCTTCGATGTCATCACCGGGAACGTCGTCGAGCCAGTCTTCGGGCTGCTTAGTCATGTCAGGCTCCTTAAAAAAAGAGGCTAATGTTACCAGTTAAGATGCGCACTGAAAAACGGTTCTCTGTTAGACTTCAGAGAAACTCTCTCTACATTATGGCATTTGCGATGAAAGTAATCTCACAAGTTGAAGCGCAGCGTAAGATTCTGGAAGAAGCGGTCTCGACGGCACTGGAATTAGCGTCAGGTAAGTCGGATGGCGCGGAAGTCGCTGTAAGCAAGACCACGGGTATTAGCGTCAGCACCCGTTATGGTGAAGTGGAGAACGTAGAATTCAATAGCGATGGCGCGTTGGGGATTACGGTTTATCACCAGAACCGTAAGGGCAGCGCATCGTCCACCGATTTAAGTCCGCAGGCGATTGCCCGTACCGTGCAGGCCGCGCTGGACATTGCACGTTACACTTCGCCGGACCCGTGCGCGGGCGTGGCAGATAAAGACCTGCTGGCCTTTGATGCGCCTGATCTAGACCTGTTCCACCCGGCGGAAGTGTCCCCTGACGAAGCTATCGAACTGGCTGCCCGCGCTGAACAGGCGGCGCTGCAGGCCGATAAGCGTATCACTAACACCGAAGGCGGCAGCTTTAACAGCCACTATGGCATCAAAGTGTTTGGCAACAGCCACGGCATGCTGCAGGGCTACTGCTCCACGCGTCATTCCCTTTCCAGCTGTGTGATCGCGGAAGAAAATGGCGATATGGAGCGTGATTACGCCTACACCATTGGCCGGGCGATGGGCGATCTGCAAACGCCGGAATGGGTGGGGGCAGATTGTGCTCGCCGTACCTTATCTCGCCTGTCTCCGCGTAAGCTGTCCACCATGAAAGCGCCGGTGATTTTCGCCAATGAAGTGGCGACTGGACTGTTCGGACACCTGGTTGGCGCGATCGCCGGTGGTTCGGTGTACCGTAAATCCACCTTCCTGCTCGGCTCGCTGGGCAAACAAATTCTGCCGGAATGGCTGACCATTGAAGAACATCCGCACCTGCGCAAAGGGCTGGCGTCTTCACCATTCGACAGCGAAGGCGTACGGACCGAACGCCGCGACATTATTAAAGACGGCGTGTTGACCCAATGGCTGCTGACCAACTATTCCGCACGTAAGCTGGGGCTGAAGAGCACCGGTCATGCAGGTGGGATCCACAACTGGCGAATTCCGGGACAGGGTCTAAGCTTCGAGCAGTTGCTCAAAGAGATGGGCACAGGCCTGGTGGTTACCGAGCTGATGGGACAGGGCGTAAGCGGCATTACCGGCGATTACTCGCGCGGCGCGGCGGGCTTCTGGGTCGAAAACGGCGAAATTCAGTACCCGGTGAGTGAAATTACCATCGCCGGTAACTTAAAAGAGATGTGGCGTAATATTGTGACCGTGGGGAACGATATTGAAACGCGTAGTAATATCCAGTGTGGTTCGGTCTTGTTACCGGAGATGAAAATCGCCGGGCAGTGATACTCGTCATACTTCAAGCTGTGTGAATTATTGAGGGTATCTGGCGTTTGTTTATTTTTTAATAATAAAAAAGGAAGTGAGCAATGCGTAAACACCTGTTAGCGATCGTCGCGGCTTCAACGCTGGTTTTTGGCTCTTCAGCGTTTGCAGCCGATCTCGAAGATGACATGGGGATCCTCAACGATAACCTGAAGATCGTCGAAAAAACGGATAATGCGACTGAACTGAAAGACGCGTTAACCAAAATGCGCGCAGCCGCGCTGGACGCGCAAAAAGGCACGCCGCCGAAGCTGGAAAACAAATCCCCGGACAGCCCGGAGATGAAGGATTTCCGTCACGGTTTTGACACGCTGATCGGCCAGATTGACGGCGCGCTGAAGCTGGCTAACGAAGGTAAAGTCAAAGAGGCGAAAGCCGTTGCGGAAGAGCTGAAAACCACGCGCAACGAAAACCACAAGAAGTTCCGCTAATCTGCGCTTTCCGGCCTGCATAACCGTAGGCCGGACAAGCCATCACGCTACTGCCTCCCATAAGTAAACGCTATCCCCATCACATTTTTTCATTTTTATCGTCCATTCATTATTCGCATTTCCTTCCATTTTTCTGCTCACTCTTGCGATCTCAATCACATTCTTCCAGTGATAAATCGTGGTCACGGCCCTTT
The DNA here is from genome assembly GCF_030334525.1 of Citrobacter sp. Ce119. Classification (NCBI taxonomy): domain Bacteria; kingdom Pseudomonadati; phylum Pseudomonadota; class Gammaproteobacteria; order Enterobacterales; family Enterobacteriaceae; genus Citrobacter; species Citrobacter sp. Ce119. Next base: position 81,497 of record NZ_JAOWDR010000013.1, read on the forward strand.
TTGCGGCACGGATCACTATCGCTGCGCGCCTTTCCACTTCGAAGTGGAAAACAACTCGCTACAAACTTTTAACCCCCACCGTTAATTTACCCTCAGAGCCATTAGTGGGGTAAGACGAGTGAATAACGGAGCTGTAATGAATGACATGGGGGAATCGGTGGAACTGGCCGACCGCATGCTGGCGCAGGTGTATGCCTTGCTGCGTGAACGCCACATTATTCCCAACGCCGTACAGGAACAGATGCTGACATCGCATGTTCGCGCCATGGCGCACCGCTCGGTAACGGGTGAACCCTTACCAGAAGTCGATGCCAGCTTGTTTGATGAAATTTCTGCCGAATCAATGGCGCTTGCCCGCGACGTGGTCGCCGAGTTTGGCAATCTTCCCGAGGAAGAGGCCTGGCTGCTGTCGGTGCATTTCGAAGTCGCGAAAGACAACCTTTAAGGAGCAAAAGATGGAACAGATTACCGTAGTGATTGGCGATCGTCTGGGTAAAGGCCAGAAAGTGGCGGCAGGCGTTGAGAAAGCGGGCGGCCGTGCGGTTGTGGTGCCGGGCGTTGCAGCAGATATGAAGCTGGGTGACGTGATGAAAGCGGAAAACGCCACCTTTGGTATCTCGTTTTGCGGCAGCGGTGGTGCGGGTGCGATTACCGCGCAGACCAAATACGGCTACAAGGCGAAATACGGCATGCGCTCGGTCGATGAAGGGGTAACCGCCATCAACGAAGGGTGCAACGTACTGGGATTCGGCTTTATGGACAAAGAAGAGCTCGGTGAGCGCCTGGTGCAGGCGTGGCAAAAGAAACACGGCGCTTAAGTATGAAAGAACAATTCACCACCACGGTGAGAGTCACTGGCAAGGGCGAGGCCAAAGCGCGCGCCTTTGCCGATGCCCTGAACCACGTTCAGGCGGCGGTGATGAAAGCGTCGCCGCATATCTTACTGCGTATTGAGCCACAGGATGTGCAGGTTGTTCAAGCGCGTGAATCGGTGCGCAAAGAGGCGTTTCTGTTCCTCTTTTTACGCCGGGAAAGACGCACCTTCAGCGTGGAGCTGGACGTGACCGTCAACGTGACTGCCATCAATCTCGACAAGGTGGATTTCGTTACGCAACGCTGATTCTTTATTAAAAGGCATAATTATGTTCCTGATAATATTAATAAAATCGCTCATCATCGGTGGCCTGGTTGGCGTCGGTGTCGGCGCTGGGGCTGCACGCATGTTTCATGCGCCTACCACTCAAGGGATGGGCGCGTTTCGTACTCTGGGAGAACTGAATTCCTGCGAAGGGGATCCGGCTTCTCACTTCTCGTTCGGCCTGGGCTTCTTCTTTAACGCCTGGGCTTCCTCCGTTGCGGCAGGGGCGTTCACGCAGGACGTCGACCATCGCATCATCCCCAACTGGGGCGCCGCCGCGCTGATGATTAAAAATCGCAACGTCGGTGAAACGCTGCACGATCCTAAGCGCATGGCGATTGCCTGTGGCGTTATCGGGATGATTGTCGTGACCTTCCTGAACCTCACGGCGTCATCGGTACCGGAAGCGTTGCAAGTTACCGCCGTCAAGGTGCTGGTGCCTGCGGCTAACCTGCTGGTTAACACCGTGATGCCGGTGATTTTCTGGCTGGCGGCGATTGATGCCGGTAAGAAATCCGGTTTCTGGGCCACCGTCTTTGGCGGTGCGGCGCAGCTGATCATGGGCAACGCCGTCCCGGGGCTGGTCCTCGGTATTCTGATCGGTAAAGGCGTTGAAGAGAGCGGCTGGAACCACGTCACAAAAGTGATGATGGTGGCTATCGTCGCGCTGTTTGTCCTGAGCGGCTTCTTCCGCGGCTTCGACATGAAGATGATCGAATCCTTCCATCTGACCGTGCCTAACTGGCTCGAACTTATCCACAACTCGCTCAGCGGCAAATAACGGAGGCCATCATGGAACAGAATAAAGGTTTTTGGTTCGCTGACTGGTCGTTCCCGATCTTCGTTGGCCTGCTCTCATCCGGCGTGTTTGCCGGAACGCACATGTACTACCTGTACGGTATTGGCGCATTTAACGAAGTGGCTTTTGTGGCGATGCTGAAGGCGGGAATGGACACCGGCTCCTACGGGGCGGTGGCGGCATTTGGCGCAAGTTTCCTGTTTGCCCGCATCATTGAAGGTTCGCTGGTAGGGATTTTGGACATTGGCGGGGCGATTCAGACCGGGGTCGGGTTAGGTGTTCCGGCGCTGTTATTGGGCGCGGGCATTATCTTCCCGGTCGCCAATTTCGCAGCTTCGCTGGTTACCGGTCTGGTGATTGGCCTGGCGATTGGCTACATCATCATTCTGGCGCGTAAGTTCACCATCAACCAGAGCGACTCAACCTACGGTGCGGACGTCATGATGGGGGCTGGTAACGCCTCCGGCCGCTTCCTCGGACCGTTGATTATCCTCAGCGCGATGACGGCTTCTATTCCTATCGGAATCGGTTCTCTGGTGGGTGCGCTGCTGTTTTACCTGTGGCAAAAACCGATTACCGGCGGGGCGATCCTCGGGGCAATGATCCTCGGTTCCCTCTTCCCGATTGCCATTAGCTAACTGTTGATTTGCAGGCCGGATAAGGCGGTTGCGCCGCCATCCGGCAAAGGAGAGAGCGATGTTTGATTTACTCCTGCGCCGTGCGCGCCTCGTTGACGATACGCTGAGCGATATTGCGCTCAAAGACGGCAAAATCGCGGCGTTGGGCGACGTTGATGGCCCGGCGCTGAAAACTATCGAGCTGGGCGGTGAGTGCTACGTCAGCGCAGGCTGGATTGATTCTCACGTTCACTGCTACCCGAAATCCCCGATTTACCACGACCAGCCGGACAGCGTCGGTATTGCTACCGGCGTGACCACGGTGGTGGATGCGGGCAGTACCGGGGCGGATGACATCGACGATTTTTACACCCTGACCCGGGAAGCGGCCACCGAAGTGTATGCGCTGCTGAACATCTCCCGCGTTGGGCTTATCGCCCAGAACGAGCTGGCTAACATGGCCAATATTGACGCCGATGCGGTGCGCCAGGCGGTGAAGCGCTACCCTGATTTTATCGTCGGCCTGAAGGCGCGCATGAGCAGCAGCGTAGTCGGTGAAAACGGCATCACGCCGCTGGAGCGTGCCAAAGCGATGCAAGCGCAGAACGGCAACCTGCCGCTGATGGTGCATATCGGCAACAACCCGCCGAATCTCGATGATATCGCTGAACGCCTGAGCACAGGCGACATCATTACCCACTGCTACAACGGTAAGCCGAATCGCATTCTGACGCCGCAAGGCGAGCTACGGGCGTCAGTGACCCGGGCGATTTCACGTGGCGTGCGTCTGGACGTTGGGCATGGCACTGCCAGCCTGAGCTTTGCGGTGGCAAAACGCGCGATCGGCCTGGGCATTTTGCCGCACACCATCAGCTCCGATATTTATTGCCGCAACCGTATCAGCGGCCCGGTACATTCCCTGGCGAATGTGATGTCGAAATTTCTCGCTATTGGGATGTCGCTTCCGCAGGTCATTGAGTGCGTTACCGCCAATGCCGCCGATGGTCTGCGCCTGAAACACAAGGGGCGACTGCAGGTCGGTCTGGATGCCGATTTAACCCTCTTTACGCTTAAGCGCCAGCCAACCGTGCTGGTAGATGCAGAAAACGACAGCCTGCAGGCTGAGCAACTGCTGGTGCCGCTTGCCGCAATACGTGCGGGCAAGGGCTATATGACCGAACAAGGGAGCGCGGAACATGCCTTCGATTTTTGAGAAATACAATCTAAAACAGGTGATTAACACATCAGGCCGCATGACGGCGCTCGGCGTTTCCACGCCGCGACCAGAGGTGGTTGAGGCTGCAATGGCCGGGATGAATCAATACTTTGAGATGAAAGACCTGGTGAATAAAACCGGTGACTACATCGCGAAATTGCTGGAAGTGGAAGGGGCAACCGTCGTCTCCTGCGCCTCGGCCGGAATCGCCCTGTCGGTGGCTGGCGTGCTGGTTAAAGACAGCGACTGGCTGCTGGAGAATCTGCACGTTGCGCCCATTGAGAACAACGAAATCGTGTTGCCCAGAGGTCACAACGTCAACTTTGGCGCGCCGGTGGGCACCATGGTGGCGCTTGGCGGCGGCAAGTTAGTGGAGGCAGGTTATGCCAACGAATGTTCCGCGGCGCAGCTGGCAGCAGCTATTACGCCACGTACGGCGGCCATTCTGTATATCAAATCTCACCACTGCGTACAGAAAAGTATGCTTAGCGTGGAGCAGGCTGCGGTGGTTGCGCGTACGCATAATCTGCCGCTGATCGTGGATGCGGCGGCGGAAGAGGATTTGCAGTGCTACTACCGGGTTGGTGCGGATCTGGTGATTTATAGCGGCGCGAAGGCGATTGAAGGACCCACCAGCGGTCTGGTGATAGGTAAAACCCAGTACGTTGAGTGGGTGAAACGCCAGACGGCGGGAATTGGCAGGGCGATGAAGGTGGGCAAAGAGGGGATTCTTGGCTTGACCTGCGCCATTGAACTGTATCTGAACGCGCAGAAAGAAAGCGGTGCGGAGATGGTCGAGAAAATGACGCCGTTCATTAACGCGTTAAACCAGCTTCACGGCGTGAGCGCCCGCGTGGTGTGGGACAGCGCAGGGCGTGACATAGCGCGCACGGAAATTAAATTTGACGAAGCGGTAACCGGGATCGCCACCGGCGAACTGGTTGATGCGCTGAAGCAGGGGGAATACGCGATTTACTTCCGTGGTTACAAAGCCAACGAAGGCATTATCGAAGCCGACGTGCGCAGCGTCGATCGCGCGCAGCTGGAGATTGTGGCCCGTCGAATTGGCGAAGTGATTTCGCAGGAGAAAAACGCATGAAACTGACCCCTAACTTTTATCGCGACCGCGTCTGCCTGAACGTGCTGGCCGGCTCCAAAGAAAATGCCCGGGATATTTACGCGGCGGCGGAAGGACACGTTCTGGTTGGCGTGTTGTCAAAAAATTACCCTGATGTCGCAAGTGCGGTAGCGGATATGCGTGAATACGCGGCCCTTATCGACAATGCGCTCTCCGTGGGGCTGGGGGCGGGCGATCCAAACCAGTCGGCGATGGTCAGTGAAATCTCCCGTCAGGTGCAGCCCCAGCATGTTAATCAGGTCTTTACCGGCGTGGCGACCAGTCGCGCGCTGCTGGGCCAGCAGGAGACAGTGGTCAACGGTCTGGTCTCGCCAACCGGCACCTCGGGCAGGGTGAAAATCTCCACCGGTCCGCTAAGCAGCCAGACGCCAGACGGCATTGTACCGATAGAAACCGCGATTGCGTTGCTCAAAGACATGGGCGGTAGCTCAATTAAATACTTCCCGATGGGCGGCCTGCAATGCCGTGACGAGTACATCGCGGTTGCGCAGGCCTGTGCCCGTCATGACTTCTGGCTGGAGCCAACCGGCGGGATCGATTTGGATAATTTCTCTGAAATCCTGCAGATCGCCCTCGATGCCGGAGTGAGCAAAATCATTCCTCACATCTATAGTTCGATTATTGATAAGGTGAGTGGTAACACCCGCCCGGACGACGTACGCCAACTGATGGCGATGACCCGGGCCTGCGTAGGCTAACTGAAAGATGAGGAAACTGACGTGCGATTCCCCAACCAACGTTTAGCGCAGCTGTTTGGCATGCTGCAAAACGAAGCGCTTCCACAGGACGAGCTGGCGCAGCGGTTGTCGGTTTCCACACGCACCGTACGGGCGGATATCACCGCGCTTAACGCGCTGCTCACCCAGTACGGCGCGCAGTTTGTCCTCAGCCGTGGGAACGGTTATCAACTCAAGATTGACGATCCGGCAAGCTATCACACCCTGCAAACGCAGCGGCCCGACGCGTTGCTGCGCATCCCACGCACCAGCCAGGAACGGGTATACTGGCTGGTGGTTCGTTTTCTGACGTCGGCCTTTTCGCTGAAGCTTGAAGATTTGGCTGATGAATGGTTTATCAGCCGTGCGACGTTGCAAAACGATATGGCTGAGGTGCGCGAGCATCTGCAACGTTATCATCTGACGCTGGAAACGCGTCCCCGTCACGGCATGAAGCTGTTCGGCAGCGAGATGGCGATTCGCGCCTGTTTGACCGATCTGCTATGGACGCTGGCGCAGCAGGATCCACAGCATCCGTTAGTGACGCAAGAGGCGCTGAATGCCGGGATCCCTGAACAGCTTCAACCCGTTCTGCAGGACATTTTCGCCCGTTTTCATATTCGCCTGACCGATGAGGGCGAGCTGTTTTTACGCTTGTACTGCGCGGTGGCAGTCCGGCGGATTAGCGAAGGTTATCCCCTCCCGGAGTTTGCCGCAGAAGAAGCCGAGCAATCGGTGTGCCTGGCCACGCGAGAAATCACAACGGTACTGCACCGGCTGGCGGACAAACCGCTTTCCGTTTCTGAAGAAAACTGGCTGCAGGTGCATATCGCCGCCCGCCAGGTACAAGAGATCGCCCCCAGCGCCATTAATGCGGATGATGACGAAGCGCTGGTCAATTACATCCTGCGGTTTATCAACAGCCAGTACAACTACAACCTGTTGAATGACAAACAGTTGCATGCTGACCTGCTGACGCATATTAAGACGATGATCACCCGGGTGCGTTACCAGATAATGATCCCTAATCCGCTGCTGGAAAATATTAAACAGCACTACCCCATGGCGTGGGACATGACGCTGGCCGCCGTCTCGGGATGGGGAAAATATACGCCGTACACCATCAGTGAAAATGAGATTGGCTTCCTCGTGCTGCATATTGGTGTTGGGCTGGAACGTAGTTACAACATTGGTTACCAGAGGCAGCCGAAGGTTCTGCTGGTATGCGATGCCGGAAATGCGATGGCGCGGATGATTGAAGCGGTGCTGGCGCGTAAGTATCCGCAGATAGAGATCGTCGATACCGTAACGCTGCGCGACTACGAACAGCGGGAAAGCATTAGCGAAGATTTTGTCATCTCTACCGCGCGGGTGGGTGAAAAAGATAAGCCTGTGGTGATGATTGCGCCGTTCCCTACCGATTATCAACTGGAACAAATTGGCAAACTGGTGCTGGTCGACAGAACCCGTCCATGGATGCTGAACAAATTCTTCGATGCCGCCCATTTTCGTGTGATCGATGAGCCAATGGATCAACAAACATTGTTCAACGTCTTATGTCGCCAGTTGCAGGATGAAGGTTTTGTCGATGCGGAGTTTCTTGATTCGGTGGTTGAGCGTGAGGCTATCGTCAGCACTATGCTGGGTGACAGCATTGCCCTGCCGCACGCCCTCGGCCTGCTGGCAAAGAAAACGGTGGTCTACACCATCCTCGCCCCGCAGGGTATCGCCTGGGGCGATGAAACCGCGCACGTGATCTTCTTGCTCGCCATCAGCAAAAGCGAATACGAAGAGGCGATGGCCATTTACGATATTTTCGTCACCTTCCTGCGCGAACGTGCGATGACGCGGCTCTGCGCATGCCGGAATTTCACCGAGTTCAAAACGGTCGCCATGGAGTGCGTGAGCCGTTTTTAAAGACGCTGCAATTACCTTGCAGCGTAGTCTCCTGCAGTCGTTACCCTTAATTTCAAGGGCATAACATCACGCCACAACAGTCGTTAGCTGCCCAGGAAAGCTAATCTGGATCACGCCGCCCCACATGCAGATCAACTGCGACTGAGCGGTGAGAGCGGGCATATTTCCCACCAATACTGTGGGTGATCCCGGCATCCAGGGGGCTGGTGTGGCGGGGATGCACGGCATTGGCGTCAGCACGCCGAGCGCTGCGGCGGTTGCGGCTGCAACGGTCGGGTTGGCGAGGCTGTTGCACATGCCGAACGGCAAAATGTTCACCAACGGTTTGTTATCCATAATATTCGCCATCGGCATGTTACCGACGATTGTTCGGCTGGTGGGCAGCACGTTCAACGTACCTGGCGCGATGCCAAAGGAACACTGAAGCAATGCGCCGGTACAAACTCCGGGACAACTCATGGTAGTACCCCCAATTGCCGCCACAGTCGGCGAGCGGATTCGTCGCTGGTGATCAGCTCATTGAGTAGTTCCGGCAGTGGCGTGTGCCCCCAGGCATAGGCGCGATACAGTAAATAGGGTACCGGGCTATGCGGTTCGGTGCGCGCCAGGTAGTCTGCGGCCTGTTTAATCATCAGATATGCCTCCTCCCGATGGGCAAATGTGGCGTTATAGCTGAGTGTTGGGGAGCTTTCCTCGCTGACAGATTGCGGCTGCACCGGCAATACGCTGCCTCCTAACGCCTGCAGGCCGGTTTTGATCTTTTGTTCCAGTGCATTAAATGAAGGTGCAGATGCTGCAGGCCAGTTCTGACAGACGGCATTGAGACGTGTGAGCCACGCCATGCTGGATGTCAGGGATTTTATGGTGGACTCGTCTGCGCCTGGCAGCGGAACATCAGAAAATTTTCCCTGCTGCCACTGGGTCAGTGAGACGGTTTCCCCATGAGCGATAAACAGCGGGGCTTCAGCGACCAGAGTGGCGTAGTGTTGCGCCATCCAACTGAGCGGTGCGGCGCGATAGTCATAGTCACCTTCTTTAATTTGGGGATGCAATTCCTCGGGATAATGCTCCAGCGCCAGAGTCACTAATGCCAGCGCATCGGGCAGGGCCGCTAAGCCGCGAGCTCTCATCCATGCTTCGCCCAACCAGCTCATAATGACCAGGTCTTTGCTGAGCGTTTTCGTCAGCACGGTGGCGATTTTGGCGACTTCATCCCAGTCGGCACGGCGCGGCGTACTTTGCCAGACGCCGGTGGGCAGCGTTTCGTCATCCTGCTGGCGGGCGGCGACCAACTGGTCGAATTCTGGTGAATAACGGATAGAGTCCCCGCACGGATTATCCGCCTGAATGGGGGCCAGTAATGCCTGAATATGTTCCATCATTTTCCTCCTGATAATCCCTGCTCGGTGAGCGGTATCCATGGTAGCGGCGCTTTGTTTTGGACATCTAACAATGTGACCTGCCAAAATACCGTCGACTGCAATGGCTTCTGACCATCGCCTACGGGGAGCGAAAAGCGCAGCGGCAGCGGTTGCGTCAACGCGCCACCGACGCGCTGTTGTTCAATCATCCTGAGCAGCGACCACGCTCCCTGCCAGCGCCAACGCCCAGTATCGCCGCTTACCGTTACGCCTGTCTGTGACAGGCCTGGCATTGGACGCCAGGCGGAATTGGTTGCCCAGCGCAGACTAAAGTTCAGACTATCGCCGCTGCGCCAGTGCAGGTCAGTTGAGCCGTCGGGGTAGCTGATCGATTGTTGATTGCCGACGAGTCGCCAGTCGGCAATCTGATCCGCGCCAGCCTCATGGTTGCGTGAGGTGCGCCAGATAACCCGTAACGTCACGCCTTCAGGGCTGACCAACGCCGAAAGTAGCGGTTGTGCTGCTGCCAGTTGCTGAATCAGTGGCGGCTGTTCGGATAACGTTTCGGCGGGGAGTTGCGTGAGCAAAACGGTCAGTTCGCGCACCCGATCGACATCAGCATCCGGCGCGTTTGGCACGGCGGTAAAGGGGAAGCGCCCTGCAAGCCAGGTGTTGTACAGATTGAAGATCTTCTGTACCGCGCCGATGCTGGCCTGTTGGCGTAATTGCTGACATTTTTGCAATGATGCGTTTACCAGCGCGTTGAGCGATTGACCGTAAAAATCGTTACTGCCCGCGCTGCGAAACTGCGCCAATTCACTCTGGCAGTTCTGTGCGGAGAGCGTCGGCAGCGCGGCGGCAAGGGTCGCCATCTGCATCGGCGGACTGCCAGGATCCTGTTGTTGCAGTCGTTGCATGGCCGCCAGTGAACTACTCCAGCGAACGATAAGCTGGTTATCCATTGCCGTTAGCCATGGGCGCTGCTTGTCGAGCCAGTCAATATCCTGCTGATAGCGGACCAGGACGCCAGAGATTTGCTCTGCTTGTGCGCTAGCCCACCCGGCAATTTTCTGCCCGCTAGCCTGAGCCTGTTCTGTGGTAGCGTAATTGACCGCCGGAGGGTTAATCGACGGAAGTAACGCGCCGCCGTCCTGACGTACCCGGCTAATCACCTGGGCTGCGGTTTGTTGGCGCAATGCTATAGCAAGCTGAGGACGATTGAGCTGGTTGAAAGCCTCAATGATCTGATCCGCGCTGGCGGTGCTGACATTGCTGTTGTCTGGGGTTCCGGCTGTCCCTGCGTATAGCGCCTGACGGATGGCGTTTTCCACCGCCTGTCGCGCCAGCATGGTGATTTTGGGTCGCCAGATGCTGTCTGGAAGCTGCTGTGTAAAGCGCTCAAATCCGCCATACAGCGCCTGCGCCTGCTGGAGTTGCAGATTGCCGGGATAACCGACAGGGTCCCCGGTGGGCTGACTTGCTCCCTGCTGCCAGAAGGGCTGGTTAAGTAAATCACGCAAGCTTTTTTGTAATGCCAGAAGATCCGGCGATACGCTGAATTGCCCTTCCGCGGATTGCTCGGTTAGTGAGGAGAAGTGCAGCCTGGAGCCATCAACCTGCGCCAGAAAGCGTTGGCGAAGTAGGGTTTCGTGGCGAAGCAGCTCCTGAACCACGCCGTTGTCGATAAGCCTAAGGGTCCGTGCCTGCGTGAGCAGCTCATCCAGTGGCAGTCTGATTGGCGAATTTGTTGCGTCACGACTCAGGTTATTGATGGTTGTCAGCGTTGCCTGTAAGCGGCTGACCTGGCGGATAAGCGAGCGGACGAACAACGGGGTAACCCCGGAGCCGTTGCCAAATAGCGCCAGCAGTTGTTCGAGTTGCTCTTCGTTGTTATCCAGGCTGGTATTGCCATAGTTTTGCTCCAGCCAGCGCATGGTTTCGTGAGAAAAAAGTACGCTGTTGCGCTGAGTCAACTCGCTGGCGTCGGGTAATTTCAGTCGCGAGAGATTGAGCGTGGCAAACATTTCGTTGAGCTTTTCCTGTGAGGGCAAAGAGTCGGTGTCAACGGTCACGCCCCAAACGCTGGCGCTGACGTTTGCCAACGTCTGCACAGTAGGTTGCTTCATCTGCATCAATTGCAGCAACGGCAAATAGCGCGACTCCATTTGTTTTGCCTGAGTGAGCAAGTGCTGAATTTGCCGGTAACGCTCTTCGGGTAGCAGATCGTCCTGCTCAAAGCCCCTTTCATGTTGATTTTGCAGGCAGATACTGTTGGTGGCGGGCACCAGCAGGCTAACCAGGGTAACGTTGCTAAACGTCTCGCGCAATTTTGTATCGGTACGGCTGAACAGCGAGCCGGGCCAGACGATGGAACGAAACTGCCACTGTGGAATGCCGTTGAGAACCCGCCAGTACAGCGTGGTGGAACGCTCACCCGTGATATCGGCTCGGGCGGCTGTGGCGAGGACCTGCAGACGATCGTGCAATAGTACGGCGTTGGTGTGCTGGTATCGCCAGCTCCAGGTCATGGCGGCAAGCCAGAGAACGCAAAGGCAGCTATAGCAGGCGAGGGTTATGAAATGGCGGCGCAGGTTCAGGCGCAGCAGGCGGCGAACCGGAAGCGCGAGACCGCGCTCAGCGGTAATTTTCCCGCTCAGCAGCGACTGACAAAACTGCATCTGCGGTTTGCCCTCCGCCATCGTTCGTGCAACAAACCAGATCCCGCGCAGCTGCGGCGGCTCATCGCGGGCATGACTGTTAAACAGGCCGTCAAAAGCGTCATGCAACGGTGCGGCAAGCGGCGGGAAGTTTTCTGGCAGGCGGAATAATTGCTCCGGCGTGTTGCCTCGCAGCGCGCCAAGCTCGGTTATGGACATCCGCAGCGAAGTTCGGGTATTGTCCAGGGCATTGTCGATCCACTGCGGTTTCCAGATGGCTTCTCTGGCGACCGGAATCGTGCTGCCAACAGGACTGCGGCGAGCATCCTCTGGCAATAGCTCCAGTAAAGAGGTGGTGCCTTCCAGTGATTCCATGCCGCTGATGATCAGGTAAATTGGCAGACTCAGTCCGCACACCTGCTGCAACTGCTGACAGTTATGCAACAAGCTGGCGCGGACGGTATCATCGTCGTACAGCGTCTCTAATGAAAGGGTGATAATCAGTGCGTCCAGCGGTCGCTGTGGGCGGCTTTTCACCAGTGCAGACAGCGTCTTCTGCCAGTCGTTCTGGCGAATTAGCCGCTTTTTGCCAACGGTTTGTAGCGTTTTCGGCAGGCACAGAAGGCTGCACTGAGGATTAAACCACCATTGCCCGAACCAGTATTCCTGGCCGTCGGTGAGTGACCAACTGCGGCAAAGCAGACGATTATCCTCTTCATCGCCAAGCATCAGGATTCGCATACTGTCGTAAGGATCCTGGCCTGTGCAGGCTCGCTGGATCTCCTTTTGCGCACGGTTGAACGTATCGTTTCGGTATTCCCACTGCCACCAGACGCACCAGAGAGTAATCGCCAATAGCACCAGCATAATAATCAGTAGCGTAAGCCAGGGTTGCGTCACTTATCATCTCCCTGGCAAGACTGGGTTACCGGAAAATCTGGCAGCGTATTTACGCCAATGGCATCTTCAATACTCAGCCACAATCGCTGACTCAGCAGCAATAGCGCCAACAGTATGACGAGGGCGATAAGATGCAGGCGCGAATTGTCTGGCAGGCGGCGATGCGCCGGAAGCTGTAAAGGGGTGCCCAGCGCGGTCGATTCCATACGTTCGGCTATATCGCTGAGCTGAGCGTCACGCTGAAAGGCAAAATGCCACAGCAGGCGGCAGGTTTCCTGATGATTCTGCAGATTAAAATCGCTACGTCGGGAACCAAACCCCAGCGTCAGGCAGCGCAAATACAGCGCGGCTAAATCTCGTTTACCTGGGCTACGTTCATTGAGCAGGGCAGCGATCTTGCGGGGGATCTGATCCCCTGCGCTATGGGTTTGCCACAGATGATACTCCAGCGGGCAGGACTGCCACAGGGAGAGCGCGGGCCAGTCGCCGTAGAGTACGGACTCATCAATCAGCGCGACCAGGGCATAAACGGCAGCGTCAATCTGCTGCTGAAAGGGCGAACCCAGTTCGCGGGTCAGACGTCGGTTGTACTCTTCTACCACCTGACTGGCATATACAACGGCCTGATTATGCAGCTCATCTGGCGGTAGCGGAGTGCTTTTCCAGCGTTCGAACTGCGCCAGCCAGCGGGTGTAAATCTCATCAAACAGATGGCTGGCAGGCATATCAGGATGCGCGGGCGTCATGGCTTACCTCCTGACGGTAGAGCATGATCTGCTGCGGCATATCCTCTGTTTCATGCAATGGGGCAATAACCAGCGGCGTCCCTTTTTCGAACCACTGGAGGGTAAGGGTTAGGGTAAACAGGGCCACATTGCCGTCGATTTCCCAGTCACTGCGCTGCTCTGCAGCCAGCGGAGAGAACGTCATTCCATGCATCCGCTGACGACGCAGGACGGGTACAAAGGGATGGCTGGTGATAAGGCTCATTTGTAACCATTTTTCTGCTTTGGCGGCGTTGCCTCCGGGCATCAGCAGACCTATCACCACCTGCTCTCCGGCGTGGAGATCCGGCGGAAGTTGCAGTGAAAAAGCGTTATCCAGTTTGCTGAAATTTAGCCGCTGATAGCGGCGATGAATATGTGCCAACTGGTTTTTCAGTACGGTGAAAAGAGATGCAAATGCGGGCATCATGTTCTGATAATCAAAAGCTGGCAGCAGGGGCAGCGTTTTATCCTGAGTCAGTATTGCCGTTTGCCCGATAAAGAGACTCAGCGCGCGGTAAAGATCCTGTGGGTGCGGCCGCCCGCTGCTAATCAAGCTTTCCACCAGCGGCAATGCGCCCTGGATACTCTGCAGCGACAGCGTAAGCCATAGCCAGTCGTTGGTACGCTGCCCGTGTTGCGCCAACTGCATTTCCCGGCTCAGAAACAGAATTTTTTCTCTTGCCTGTAGACAGAGTTGTCGGGTGTGGCGCGCCAGGTAACTCTCTTCGTTGACGGTAGGAGAGGGGGGAAACCACTCGCTCTGACGAAATCCGCCTTCGCTATACACAACCTGCAGCAGCGGCAGACAGACGAAATCGGCGCGATCGTGCTGGCAAACCAGACGCGGTTCGGGCTGCCATTGCGAAATGCTCTCGGGAAATTCACCGCTACTCAGGTCAGGCAGCGGGGGGCTGTTGACTGATCGACAGCGGCTATTCATCAACTGCCACTGTCCGGCACGGTTTAGCGGCGGCAGCGCCAGCCAGAGGATATGCTCACTGTCCGGCGCGGCAGGCAGCAAACGGGCGCAGTCAAACTCCAGTGATAAATCGTCGCTAATGTCATAATTGACCGGCGTGCCGTCGGGCATAATTGCTTCCAGGCGCAAAATACGTAGCGTTCCTGCACACAGCGCCGCTTCGTCAATCTGTAGCCGGTTGACGCCCCAAAACCACGGATTAGCGCACCCGGTGAGCGCTGCGCAAAGCGTTTCATTGCGCAATGCCTGCAACTGGAAATGTTGAGGTAGCATTGCCATCCCTTCATACCAGCAAACCATTGCCGGAATTGTGCTCATAGTACTTTCCTTGTTCAGGGGGCCAGGACTGCTTCATCCGTCATTAGCAGCAGATGCAATGAATCTGCTTTATCCAGTCTTAAGCGGTGTTCTCCTGCGCTGCTGTAGCGGGCAAACAGCAGAATTGCTTCTGCCTTAACGCCCTGCAGAGGGGAGCTTTTGGTCACAAAACGCGAATTCGGCACCAGCTCCAGCGACCAAACGTGCAGCCCGTCAGGGCTATCGCGCAGCAGTTGTGATTTGGCGTTAAACCATTGTGTTGCACTAAGCGTTTGTACGGTTGGCAGCAACGCGTTATCGGCAACCGCGACAATATCCACTGCGACTGGCGTGTTATCGTTTGCATCTGCTACGGTTTCAATGACCACATCATTAAATGCCACACGGTTTTGCCACAATGAACAGCCGCTACTCAGTAAAATTAAAATACTGAATAATATTATGCTGGCTGGATGGCGTAGGCCGTTTGTCATATAAAATCCTTTTATATCTTCCTTAAGAAGGTAATTAATAGCAACGGTTCTGTTTTTGACTTAAATCATTATTGGACGAATCTGAAGTAATAAAATTCGTTAACATTTAAATATTCATGTGATTTATATTTCCCGCGCAAAGTATTATTTTTAATTAACTTTTCATGTAACTTGTTGATTTTTATTGGTTGATTTTAAGTTAATTGATTTTTATCAAATGTTTTATTTTTGTGTAAAAAACAAAAAATTAAGTTGATATTTATTTTTTGTTATGTTTTTTATATTGCAGGTAGTTATTCATGAATATCACTTTTCGAATAATGGTGCGGCAAATATCGTACCAGGGATACTATTGCAATAAAAAAGGATTAAATATGGCCGAGAGCATACAGCATAAACTCAACCGTATTAGGCCGCCGCGCGTACAAATAACGTATGATGTGGAAACGGGTGGGGCGATTGAGAAAAAAGAACTTCCCTTGGTTGTTGGTATTCTGGCTGATTTATCCGGGCATCCAGCATCCCCACCCGCTAAATTACGTGAGCGCCGGTTCGTCGAAATCGATCGTGATAATTTCGATGATGTGCTTTCCTCCATCTCACCTCGTCTGGCGGTTCAGGTAGAAAATCGTCTGGCTAATGATGGCAGCAAATTGAACGTTGAGCTGCGCTTTAACGAGTTCGACGACTTTTCGCCGCTCAATATTATCAATCAGGTTAAACCCCTCCAGCGTCTTTTCCTCGCCCGCCAACGCTTGCGCGACCTCCTCACCAAACTGGATGGTAACGACGATTTGGATGCGTTGTTACAGCAGGTGGTAAACGATAACGCAGAACTTCAGGCGTTAAGACCTGCTGCTGAAGAAAAACCAGCTGAAAACGCGTAACGGAAAAGGAGAAGAGCAATGGAGAATGTGCAAGAACAAACTGAAACGGGTGGACAGACCGTTACGCTGAGCGTACTGGACCGCATTATTCAGGAAGGACGGATGGCTCGTGATGAGCTGCAACAAACCTATGCGCGGGACATGCTGGAAGAGCTGGCGACGCAAATCCTCGATGAAGGAATGGCGATCGGAAGCGACACTGTGGCGATGATCAACCACCGTATTGCGCAGATCGATGAGCTTATCAGCACCCAGTTGAATGAGGTGTTGCATCATCCGGATACCCAGAAGCTGGAGTCTTCCTGGCGCGGGTTGCATCAGTTTGTAATGAACACTGAAACCAGTACGCGATTGAAGTTACGACTGCTGAATGTCTCGCGCAAAGAGTTGCAGGACGATCTGGAAAAAGCGGTTGAGTTCGATCAGAGCACGCTGTTCAAAAAGCTGTACGAAGATGAGTACGGCACCTTTGGCGGTATCCCTTACAGCGTGCTGGTGGGGGATTTTGAGTTTGGCCGTCATCCGCAGGACGTGGCGCTACTGGAGAAAATATCTCAGGTTGCGGCGGCCGCTCATGCGCCGTTTATTGCCGCTGCCAGCCCGCGCTTGTTTGATATGGGATCGTTCGCTGAGCTGAGCGTGCCACGCGATCTGGCGAAGATCTTCGAAAGCACCGAGATGATCAAATGGCGAGCATTCCGTGAAAGCGACGACTCGCGCTATGTCTCGCTGGTGCTGCCGCACGTTTTACAGCGTCTGCCCTACGGGCCGGATACGGTGCCGGTAGACGGGGTAAACTTTATCGAGGACGTTAACGGCCTGGATGCCAGCAAATACCTGTGGGGGAATGCCGCCTGGGTACTGGCCAATCGCATTACCGAGGCGTTTGCTTTATATGGCTGGTGCGCTGCGATTCGTGGCGCAGAAGGTGGCGGACTGGTGGAAGGTCTCCCGGCGCATACTTTCTCTACGCCATCTGGTGATATCAGTCTGCGCTGTCCGACGGAGGTAGCCATTACCGATCGCCGTGAAAAAGAGTTGAACGATCTTGGGTTCATCGCGCTGTGTCATAAAAAGAATACGAATACCGCCGCGTTTTTTGGCGGGCAAACCACCAACCAGGCAAAAATCTACAACACGCCTGAAGCCAACGCGAATGCGCGGATCTCGGCGATGCTGCCGTACGTCCTTGCCGCCTCCCGCTTTGCGCACTACCTGAAAGTCATTATGCGCGACAAAGTCGGCAGTTTTTTGAGTCGCGAAGATGTTGAGCGATTCCTCAATAACTGGATTGCCAGTTACGTGCTACTCAGCGACACAGCACCGCAGGAAATCAAGGCGCAATATCCGTTGCGCGAAGCACGGATAGACGTACTGGATGTTCCCGGCAAACCTGGTGTCTATCGCGCGGTGGTATTCCTGCGCCCTCATTTCCAACTGGAAGAATTGACCACATCTATCCGCCTGGTGGCGGAATTGCCACCGCCTGTATCGGCTTAATTACATAAGGGAAGATTCTATGGATGCTATTTTTTTAAAGATTGATCCGATCAAAGGTGACAGCAACGTTGATGGATATGTAGACCAAATTGAAATTATGTCCTTCAGCCATAATGTTGCGATGCAGGTTACTAATGATGTGAGTAACACCAACCGTACGTCTGGTCGGGCGCATGTGGGGGAGATGTCACTGACCAAATTTGTCGATATTTCCACTCCTGAACTTAATCTTTACTGTTGTTCCGGGAAAATGATTACGCAGGCTGTTTTAACGCTATGTCGCAATGATGGCGATTCGGTGCTGCCGTTTATTGTCTATACCCTCGACAACGTATTGATTTCACATATCAGCGTCAGCGGCGGCTCGGGCGGTAAACCTGTTGAAACGCTATCCCTAAACTTCAGCAAAATTAAATGGGAATTGAAGGCCCAAAAATTAGAAGGGGCGGAGAAAGGTGCGGCGGCGTCGACCTGGGATATGGCGATGAATAAAAATGGTGGTTGATGATGAAATCATCCATCCCGGTTGCATTGTTCGACAGACTGATGGATGAAGGTGTTACGCCGCGCGAGTCGGTGTGCCGGGAGCTGAGGCGATTGTTCAACTCCCGCGCTCCTGCGGATGATGACGCGTTGCCGCTGCTGCTTGCCTGGGGCGTCCCGGAATGGCATGGACTGAACGCGGGCGATGAACGAGTGCTTAGCTGGTATTGTCGCCGGCTACGCGCAGCCATTTTACGCAACGAGCCGCGGATCCAGGCGCTAACTATCAGTGTGAAGGATGCGCATCATCAGACGCTGGCGCTACGCATTGAAGCGATGCTGTGGAACGATGACGACCCGTTGACGCTGAGTCTGGCGTATCAAAACGGCAGTTGGCAATAACCCGCGAAAGGGGGAGATCAATGGACGATCGATTGCTGGAAAATTATCTGCAGGAATTGCGATGGTTGCGAAAAGCCAGCGGGGAGTTCGCCCATCGGCACCCGCACGTAGCCTCCCGGCTGCGGCTGAGTGAGTTTGACTGCCCGGATCCCCACGTTGAGCGGTTGCTGGAGGGCTTTGCCCTGCAAAGCGCCAGGCTGCATCAGCGTCTTGACGACGGCTTTGGCGAGCTGTGCGAATCGCTACTGGAGCAGCTTTCTCCCCATGCCATACGACCGTTTCCTTCCTCTGCTACCGCCAGTTTTACTGCGGATCCGCTGGCAGGCGATTTGAGTCGGGGTTACGCCCTTCCAGCCGGAACGTCGCTGTACGCCTTATCACAGAGCGGTAAGACGGTCTGGTGGCGTACCGCGCTGGCGCAAACGCTGTGGCCTATTGAGATTGAAGATGTTAGCTGGTGTGATGCGGCCCAGGCCCGGCAGTTAACCGGGCTGATGCGGGCGCGCGGCGCGTTGCGGATTCAGCTACGTTGCCTGCCGCCACATCAGTTTTCAACGTTGGCGGTAACACAGTTGCGCATTCATCTCAGCGGCTCGCCGCAAACCAACGCCACGCTGTTTGATTTGTTGTACGCCCATGTCATCGGGCCGCTGCGCCCACATCCTATTGGCCTGCTGAATGCCGAAAAGATTTTGCCCTGCGAACCGGGCGTAGAGTCCAGCGTGCTGGCGCTCAGTGCCTGGATGAACTGTCCGCAGGCGCTGATGTATTTTGATTTGCCGCTGCCGCCGACGAAGGATGGCGAAGGCATGACCTTGTGCATTCCTTTCGATCGCGCTCCGCCGGGGGCACAGCATATTCACTCGGGTGATATTCGTCTGGGCTGTGTGCCAATCGTTAACCTTTTCACCCGGACCTCTGAGCCGCTGATCGCCGGGCATACCCGCAGCGAGCATCGGCTGGTGGCCGATCATCACGATCACCATGTACAGATCTACCGTGTACAGACGCTGTGGATGAGCCGCCGTGAGGAGGCCTGGCGCGTGCCTGCATATTACTCAGCCCGCAGGCATAGCGAGTCCCGCTGGTTCTGGCATGCGCGGCGCAACCCCCAGCAGGGCAATGCGCTGTGGTTAACCCTGGTGGACAGCCGCTTCGACCCGTTTGCTCCGGACGAAGAGACAAGCCTGACGGCGACGCTCTGGTGCAGTAACGGTAACAAGGCTGCACAGCTTTGTGCGGGAACGCCTCTGACCTTTGAAGTCCCTGGCCCGGTTGCGCAGGTGCATTTATTGGGAACGCCGACCACGCCTTCTGCGCCCGCCTTGCAGCGAGATGCGCGTTGGAAACTGCTTTCTTCGCTGGCGCTCAATCACCTTTCATTGACCGAGGGAGAGAGGGCTCTGGACTCGCTCAAAGAGCTGCTGGCGCTGTATGCCCCTTCCTCTGCGTCACCCGCCGTCTGGCAACAGATAAATGGCATCCGCGAGATGTGTTGCCAGCGGGTTAGCGAGCACCGCGGAGGCGATGCCTGGCGCGGCTGGCATAACGGTATTCGGCTGACGCTGACCCTCGACCCACAGGCATTTACGGGCAACAGTCGGCTGTTGTTTGCGGGGATTGTCGCCCGTTTTCTGGCGCGTAACGCGACCGCTAACTGCTTTGTACGTACGGTGTTGCTGGATGAAGGGGAGGAGCTGTCGCTATGGACAGACGTCGAACAGACCGCGCTGATAGCGTAATGGCGCAACTTAAGGGCGAGCCGTGGCGCTTTTCGCTGGAGCAGTGCCTCAGGATTTTACAGGCGAGCGGCGACACGCCCGAACTGCGGGGCGAGCTGGGGCTGGCGTTTGCGCCTGCGGAACTCGGCGCGCTGAACAACGACGTTCTCCATGTGCGTAGCCTCGGGCCGGGAGGTGCGGATGGCGTACTGCCCTACGGCTGGCTGGAATGGCTGCAGCAGGTGACGCAGGATAAAAACAGCGCACCGCAAGATTTTATCTTTATGTTTCAACAGCGTTTTATTCAGCATCACTCCCGAAGCCTGAGCCTGTATCGGCTGGCTACGCCCTACGCGCGCCGCGAGAATGCGCCGGGGCTGTCGGTGATGCGGGCACTGTGTGGTTTCAGGCTTGATGCTATGGAAAAGCATGAGTCTGCGCAGGTGCAGAGCCTGCTGATGCAATGCGGCAGCCTGACGAATCGCAGGCGTTCTACGGCTGGATTTGTGGCGCTGGTCGAGGCCGTACTGAACGTCACCGTGCATGTCGAAGAGTTTGTCGGCCGCTGGCAGCCTTTGCCGCAGGCATCCATAAGCCGGACGGGGTGTCGGCTGGGGCGCAACAGCGTCGCCGGGCGACGGATCTGGAATCAGCATGCGGCGCTGCGGGTGCACCTGCATGCTGAAAGCCCCACCCGGTGGCGGGCGTTTTTATCCGATGGGCAAGCCTTTCTTCAGCTCAGCAAACTGGGGCAAATCTGGTTTGGCCCAGGGATAACGCTGCAACTGATGATGCGCGGGACGCTAAATCTTGACCACTGCCTGAGCCGCGATACGCCGCCGCGTTTGGGCTATACCGCTCAACTGGCAGGGCGTAAACCCGCCGTGTTTCACTGCCAACAGCAACTTGAGGAGAACAACGCATGGACTTAAAAGCGCTGGTACAACGACTGAATCCGGTTTGCTTTCGTGCGCTGGAGCAGGCCGCCGAACGCAGCCGGGCGCAGGGACACTGGTTTGTTGAGCCGGAGCATCTGCTGCTGGCATTACTCGATGATGAACACTGTGATCTCGCGTATTGCCTGAGCGGCGCGGCGATTTCCGTCGACACGCTGCGCGAAGAGATCCATAGCGCCCAGGCGCAGTTTAAATCGGGCTGCACGCGGATGCCGGTGTTTTCCGTGCAACTGGTGGAACTGCTGGAAGGGGCGGTTTTGTTGGCGGCTTTCCAGCGCCTGTTGAAGGTCCGTTCTGCGTTGTTGCTGCAAGCCTTACTCACCCGAGAACGTCTGCGCGCCCAGCTAGCGCAGGGAATGCCGCTGCTGTTGCAGCTTCCGGCGGGGGTGATGGAAAGCCAGTGGCAGAGCTGGTGTCGTGGCTCCGTTGAAGAATTAAGCGACACGCATACGGGAGAAAACCCGGAGCGTGAAGGCGGCGTGCTGGATCAATACACCCACGATCTGACCCGTGATGCGCGGGAAGGGCTGATCGATCCGATCATCGGGCGCGACGCGGAGATCCGCCAGTGTATCGACATCCTGCTGCGCCGCAGGCAAAACAACCCGATTCTGGTTGGCGCGCCGGGGGTGGGCAAAACCGCCGTCGCTGAAGGGCTGGCGCGACGCATTGCCGAAGGAAGTGTGCCGCCGCCGCTGCGCGATGTCGCTCTGCTGTCGCTGGATCTCGGCCTGTTGCAGGCGGGCGCGGGCGTGAAAGGTGAATTTGAACAGCGGCTGAAAGGGGTGATTGACGCGGTAAAAAAATCCCCGCAACCGATCATTTTATTTATCGACGAAGCCCACACGCTGATTGGCGCGGGCGGCGCCGAGGGCGGCAGCGACGCCGCCAACCTGCTGAAACCGGCGCTGGCGCGTGGGGAACTGCGCACCATCGCCGCGACCACCTGGCAGGAGTACAAAAAATATTTCGAAAAGGATCCGGCGCTGGACCGGCGTTTTCAGCGTATCCAGATCGAGGAACCGGACGAGAACAGCGCGGTGGTGATGCTGCGGGCGGTGGCCGACAAGCTCGAGGCACACCACGGCGTGCAGATCCTCGATACCGCCATCCGCGAGGCGGTGCGTCTGTCGCAGCGCTATATCTCCGGGCGCCAACTGCCGGACAAAGCCATCAGCGTGCTCGACACCGCCTGTGCAAGAGTGGCGCTGGCGCAGCATGACGTGCCGCCCCTGCTTGAGGAGATCCGTCAGCAGCAGGCGGCCATCGAAGAAGAGAGTGAACGCCTCAACCGCGAGTTGCTGGTGGGCGTCGATCATCACGACAGGCTGTGCGAGCTGGAAGCACAGGCAGAGAAATTACGCTTGCAGGCGAGAGAAGTGGAAGGGCGCTGGCAGGATGAGCGTCAGCGGGTCGGCGAACTACTGGCGACGCGTCAGCGGATGCTGGATCTCAGCGGGCGGCTGGACGATGACGAGGAACTGGAGCAAGAGCTGGTGGAGTGCGCGGCGCTGATTGGCAAGCTGGAAACCGCCGCCGCCCAGCTGCGTGACGAGGTGCCGCTGGTGCCGGATTGTGTCGATCCCGCCACGGTGGCGGCGGTGATCGGCGGCTGGACGGGCATTCCGCTTGGGCAGATGCTCACCGACGAAGCCCACGCCCTGCGTACGCTGGTTGAACGGATGAGTGCTCGGGTAATGGGTCAGCAGGCGGCGCTGGAGACCATCGCCCAACGTCTGCGCGCCTATCGCAGTGGTCTGACCGACCCGCAAAAACCGGTCGGCGTGTTTCTGCTGGTGGGACCAACCGGCGTGGGCAAAACCGAAACCGCGTATGCGCTGGCCGACGCCCTGTACGGCGGTGAACGCAATCTGATCACTATTAATCTTTCTGAGTACCAGGAGGCGCACACCGTCAGCCAGTTGAAAGGCGCGCCGCCGGGCTACGTGGGCTACGGCAGCGGTGGGGCGTTAACCGAAGCCGTGCGCCGCCGCCCCTATTCGGTGGTGCTGCTCGATGAAATCGAAAAGGCGCACCCGGACGTGCTGGAGGCGTTCTATAACGTCTTCGACAAAGGCGTAATGGAGGACGGCACCGGGTTGATTGTCGATTTCAAAAATACGGTGATGCTGGCGACCAGCAACGTCGGCGCGGAATTAATTCTCGACACGCCTGCGGGGGAATTAAACAGCGAGCGGTTCAACGAGGCGCTGCGCGAGGAACTATTAACCCATTTCCGCCCGGCGTTTTTAGCAAGGATGACCACGGTGGCGTATCGCACACTGGATGAGGAGATATTGAAGGGAATTGTGCTGGCGAAGCTGGAGAATTTAGCACAGAGATATTTAGTGGCGACGGGAGAGAGGTTGAATATGGAGGATGGGCTGGTAGAAAGGGTGATGGAGAAGTGTAAGGGAGTCGGGGCCAGGGATGTTGAGAATCTGGTGGTTGGGGAAGTGATGGGGAATTAATGAATTATTGAGGAAGAGAATATGTGGTGTCCTGTATTTAAGTTTTCTGCAGAGTATAAAGTTATTGAAAGTGAGCTTGTTGAATTAATAGCCAGCAAAAGGCGATTGGAAAAACAAATTGCTGAAATAAAAATGATTGGCCGCAAGAGTGCTAAAGAGCGGAAAGGAATATATTCGCCACATAATTCTACTCATAGGGGTTGTTATACGATAGGTCTAAACCTTTTTCTTTACCGAGTTTATGTTCAAAAAAATATTCTTTTTAATATATCCAGTAGGGATGTCGATTTTTCAATTAGCAAAATTTACCGATATAAAGACAATCCACATATCTACCATAGGGCTCGCTGTGTTTCTGGTATAGCGGGACGAACGCGCATAAGTACAAAGATAGATGCTTTAAAATCGTATATCTCATTTGATTCACCGGAATTTACTTCTGGGGAGGCAGGTTATACGTATGTAAAATCTGTTTTTTATTGTGTGCCAAAGTCTGCGTTTAGTTCTTTCAGACATACTGGTCAGAATAGCGTCATGGGAGAGAGTGCGAATGATCACATGAATAAAAAATACGTAGGTATTCATGTTGGTTATGAGTGGTGTCACTTACAGGCCCATAGTCATGGTGGCGAACAGAGTATATCAAATTTAGTTGCAGGTACAAGAAATGCCAATTCCTTGCAGATTGCAGTCGAAGATGCTTTGTTATCACTTGGCGGAGTGTTTAATCTTACAGTGAATATTATCTGCTCCGTTATTCGTGAAACACATATTGGTGTAAATTGCAGATATAGTATTTTTAGTGGTAACGGATTGCTATTGGTAGTAAATGTAAATATGCAAACCCCTAATGATATTGGATTGCAGGTCGGGCATGAAAAAGCCTTTGCAAGTGAAGTAAGGAGAAGAGTCATCGAAATGTGTAGTTAATTTTTCGTGTTTTATTATTTCTGTGCAGTCTATCTTTTTTGAGTGAGTAAGGAATTTCCCATGCCCGATACCGCTATTATAGAATTCACTAATCCGACGCTAACCGATCTCACGGCTGTGACTGTACAAACTGATTCCCGACCGATCGTGTTGGCGACTAAGTTGGAAGAAGACGCTGAACTTAACCGAATCGCTGATGAACGCGAAGGCGGAAAGCGGATAAAGATATCCTTAGATGAGCTGTAATCAGGCTATTTTGACGCGGTTTTGCCGGGTGGCGGCTTCGCCTTACCCGATCTACAAACCACTTCACTTCAGCATATGCGCGAGCTGTAGGCCCGCGTAAGCGTAGCGCCACCGGGCATTACGTACTCTACAAATATAAAAGGAATTTCCCATGTCAGATTCCACCATCATCAAACTCACCGCCCCGGCGCTAACCGGTCTTACCGCCGCCACCGCGTACAACGAATCACAGCTTAACGGCCTGACCACCGCCACCATCGCAGGAACCACCTCCGCGCCGCTAACCCTCGATGCCGCGCTGGCGACCCATCTGACCGCCACCATCAACAACGCCGACTACGACGGGCTGATTGCCGAAGCGCACCAGCTTCCGGCGACCAGCAACGCCGATCGCTACCAGTTTGTGCTGCGTCCGTGGCTGTGGTGGCTGACGCTTGCCAGTAACAACCGTGTGTTTCAGAACCTCAGCGTTCAGGAGATCGTCGAAAAGGTGTTTAAAGACGCCGGGTTTACCGACTACAAATTTCAACTGAAAAGCAAACCGGCGAAGCGTGAATACTGCCTGCAATATAACGAGAGCGACTTTAATTTTGTCTCGCGGCTGCTGGAGCAGGAGGGAATTTTCTGGTTCTTTACCCACGCAGCAGGCAAGCACACGCTGGTGCTGGCGGATGATAACAGCGCCTTCCCGCCGATTACTGGCGATAAAAAGGTCAAGTATCAGGCCGCAGCAAGCGGCGCACGTGAAACCGGGGCGATTCGTTCAGCACAGCTGCGTCTGCAGGCCACCGCGCAGGGCTTCCAGAGCAGCGACTATAACTACGAGCAGCCAAAAGCCGCGCTGTTTGCACAGGCCGGGGAGAAGAAGGGCGGGATGCAGTATCAGCATCCGGGGCGTTTTAGCGTTAAAGCCGAAGGCGACGCGCTGGCGGCGTGGAAGGTTAATGCCCTGAAGGCGCAGGCCAAACAGCTGGTCGGTGAAAGCGACCGCGCGGCGCTGATGGCCGGGCACTGGTTCACCTTAACCGAGCACGACGACAAGGCGCTAAACATCGACTGGCTAATCACCGCCGTCAGCCACGAGTACGACGGTGAACATTATCGCAACCGCTTTACCGCCATTCCAAAAGCCACGCTATACCGCCCGCAGAGCAGCACGCCAGTACCGTTTATGCATACCCAGACGGCGACGGTGGTTGGCAAGTCGGGAGAAGAGATCTGGACCGATAAGCTTGGTCGGGTGAAGGTGCAGTTCCCGTGGGACAGAGAGGGTAAAAACGACGAAACCAGCTCCTGCTGGCTGCGGGTCGCCACCGCCTGGAGCGGCAACGGTTTTGGCGCGCAGTTTATCCCGCGCATCGGTCAGGAAGTGGTGGTGAGCTTTATCGACGGCGACCCGGATAAACCGCTCATTACCGGCTGTGTGTATAACGGCGCGAATGCGTTGCCGTACGCGCTGCCAGCGAATCAAACCCAGTCCGGGATAAAAACCCACAGTGAAAAAGGTTTTAACGAACTGCGCTTCGACGACAAAAAAGACGCCGAACTGCTGGCGATGCAGGCGCAGAAAGACTTCCAGCTCACCGTGCTCAACGACAGCAAAACCACCATTAGCCACGATGAAATCCACAGCGTCAAAAATGACTGCACGCGTACCGTTGAAGAGGGCAGCGAAACCGTCAACCTGAAAAAGGGCAACCGGACGGTGAAAATTGAAAAAGGCAGCGACACGCTGGAGGTAAAAGAGAAGCGCAGCGTCACGGTGAAGGGCGATCAGGAACACGCCATCGACGGCAACCAGACGCATAAGGTAAAGGGCAACTACACGCTGAACGTCGACGGCAACCTGACGATTAAGGTCAGCGGTACGCTAACCCTGGAGAGCGGCAAAACGTTGGACATCAAGAGCGGGGCGGGTCTTAACGCCAGCGCATCGGGCAGTATGAAGCTGGATGCCACCAACATCGCCAGTGAAGCGAAAGCCTCGCTGACTCAAAAGGCCGCGACGATAACCCACGAAGCGAAGGCCACGCTCACCAGCAAAGCCAGCGCCACTCAGACTGTGGATGGCGGCGGGATGCTGATGATTAAGGGCGGGATGGTGAAGATCAACTGATGAGCGATACGCTGGAGTATCGGCAGGATAGCACCCTGCTGCGGGCAAATTTCGCAAACGACCAGCTTAACGGTGAAACGCGAATTGAAGAAAACGGACGCCTGCTGGCGGTTCTGCGTTACCAGCAGGGTGCGCTGAACGGGATGATGGAGCGCTGGCATCCTAACGGCCAGCTTGCCATGCAGCAGGCGTATCGTGAGGGCAAGCCGGACGGTATTGCCCGCTACTTCACTGAAGACGGAGGATTGCTGCGAGAAGAGCAGTGGCTTAACGGTCAACTGCACGGCGAATGCCGCAGCTTTTATCCTTTCGGGCAGTTGCAGCTACGTGAACAGTGGCAGCAAGGGCTGCGCCACGCTCTCAGCGAACAGTTTTACCCGGACGGCACGCTTGCCCAGCGTTTATCTTATGAAAAGGGGATAATGAAAGGTGAGGCGCAACGCTGGTTGCCGGATGGGCGCGCCATTGATGCCACGGGAAAAGCACAGTCGCGAATGAGCAAATGGACGGAGAGGCTGTGAAAAAGCCTCTCCAGATCGCGTGTTAACGCAAATGATGTACCACCTGGTTGCTGCTGCCGCGCCAGATCAACGCCGGGTCTTTCAGATCCTGCACAAATTTGCCGTCGACCAGCACGTTGATGAGATCCACCACCTGCATTTGCGCAGCGTTGAGTTCGTCAAGCTTATAGCCGGTCCACACCCAGATATCTTTTCCCGGACACTCAGCGCGAATACGCTGTACCAGTTGCAGAATATCCGGCACGTTTTGCGGATGCAGCGGATCGCCGCCGGACAGCGAAATCCCCTGACGGTGAATGCGCGTGTCGTTCAGATCGGCAATGATCTTATCTTCCATCTCTTTGGTAAACGGTTCGCCGGAATTGAGCCGCCAGGTGCTTTTGTTATAGCAACCGGGGCATTCGTGCACGCACCCGGAGACAAACAGGGTGCAGCGGGTTCCGGGGCCATTGACGATATCGACGGGGTAATATTGGTGGTATTGCATAGAGGATGTCCAGAAAGCATGTAGGCCGGATAAGGTGCTTGCACCGCATCCGGCAACATTGTGATGCCTGATGGCGACGCTATTGCGTCTTATCAGGCCTACGGCCTTTGCAAACGGAAATTAACCTATCTGCCCATTGCCTAAATGCTTAACGCGGCGCTTCACTTCTTCCTGCTTACCAGCGTTAAACGGACGCGCGTCCGGGCTGCCTAAATAACCGCATACGCGGCGGGTGACCGACACGCGGGCCGCGTCGTGGTTACCACATTTCGGGCAGGTGAAGCCTTTGCTGGTGCATTCGAACTCGCCGGTAAAGCCGCACTCGTAGCATTCATCGATTGGCGTGTTAGTCCCGTAATACGGCACGTGCTGATAGCTGTAATCCCAGACGTCTTCCAGCGCTTTCAGGTTGTGCTGAATATTTGGGTATTCGCCGTAGCAAATGAAGCCTCCGCTTGCCAGCGGCGGGTACGGCGCTTCGAAATCGATCTTGTCGTACGGGTTTACCTTCTTCTCTACGTCGAGGTGGAAGCTGTTGGTGTAGTAACCTTTGTCGGTGACACCCGGCACTACGCCAAACTCGGCGGTATCCAGGCGGCAGAAACGATCGCACAGGTTTTCACTTGGCGTGCTGTACAGGCTAAAGCCGTAACCGGTCTCGTCTTTCCACTGATCGACCGCCTGACGCAGGCGTTCCACAATGGCGATACCTTTGGCGCGAAGCTGCTCACTGTCGTACAGGTGCTTGTCGCCAAACAGCGCGTTGATGGTCTCGTGAATGCCGATGTAGCCCAGAGAGATGGACGCGCGACCGTTTTTAAAGATTTCTGACACGTCATCGTCCGCTTTCAGACGCACGCCGCAGGCACCTTCCATATACAGAATCGGCGCAACGCGAGCTTTCACGCCTTCCAGACGCGCAATACGGGTCATCAGCGCTTTACGCGCCAGCACCAGACGATCGTCGAGCAGTTTCCAGAAGGTGGCTTCATCGCCATGGGCTTCCAGCGCGATACGCGGCAGGTTGAGGCTGATAACGCCGAGGTTGTTACGGCCATCGTGAACCTGTTCGCCGTTCTCGTTTTCCCACACGCCGAGGAAGCTGCGACAGCCCATTGGCGTTTTGAACGAACCGGTGACTTTGACTACCTGATCGTAGTTCAGGATGTCCGGATACATACGCTTGCTCGCGCACTCCAGCGCCAGCTGTTTGATGTCGTAGTTCGGATCGCCAAACTTGTGGTTCAGACCGTCACGAATTGCGAACACCAGTTTCGGGAAGACCGCAGTTTTACGGTTTTTACCCAGGCCAGCAATGCGGTTACGCAGAATGGACTGCTGGATCAAACGCGATTCCCAACTGGTTCCCAGACCAAAACCGAAGGTAACAAACGGCGTCTGACCGTTGGCGGTATGCAGGGTATTCACTTCATACTCGAGCGACTGGAAGGCGTCGTAGCACTCTTTCTCGGTACGGGAATGCGCATAGCCGTCGGCGTCCGGGATCTGCCACTCTTCAGCGGTTTTGCGATGCTTGTTAAAGCTCTCGGTCACGAACGGTGCGAGAACTTCGTCAATACGGTTAATGGTGGTGCCGCCATAAATATGGCTGGCAACCTGCGCGATGATTTGCGCGGTGACGGCGGTCGCGGTAGAGATGGATTTTGGCGGTTCAATCTCCGCGTTACCCATTTTAAAACCCTGCGTCAGCATGCCTTTCAGGTCGATCAGCATGCAGTTAAACATTGGGAAGAACGGAGAGTAGTCGAGGTCGTGATAGTGAATATCACCACGCTCGTGCGCCTGGACGACATCACGCGGCAGCAGGTGCTGACGTGCGTAGTGTTTGGCAACGATACCGGCCAGCAGGTCGCGCTGGGTCGGGATCACTTTGCTGTCTTTGTTGGCGTTTTCATTCAGCAGAGCAGAGTTGGTTTGCTCAACCAGACCACGAATTTCCTGGTTCAGACGGCCACGTTTTTCACGCTGTATATCACGGTCGTGGCGATATTCGATGTACGCACGGGCGAGTTGTTTATACGGGCCAGACATCAGCTGGTTTTCTACCGCTGTCTGGATCTCGTTGATATCGACCTTGCTGCGCTCATTCATCTGGCTACTAACGACTTCTGCGACGGTGGCACAGTAATCTGCGTCATCGACTCCCGCTGCTTTAGCTGCACGCAGAATGGCTTCTTTGATGCGCTCTGATTTAAACGGCACTTTACAGCCATCTCGTTTCATCACATGCGGTGTCATGATCACTCCATATTTATAAGAACAGGTTATCCACAGAGGTTGGGGAAGCGGCCATGGCTTTATTCATCTCTATTGCCAATGACTTCCCGCAATCCTGACCCACTTTATCCACAATTCCACCGTCAAGCGGTGCACTGTAGTTGTAGCAATTGTAGTCGATTAATACAACATATTGGGTCGGCGTGCATTTTAAGTTCTATATGTAGTGATTTGCATCAAGGATGTTTACGATTTTTTTGATGTAGCGCAAAGTAAAAATCGGAGCGTACAGATGACGGGCAGTACAGCCGATTGTAAATTGTAGGTAGAAAATTCTGATTATTTATTCAGCAAAAACAGAAGGGTAAGCTAAGCGTATGTAACAAAGCCCGGCAGCGCTATGCGTACCGGGCCAGAACATAATTGCAAGCTATTTTTGCACCCACCAGACGGCTTCAAAAGGACGTAGCGTCATGTCTGCAGGTTGGCTGGCGACTTCGGCATAGTTGTGCATTAGCACCTGCCAGTTTCCGTCGGTTTGGGTCGGCTGCCAGTTCTGGACGGTATCGCTCAAATTAGCAATCACCAGCAGCCGTTGGCCTTGCCACTCTCGTTGATAGCACCACAGATGCGGGCTGTCCGGCAGCAGATCCTGGTAGTCGCCCCAGGTGATAACTGGCTCCGCTTTGCGTAAGGCGATCAGCTTCTGATAGGTATAGAACACCGAGTCGGTATCACTCAGCGCTGCCGCTACGTTGATATCCGCCGCGTTGTCACACAGATCGATCCACGGCTGACCCGCGGTGAAGCCCGCGTGTTTGCTGGCATCCCATTGCATCGGCGTGCGGCTGTTATCGCGGGATTTGCTGGCGAGGATCGCCAGCAGCTCTTGCGCATCGCGTCCCTGGCCGTTCAGGGTGGCAAACATGTTATGGCTTTCCACATCGCGATAATCGGTAATCTGGCGGAAATGCGGGTTGGTCATGCCAATCTCTTCCCCCTGGTAGATGTAGGGGGTGCCCTGCATGCCATGCAGCACCATCGCCAGCATTTTGGCCGACGGAACGCGGTATTTCCCTTCATCGCCAAAACGCGACACGATGCGCGGCTGATCGTGGTTACACCAGAACAGCGCATTCCAGGCCTGATTGTGCATGCCCTGCTGCCAGTGGCGGAACAGGGTTTTGAGCGCCACATAGTCGGGTTTTGCTAACGACCACTTTTCGCCGTTAGGGTAATCCACTTTCAGGTGGTGGAAGTTAAAGGTCATCGACAGTTCGCTGCCATCGAGTGCGGCGTACTGCTGGCAGTTTTCCAGCGTGGTGGACGACATTTCCCCGACCGTCATCAGGTTGCGGGGTGTGAAGACGTCGCGATTCATCTCGCGTAAAAATTCATGCGCGCGCGGACCATCGGTATAAAAACGGCGGCCATCGCCGTCAGGATCGTTCGGGAAGTCCTGATCTTTGGAGATAAGATTGACCACGTCGAGACGCAGCCCGTCCACGCCGCGATCGGCCCAGAACTCGCACACTTTCTTAAGCTCGGCACGGACCGCCGGGTTCTCCCAGTTAAGGTCGGCCTGCTCCGGAGCAAAGAGGTGCAGATAGTACTGCTCGCTTTCGGCGTGCCAACCCCAGGCGTTGCCGCCAAATTTGGAACGCCAGTTATTCGGCGGGCTGTCTGGCGTGCCGTCGCGCCAGAGATAAAACTGACGATACGGGCTGTCTTTATCCAGCGCTTCACGAAACCAGGCGTGCTGAGTTGAGGTGTGGTTAAACACCATATCAAGAATAATACGGATACCGCGCGCTTTTGCCTGCGCTACCAGTTCGTCAAAGTCTGCAAGCGTACCGTAGGACGGATCGACAGACATGTAATCCGCGACGTCGTAGCCGTTATCAACCTGCGGCGAAATATAGAACGGCGTCAGCCAGATGGCATCGACCCCCAGCTTTTGCAGATAGTCGAGACGCTGCGTTACGCCGCGTAAATCGCCGGTGCCGCTGCCGGTGGTGTCCTGAAAACTCTTGGGGTAAACCTGATAGATAACGCCGTTTTGCCACCAGTGGGGAATATTCATGGTTGTTTCCTGGAAATACGCTGGGGCGCAACTGCGCCCCGAAGAAAAGTTAGACAATTTGTAATGTACCCAGACGGTATTTACGCTGGTAAACGAATGAGGTCAGTACCATTGGGATAACAATCGCAATGACCATCGCCATACCAAAGACCTGCCAGTAGGTCGGCTGAATGGAGAGGATGCCCGGCAAGCCGCCGACGCCAATCCCATTCGCCAACACACCGTTCAGGCCGCACAGCAGTCCGGCGAGACCGGAGCCGATCATCGCGCACAGCATCGGGAAGCGGTATTTCAGGTTGATCCCGTACATTGCCGGTTCAGTTACCCCGAGATAAGCGGAGATTGCGGCAGGAACGGAGATTTCACGTTCGTTGTGTTTACGACTGGAGATAATGATCCCGACCACCGCAGAGGCCTGGGCGATATTCGACAGTGCGATCAGCGGCCATACCGGCGTACCGCTCATGCTCTGAATCATCTGCATGTCGATAGCCAGCGTGGTCTGATGCACGCCGGTGATCACCAGCGGTGCGTACAGGAAGCCGAACAGCGCCGCGCCGATCGGGGCAAAGCTGCCGGTCAACAGATGCCGGACCGCAAACGCGACACCGTCGCCGATCATGCGGCCAAACGGACCGATAAAGGCGTGCGCAAGGAATACCGCAAGGATCAGCGAGCACACCGGGACGATCACCAGATACAGATAATCCGGCACGATGCGTTTCATGCGCGTTTCAATAAATCCGAGCGCCAGTCCGGCCAGCAGTGCCGGAATAACCTGCGCCTGATAGCCGACTTTCTCAATGCTGAACAGGCCGAAGTTCCACACTTCAGGCACCTGCTGGCCGAGCAGATAGGCGTTCATTAACTGCGGAGAAACCAGGGTCACGCCCAGTACAATTCCGAGGATCGGCGTACCGCCCATTTTTTTCACCGCCGACCAGCAGATCCCGACCGGCAGATAGAAGAAGATCGCTTCGCCAATCAGCCACAGGAAGTCATAAAGGGTTTTCAGCGAAGGATGCATCTGCGCCAGCGTCTGCCCGTTGCTCATGGGCAGATCGCCGATCACGTTACGGAAACCTAAGATCAGGCCGCCGCTAATCAGCGCAGGCAGCAGCGGGAAGAAGATCTCCGCAAAATGAGAAATGAGCTGTTCGTGCCATTTCATATTCTGTCGCGCGGCCTTTTTCGCCTGCTCTTTGTCGGCGCTGGCCTGCCCGGTTGTCGCCAACAGCGCCTGGTAGTAGTCGCCCACCTCGGTGCCAATCACCACCTGAAACTGTCCGGCGTTGGTGAAGCAGCCTTTGACCATCGGCAATTGTTCGATCTCTTTCGGCCTGGCATTCGCAGGCTGATTCAGCACAAAACGCAGGCGAGTAATGCAGTGACTCACCGTGGCGATATTGTCGCGCCCGCCTACCAGCTCAATCAGCCGGTCGATGTCTGCTTGTTTTATTTTGCTCATGATGATGTGTGTTCCCCGTAGACCGGAAAAGACGCTGTAGCGTCGTCATTCGGCAACTCTCTCGTTGTTGGCGCCAGAGTATATCGTCGATGAAATTTTAAAAATGGGAACGTTCCCGAAACGCAGCGAAGATCACAAATTAACGCTCAGAAAGCGATCAGGAGAGGGCGGAAGGTATAACGATTTGTCGTGGTTCGCTACGGCCGTTGATCTGCTCGACCAGCTGTGAGGCCGCTTGTCGTCCGGCTTCAGCGTATCCTGGATCGACGGTGATAATTTCCGGATGGAGGAATTTCATCAGCGGCGTGCTGCCCACACTCGCCAGCTGCAGGTTCTCTATTCGCTGCTCCTGCAAATATTTACTGACCCCAAGGGCGAGGGTATCCGTCGCGCAGACTAAAGCGGTGGTTTCTGGGGTGATGACGTTGGCGGCCTGCTCATAGCCCTGCTTCATGGCCAGACCCGGCAGCGCGGCGACGGGGTGCAGTTTGTGTTTCTTACAGAACGCCAGGTAGGCTTCATGGCGGCGCTTACCGGTGGTTACGTCGCTATGAGGAACGCCAAGAAAGCTGATCTGGCGATGCTCGCGATCGTATAAACGCTGCATCAGGGTGCGAATGGCGCCCTCATCGTCATAGCAGACCGAGGCAAAGCCTTTCGCATCTCTTGCCAGCAGCACCAGCGAATCCTGCCAGGAGGCGAGCATGGATTCAGTAATGCCGGTAAAACCAAACAGCACCACGCCGTCAATATTGCGGCGTCTGAGCATGCCGAGGTGCTCCTCAACCAGCTCGGGCGAGAACTGGCTTTCCATCATGATCGGGTCGTAGCCCTGCTCATAAAAGACCGGTAGCATGGTTTGCACCGCGAGATTTTCCGAAAGCGAGTCCAGACGCGTGACGATAATCGCCACCACCTTATCACTTTGACCGCGCATGGCGCGTGCGGAGCGGGAAGGGGAAAAACCGTGCTGGTTCATCACCGCTTCAACGCGTTCGCGCGTGCGTTCGCTCACGCCGCTTTCATTGTTAAGCACACGGGAAACGGTCGATTTTCCCACGCCGCTTAAGCGGGCGATGTCTTTAATTGTCAGCCGGTTTTGCATCCTGTTTTCCCGTGTTGCGTGTGAAGTTATGCCAAATAGAGAATAACTTTACTCAAGCGCGGTGCAATGGGCAAAGTCTGGTATACGTTTGGTTTAGTTTCCATGGTTTATCATATCGCCATAATTGCCACAAACCTTATGGTTTTCTGCGTATAATCCGCAGCGCAAATCATTCACTTACCGGAGGCTATATGGATCCCGATCCCACCCCTCTCCCGAGACGGAGAAACAACCCTTTCCGGTAAGCCTGTCTTTCACTGTCTTACCGGAACAGTAAGACAGTGACGTTCTGACGTCCCTGTTGTGATTTAATAATTGCCATCAGGCAAGGCCTTGCCACGCCTGAAGGATTTACTGCGCCTGTTTATACTGGTGCAGAGGGACTGCCTATGTTCAAAAATATGACTCGCCAGTTGTTTGCCCGACTAAACCGCCATTTACCGCATCGTCTGGTGCATCGCGATCCGTTGCCTAATGCCCAGACCGTTGCCAGCACGCCGATCCCGCCATCGCTGAGCGAACATTGCCTGAAAATGGCCCTAATGGACGAAGAAGCGCTGTGGAAAACGTTCGGCACGCACCCAGAAGGGTTGAACGCCGCGGAAGTGGAAAACGCTCGCGAATTACATGGCGAGAACCAGTTGCCGGCGCAGAAGCCGTCGCCATGGTGGGTGCATCTGTGGGTCTGCTATCGTAACCCGTTTAACATTCTGCTGACCATCCTCGGTGCGATTTCCTATGCCACCGAAGATCTGTTTGCCGCTGGCGTCATCGCGCTGATGGTCGTCATCTCTACGCTGCTGAATTTTGTGCAGGAGGCGCGTTCCACCAAAGCGGCAGATGCGCTGAAAGCGATGGTCAGCAACACCGCCACGGTACTGCGCGTTATTAACGAGAAAGGGGAGAATGGCTGGGTTGAACTGCCGATCGACCAGTTGGTTCCCGGCGATATTATCAAGCTGGCGGCAGGAGATATGATCCCGGCCGATCTGCGCGTGGTGCAGGCGCGTGACCTGTTCGTGGCCCAGGCTTCGCTGACCGGTGAATCGCTGCCAGTGGAGAAAGTTGCAACCAGCCGCGACCCGCAGCAAAGTAACCCGCTGGAATGCGATACCCTGTGCTTTATGGGCACCAACGTGGTGAGCGGCACGGCACAGGCCATCGTGATTTCAACCGGAGCTAATACCTGGTTTGGGCAACTGGCGGGCCGCGTCAGCGAGCAGGAAAGCGAGCAAAATGCATTCCAGAAAGGGATCAGCCGCGTCAGCATGCTGCTGATCCGCTTTATGCTGGTGATGGCGCCCATTGTGCTCATCATCAACGGCTATACCAAAGGCGACTGGTGGGAAGCGGCGCTGTTTGCCCTGTCTGTGGCAGTGGGACTGACCCCGGAAATGCTGCCAATGATCGTCACCTCGACGCTGGCGCGCGGGGCGGTGAAGCTGTCAAAACAAAAGGTCATCGTCAAACACCTCGACGCCATCCAAAACTTTGGCGCAATGGATATCCTGTGCACTGATAAAACCGGTACCCTGACTCAGGATAAAATTGTCCTGGAGAATCATACGGATATCTCAGGAAAGCCCAGCGAACACGTCCTGCATTCTGCGTGGCTGAACAGCCATTATCAGACCGGGCTGAAGAATCTGCTGGATACGGCGGTGCTGGAGGGCGTGGACGAAGAATCTGCCCGTCAGCTCTCTACCCGCTGGCAGAAAATCGATGAGATCCCGTTTGATTTCGAACGCCGCCGCATGTCGGTGGTGGTCGCAGAAGAAACCGATGTGCATCAACTGGTGTGTAAAGGCGCGTTGCAGGAGATCCTCAACGTCTGTACCCAGGTGCGCCACAACGGTGAGATTGTCCCGTTAGATGACAACATGCTGCGTCGGGTGAAACGCGTCACGGACACGCTGAACCGCCAGGGGCTGCGCGTGGTAGCGGTGGCGACGAAGTACCTGCCTGCGCGTGAGGGCGATTACCAGCGTATTGATGAGTCGGATCTGATCCTCGAAGGCTATATCGCGTTCCTCGATCCGCCGAAAGAGACCACTGCGCCGGCGCTGAAAGCGCTGAAAGCCAGCGGTATTACGGTGAAAATCCTCACTGGCGATAGCGAGCTGGTGGCGGCGAAAGTGTGTCATGAAGTGGGGCTGGATGCGGGCGATGTGGTTATCGGCAGCAGCATTGAGGGGTTAAGTGACGATGAGCTGGCCCGACTTGCCCAGCGTACCACGCTGTTTGCTCGTCTGACGCCGATGCATAAAGAGCGCATTGTCACGCTGCTCAAGCGCGAAGGTCATGTGGTCGGCTTTATGGGCGATGGCATTAACGACGCCCCGGCGCTGCGCGCTGCGGACATCGGTATCTCCGTTGACGGCGCGGTTGATATTGCGCGTGAAGCTGCTGATATCATCCTGCTGGAAAAGAGTCTGATGGTGCTGGAAGAAGGGGTGATCGAAGGACGCCGTACTTTTTCTAACATGCTGAAGTACATTAAAATGACGGCCAGTTCTAACTTCGGTAACGTGTTTAGCGTGCTGGTGGCGAGCGCCTTCTTACCGTTCCTGCCGATGTTGCCGCTGCACTTACTGATCCAGAACCTGCTGTACGATGTATCCCAGGTGGCGATTCCGTTTGATAATGTCGACGAAGAGCAGATCAAAAAGCCGCAGCGCTGGAATCCCGCTGAATTAGGCCGCTTTATGATTTTCTTTGGACCGATCAGCTCGATCTTCGACATTCTGACATTTTGCCTGATGTGGTTCGTGTTCCATGCTAATACGCCAGAGCATCAGACATTGTTCCAGTCTGGCTGGTTCGTGGTGGGCTTGCTGTCACAAACGCTGATTGTGCATATGATCCGTACCCGTCGCGTGCCGTTCATCCAAAGCCGCGCCGCATGGCCGTTGATGCTAATGACGCTGGTGGTAATGGTGGTGGGCATTGCATTACCGTTCTCGCCGCTGGCCAGCTATCTGCAGTTGCAGGCGCTGCCGCTGAGCTACTTCCCGTGGCTGGTTGCGATTCTGGCGGGTTACATGACATTAACCCAGCTTGTGAAAGGTTTTTATAGCCGCCGCTACGGCTGGCAGTAATCCTCAACTTCTCTTCTGCAGGATGGTGTTAATACCATCCTGCATTTCTCTTTTTCATTCGAAAGATATTCTCCGGAAATATTGGTGTTTTATTTTTATTGAAATACCAACGCGGGCAATTAGTATCAAATCCCCTTCTTTGCTTTGCTTTTTTATCAATAAAACGATCTGCGTTGCAAAAATGAAACAGTGTGCTAAAAATTATAAGCATCTGCGATTTTTTGTGAACACAGTCATCGAAATAAATTGTTACACCAGTTAGTCTGCGCAGGTAACGTCGTTAAGAAAGTTTCTCGCTGCCCGTTTTTAATTCCGGCAGTCATTTGCTCTGCAAGCTATTCCTGTTAATGGATATTATGAACTTCTGGAGAAGGACAAATGAAACTGACAAAAAACCTGTTAAGTCTGTGTATTGGCGCGTCTGTATTACTGGCGAGTCATGCCACGCTGGCACAAACCTTTCGCGCCGCAGATGTGCATCCGGCTGATTACCCGAACGTTGTTGCCGTCAAACATATGGGGGAGAAACTTAGCGCCGCGACCGACGGTCGTCTGGAGATTAAAACATTTCCCGGTGGCGTGTTAGGTGATGAAAAACAGATGATTGAACAGGCGCAATTGGGCGCTATCGATATTATTCGCGTTTCAATGACGCCGGTTGCCGCCATTCTCCCTGAAATTAACGTCTTTACCCTGCCGTATATCTTTCGTGATGAAGACCATCTGCATAAGGTTCTCGACGGCATGATCGGTCAGGAGATTGGCGACCGTCTGACGGCCAACACCAAATCGCGGCTGGTGTTCCTCGGCTGGATGGATGCCGGAACGCGCAATCTAATCACCAAAAATCCGGTGGTGAAACCGGAAGATTTACACGGTATGAAAATCCGCGTTCAAGGAAGTCCGATAGCGCTGGATACCCTGAAAGCGATGGGCGCTAACGCCGTTGTGATGGGCGTCAGTGAAGTATTTAGCGGCATGCAGACCGGCGTTATTGATGGCACGGAAAATAATCCGCCAACGTTTGTTGCGCATAACTATTTGCCGGTCGTGAAAAACTATACCTGGAGCAAACACTTTATTATTCCTGAGCTTTTTCTGTTCTCGAAAGCTAAATGGGATAAGTTGAAAAAAGAAGACCAGGATCTCATTATTAAACTCGCTAAAGAAGCCCAGGTAGAGCAACGCAAACTTTGGCAGGATTATAATGCGAAATCGCTGGAGACCATGAAAGCCAATGGCGTTCAGTTCCACGATATTGATACGGACTATTTCTATAAAGCCACGCAGTCAGTGCGGGATAATTACGGTAAAGACCACCAGGATTTGATCAAACGTATTCAGGATGTGAAGTAATTCATCAGGTGGAGGATATCAACCCTCCGCCTGAATCTTTTGATTAATTCGAGGTGATGATTATGGGTGAATGCTATTCATCGGTAATGGATTTTCTTTATCGAGTGTCAATGTGGATTGCCGGTATCGCATTATTGGTCATGGTCGCCATTATCCCTATTGGCATATTCGCGCGTTATGTTCTGAATAACGCCCTGTCATGGCCAGAACCCGTCGCCATTCTTTGTATGGTGACATTCACCTTTATTGGCGCTGCGGTAAGCTATCGCGCAGGCTCGCATATCGCGGTGAGCATGGTGACTGACCGTTTGGGTGATGCTTCCCGCCGTTATTGTTCGGTAATCGCAGACGTAATGCTGGTGGCGATAAGCCTGTTTATCCTCTGGTACGGAACCAATCTCTGTCTTGAACTGTGGGACCAGCCCGTGGCGGAATTCCCGCTTTTAAGCGCCGGGCAAAACTATCTTCCGTTGCCGATTGGCTCTGCCATAACGCTGCTGTTTATCGCAGAAAAGATTTTCCGTGGTCCGCAGTACCAACGTCCCGTTGTCATGCTGGGATCGACCAGCTAGTTACCGCCCCCATTTCAGAAAGGAAAGCAGATGGATGCATTTATTCTCGTCTTTACGCTCGGCATTATGCTGGCGATTGGGGTACCGGTAGCGTACGCGGTTGGCATTAGCGCCATCATTGGGGCCTGGTATATAGATATTCCGCTGGAAGCGGTAATGATCCAACTGACCAGCGGGGTGAATAAGTTTTCGCTGCTGGCGATCCCATTCTTTATTCTGGCCGGGGCTATTATGGCCGAAGGAGGAATTGCGCGGCGACTGGTGAACTTTGCCTATATTTTCGTTGGCTTTATTCGCGGTGGGCTGTCGCTGGTAAACATTGTGGCATCGACCTTTTTTGGCGCCATTTCCGGATCGTCCGTGGCCGATACCGCGTCCATCGGTTCGGTAATGATCCCGGAGATGGATAAAAAAGGCTATCCGCGCGACTTTGCCGCGGCGGTCACTGCCAGCGGCTCGGTACAGGCGATCCTCACGCCGCCCAGTCATAACTCAGTTATCTACTCGCTGGCAACGGGGGGGACGGTGTCGATTGCCGCGCTGTTCATCGCCGGGATCCTGCCGGGCCTGCTGTTAAGCTTCAGCCTGATGGTCATGTGCGTGGCTTTCGCGCACAAACGCGGTTATCCAAAAGGGGAACGCGTACCGTTTCGCCAGGCGCTGAAGATTTTCGTCGATACGCTGTGGGGATTGATGACGGTTGTGATCATCATGGGCGGCATCCTGTCAGGTATCTTTACCGCGACGGAGTCTGCGGCGATTGCCTGCCTGTGGGCCTTCTTTGTCACCATGTTTATCTATCGTGACTATAAATGGTCTGAGCTGCCGAAGCTGATGTTCCGCACGGTGAAAACGGTCACTATTGTCATGATCCTGATAGGCTTTGCCGCTGCGTTCGGTGCCGTCATGACCTATATGCAGTTGCCGATGCGTATCACTGAAGCCTTCACCAGCATCTCGGACAACAAATACGTCATTCTGATGTGCATTAACATCATGCTGCTGCTGATCGGTACGCTGATGGATATGGCGCCGCTGATCCTGATTTTGACGCCGGTTCTGCTGCCGGTGACCAACGCGCTCGGTATTGATCCGGTCCATTTTGGCATGATCATGCTGGTGAACTTAGGGATCGGCCTGATTACGCCGCCGGTAGGGTCGGTGCTGTTTGTGGCCAGTGCGGTGAGTAAGCAGAAAATAGAGCAGGTGGTAAAGGCGATGTTGCCATTCTACCTTGTGCTATTCCTGGTGCTGATGCTCGTGACGTACATTCCGGCGATTTCGCTGTTCCTGCCGAAACTGTTTGGTGTGATGTGATAAATGCCCGGTGGCGCTCGCGCTTACCGGGCCTGTAAACTACCCGTGCGTTGGCCGGACGAGGCGAAGCCGCCATCCGGCGCAAGGAGGCTTAGCGACGAACGGCGATCGCTTCAATCTCGATTTTCACGTCTTTCGGCAGACGGGCAACTTCTACGCAAGAACGCGCAGGGAAAGTCGCGTTGTGCTCGGTGAAGAATGCTTCGTAGGTCGCGTTTACGGTTGCGAAATCGTTCAGGTCTTTAACGAAAACGGTCGTTTTTACGATGTCGCCCACTTTCAGGCCTGCTGCTTCAACGATAGCTTTTACGTTTTCCAGCGACTGACGTGCCTGAGCGGACACGTCTTCCGCTACGGCACCGGTTTTCGGATCGACCGGGATCTGACCGGAAGTGATTACCATGCTACCCAGGTCAACGCCCTGAACGTATGGGCCGATTGCTGCTGGTGCATTTTCCGTCGCGATAGTCTTGCTCATGATTTCTCCTGAATTACAGCGGTAGTAGAATGTTCCCGGCCATTATAGAGAGGCCACATTTCATAACCAACCCCAATTAGTTGGCCAGCACCACATAATGCGAAAACTCTTTTTCACAGTATTTGCATTTGAGTGCGATGTCATCAGCGCGCTTTTTCACTGCAAAACTGGAAGATACTGGTTCAGCATGGCTGATGCAGTTGCTGTTCGGGCAAACCAGCACGTTGTCGATACGATCAGGCAGGCTCGGGCGCGATTTACCCACGACATCATAATCGTCAATGCGGTTTACCGTTGCCTGCGGGGCATACAGGGAGAGCTGGTTTACCTGCTCGTCGGTCAGGAAGGTATTTTCAATCTTTATCAGATCTTTACGGCCCATCTCGCCAGACGGCAGGTTCAGGCCGATGGTGATGCGTTGGTCGGTTTCCGTCAGTTTGAACAGCGTCAGCAGCTTAAAACCAACCTGTGCGGGAATATGGTCAATCACGGTGCCACGTTTGATGGCTTCAACCTGCAGTTTGTTATCGTGTGTCATCTCTTTTTCTCCCTTACAGTGCCAGTTCGCTATTCAGTACCAGTGCCAGTAACGCCTGGCGGGCGAAGATGCCGTTGCCAGCCTGCTGGAAATACCAGGCGTGCGGCGTCTTATCGACGTCGGTGGTGATCTCATCGATGCGCGGCAGTGGATGCAGCACCTTCATGTTCGCTCTGGCGCCGTTCAAATCGCTGGCGCGCAGGACAAACTGTGCTTTCACGTTGGCGTATTCGGACGGGTCCAGACGCTCTTTCTGTACGCGGGTCATGTAGAGGATATCGACCTCCGCCATCACCTCTTCGATAGTGCCGTGCAGGCTCCAGGCGATACCTTTTTCGTTCAGCATATCCAGAATGTATTGCGGCATGGCCAGCGCGTCCGGGGCGATGAAGTAGAAGCGGTTACCTTCGAACTTCGCCAGCGCCTGGGTCAGGGAGTGGACGGTACGGCCA
This sequence comes from Citrobacter sp. Ce119, assembly GCF_030334525.1. Taxonomy (NCBI): domain Bacteria; kingdom Pseudomonadati; phylum Pseudomonadota; class Gammaproteobacteria; order Enterobacterales; family Enterobacteriaceae; genus Citrobacter; species Citrobacter sp. Ce119. The sequence goes on from NZ_JAOWDR010000013.1 coordinate 123,918, forward strand.
TATTTCAGGTCACCCACCATGGCGATTTGCAGATTGTCCAGGCGACCCTGAGTTTCCTGAATGGTAAACAGGTCCAGCAGCGTTTGGGTGGGATGCTGGTTGGAGCCGTCGCCAGCGTTCAGTACCGGAACGTTGCCGGAGAACTCCGTTGCCAGACGTGCGGCGCCTTCCTGCGGATGACGCATGACGATGGCGTCGACATAGGTGCTGATGACGGAAATGGTATCGGCCAGGGTTTCGCCTTTTTTGCCCAGCGACGTGTTGCTGCTGTCAGAAAAACCCACCACGCTGGCGCCCAGGCGGTGCATGGAGGTTTCAAAGGATAAACGGGTACGGGTTGACGCCTCAAAGAAGCAGCTGGCGATAACCTTATGCTTTAACAGCTCCGGCTGCGGGTTAGCTTTTAATTTCGCCGCCGTCGCGAGGACCAGATTGAGGTCGTCGCGGCTGAGGTCGTTTATGGAAATGATGTGTTTTTGATAGAGCGGGTTAGCCATGTTTATCTCCTGACGCCTGGGCAAAAAAAAAGCCCCTCAATTGAGGGGCTCGGAATGGGTGATCAACGGAAAGAAAAACGGCAGGCCAGCGTCCTTTTTCAGACGCGGTAAGACAAAATGTCGTACACACTGAACCATACATCCTCCCGGCAAATTGTCCGCGATTATACTCAGCTCCGTTATGGGATCAAGCGGAAAATGCACAATTTATTCACCGCAAACGGTTCTTATGAATTTAAATTCATTTTAAATAGATAGTTAATCTGTTTGTGCACCAGCCCCGTTCGCTGCACTACTCGCGGCGCAACCCAGACAATACTGCTGCCAGCGATGACCCCCAGAATCTCTGGTAACGCGTGGTAATCGAGGATTCTGGCAACGGCACGGCCATAACCCGCTGCCGTGTGAATGAGGATAAACTCGCTATTATGTTCCACGCTGACCACCATTTCAGCAATCGATCGGGCAGCATCGGGAGCGGGTCGTGATTGCGGATTTACAGAATAAATTTTTTGCCCTTTTGTATTTCTTATTTTTATAGCCCCGAGCAGTTTCAGCAGACGGGATACCGTTGACTGGCTAATTCCGGTAAAACCATGCTGTTGGAGATCGCGGCGAAGCGCTTCCTGGGACAGGTAGCTTTTTTCAGTAATCAGGCGCTGACAAATCGCCAGTTGTTTCTGCTCTTTGGTCGAGTAATCATCGAATTCCTTCATAAATACACCCTAAATTTATCATTTGTATCAATGTGATGGCGAAATTCACCACATTTGCAGTATCAATAACGGCTCAAACGGGCGGTTGTGCAGAAAAACGAGAGTGCGCTCAAAAAAGCCGTCGGGATCCGACGGCTAAAAGGGCTACAACATCGCGCCGATACTCAGAACGGCCATGTTCAGTAACGTCAAAATGAGCAGGAGCGGGGCGACCCATTTCAGGTATCGCACGTAAGGAACGCGGGCGATGGCCAGCCCGCCCATCACAACTGCTGAGGTGGGCGTAATCAGATTCACAATGCCGGAAGCGGATTGATACGCGGTGACGACCAGATCCCTGGGGACATGCGCGAAGTCGGCCAGCGGGGCCATAATGGGCATGGTGAGGACCGCCAGACCCGAAGAGGAAGGGACCAGGAAGGAGAGCAAAACTTCCAGCCAGTAGGTCACATTGATGAAAATGGTGGTGGAAAGTCCGGAGACGACATTTTCCGCACTGTGCAGGATAGTATGGGTGATCATGCCGTTATCCATCACCACTACGATGCCGCGTGCAATACCGATAATTAGCGCGACGCCAAGCAGATCACGTGCCCCGTCAATGAATGTGCCAGTAAATTCCTCCTCACTCATGCGGGCGATGACGCCGACGATAATCGCAGATGCCAGAAAAACCCCGGAAATTTCTGCCATCCACCAACCGAGCACTGCCACCCCATAGATCATAACCGCAAAGGCAGCGGCGAAAATCAGCAGGATCCATTTACGCGTTGTTGTGAATTCAAGATTGGTATTGGCGCGACTACCGAGAAAATGGACGCGGTTTTCCTCCATTTTATCTGCCACGATGGAGAGTTCAGGATGGCTGCGAACTTTCCGTGCATAGCGCATGACCCACACCACGCAGATAACATAGCCGACGACCAGCAGCAGAATGCGCATCAGCATTCCCTGGGTGAAGGGGATCCCGGCGGCGTTAGCCGCGATAACCGTTGCGAAAGGGTTGATTGTCGAGCCGAGTGTGCCAATGCCTGCGCCGAGCAGAACGGTGGCGGCGGCAACCAACGGATCAAAGCGTGCGGCCATCATTACCGGAACCAGCAATGTGTAGAATGGGAGTGATTCCTCCGCCATCCCGTAAATCGTACCTCCGGCGGCGAAAAGTCCCATCAGAATGGGGATCATCCACTCCTCTTTACCGTTCAACCTGACCGTCACGCGCTCGATACCTGCGTCGATGGCACCTGTTTTATTTACTACGCCGAGAAACCCACCAATAATCAGGACAAACAACGCCACATCAATTGCGCCTGCGGTATAGGTTTCGTGGTTGTAAAGACCGTCAATCGGGGCCAGCAGTACAGCGGTAAAACCTTGCGGGTGCGCTTCTGTGGGGGCATAAGTCCCGGCAACCGGCACTTCTTTACCCAGGGTCGCATTCATCGCCATCTGGTATTTCCCTGCCGGGACTATCCAGGTCATAACCGCGACGAGCGCAATGAGAATAAACAGGATGGTATATGCACTGGGAAATTTGAATTTGCCCATGATGTTCTCCGGATAGCTTGGGCATATGCCGTCAGGCGACATATGCCCGCTGGGGTTAGTCGCCGAGGGTCGCTACCATTACCGCTTTAATGGTATGCATCCGGTTCTCTGCTTCGTCGAAGACGATTGAATGCGCTGATTCAAAAACCTCTTCCGTGACTTCAAGCCCTTTCAGGCCGTAGGCCATTTCAATTTCACGTCCAACTTTTGTGTGCTCGTTATGGAAGGCGGGCAGACAGTGCATAAATTTCACATTGGGGTTACCGGTTGCGTTGATGACCCGTTGGTTAATCTGATAGGGCGTCATCAGACTTACGCGTTCTGCCCAGGCTTCTTTGGGTTCGCCCATAGAGACCCAGACATCGGTGTAGAGGAAATCGACGTCGTATACGCCTTCCTCGACATCCTCTGTGAGCGTAATGCGCGCGCCCGTCACGCCGGCGATTTCACGGCATTCGGCAACCAGTTTTTCATCCGGCCAGAAGGATTTAGGGGCGACGAGGCGGATGTCCATCCCCATTTTCGCCGCGCCTACCATCAGCGAATTACCCATGTTATTGCGGGCGTCACCGAGGTAGGCGAAGCTCAGTTCAGGTAAGGTTTTGCCCGGCGCGTGTTCCAGCATGGTCATCAGATCCGCGAGGATCTGCGTAGGGTGAAATTCATTAGTCAGTCCATTCCATACCGGAACCCCGGCAAATTGCCCCAGTTCCTCGACAATGTCCTGACCGTATCCGCGGTACTCAATGCCGTCGTACATGCGGCCTAGCACGCGGGCGGTATCTTTCATCGATTCTTTGTGACCGATCTGCGATCCGCTTGGACCGAGATAGGTCACCTGTGCGCCCTGATCGAAAGCGCCGACTTCAAAGGCGCAGCGGGTGCGGGTTGAGGTTTTTTCGAAGATCAGCGCGATATTTTTACCCACCAGCGTCTGTCTTTCGCGCCCGGCCTTTTTTGCCGTTTTTAACTCGATAGCCAGATCGATCAGGTACTGGATTTCCGTCGGGGTGTAATCCAGCAGTTTGAGAAAATTGCGATTCTTCAGGTTAACAGTCATGAAAATGTCCTTATGTAGGCCGGATATGGCGCAGGCGCCGTCCGGCAAAAAAGCCCTAAGCGTTAGCGTCGGTGGTTTCGAGCCGAATGAGCGTGCCTTTGTCTCCGGCGAGGATGGCCGAACCGTCGGCCAATGAGCCGATGCCTGCTATTCCGTGACAGAGAGAGACAAATTCCGCGCAGGCGGTGACTTTGGGGCCCATTGAACCGGCGTCGAATTGCATTTCACCGAGTAGTTCCGGCGTAACCTGGGTCAGCGGGCGCTGAGTAGGTTTGCCCCAGTCGAGGTACACGGCATCAGCGTCAGTCAGGATCAGCAGCGCATCGGCGTTGATTTGGCTGGCGAGCAGGGCAGCGGAGAGATCTTTGTCGATCACCGCTTCAATACCGTGGTAGCCATCGGCTTTTTCCACCACCGGTACACCGCCGCCGCCGTTGCAGATAACCAAATGATCGCGGGCGATCAATGTGCGAATAGCGTCACTTTCAACGATACGTTTGGGTTGTGGAGAGGGCACAACGCGGCGGAACGCTTGACCATCAGCTTTGAAAACCCAGCCTTTTTCCGCCTGCAATGCGTTGGCCTGGGGGGCATCGTAAATCGGCCCGATATATTTAGTGGGATTGCTGAAAGCCGGATCGTGAGCATCGACTTCAACCTGAGTCAGCAGCACACTAATTTCACGCTGTGGAAGCTGGTTTTTCAGCGCCTGTTGCAGCATATAGCCAATCATTCCCTGACTTTCCGCGCCGAGAATGTCGAGCGGATAGGGGGTGACGCTGGCATACGCGCTGTTTTGCAACGCCAAAAGTCCAACCTGAGGGCCATTGCCGTGTACCAGGATCACGCGCCATTGCTGCGTGAGTTGAGCGATAGTTTTTGCTGCCAGCTCAATATTCTTGCGTTGGATGTCAGCTTCCAGCGGCTCGCCGCGTTTAAGTAATGCATTGCCGCCCAGAGCCACAACCAGGGTAGGTTTGTTTTCCATGACTTTTCCTTAAATACCGTCGCGTTCCAGTGGGCAGCTCATGCAGCGTGCGCCGCCGCGTCCGCGTCCAAGTTCGTCGCCAGGAATGGGTAAAACGGTGATGCCGGCTTTGTCGTATTTCTCGTTGGTCCAGATGTTGCGCTCGTAGCCTACGACCACACCGGGGCGAAGCGTCAGGACGTTGTTGGCGTCATTCCACTGTTCACGTTCGGCTTCGAAGGCATCGCCACCGGTGGTGATCAGCCGAATTTGGTCGAGGCCCAGCGCTTTCTCGAGAGCATGGAGCAGCGTATTTTCCGGCGTCCTTTTCAGGCCGCCGCGCCCGTCTGGTGTCAGGGTCCAGCACTGCACATCAGGACGCACGACTTCCGGGTAGACGGAGAAGGTATCGATATCGATGTGGGTCATTACGGTATCGAGATGCATGCAGGAGCGATGTTTAGGCAGTTCGACCGCAATGACGCGTTCTGCCTGGCGATGGCTGAATAGCGACTGGGCAAGGAACTCGATTCCTTGCGGCGTTGTGCGTTCCGACATACCGATGAGAACCGCGCCGCGACCAATGACCAGCACATCTCCACCTTCTAATGTGGCGTGGTCGTAATTAATATTTTCATCGCCGAAATATTTAATAAATTCACCATCGGCAAATTGGGGGTGCCAACGGTAGATCGCCCTTAGGTTATTGGTTTCTCTTTGTCGCGCGGTTTTAGCCATTGGGTTAATGGACACACCGTTATATATCCAGCATGAGGTGTCGCGGGTAAATAAGTGGTTTGGTAATGGCTTCATAATGAAATCATTAATATCGTGAGTATCGACCACCATATTTTTGATTGAGGCAGGAATTTCTCCGTAGGTTAGCCCACCGCTTAAATGCCGGGCGAGTTCCCGATGCTGCATATCTGCAAGCCAGGCGCGAATATCCGTGGCGAAAGCGGGGCCAAGGCGATAATCAGAAATTTGTGTATCCAACAGCCAGTTTTTGGCATCAGGGATATCCAGGGTTTGTGTCAATAAATCAGTCAGTAACAGAACCTCAATTCCCTGTTCACGCAACGTGTTGGCGAATATGTCATGCTCTTCTCCTGCACGTTCTACCGAAAGAACATCATCAAAAAGCAGTTCCTGACAATTTGACGGCGTCAGCCTTTTTAGGCTGAGGTTAGGGCGGTGTAGCATCACGCTACGTAATTGACCGATTTCCGACCCGACATAATGCTTTTCCATCATTATTCCTTTAATACTATTTTAAAAAATAAAGAGGAGATGCCTGCAAATAATATTTATCGCAGTCATGATTTTTCAGCTGATTTCAGAATCTATATTTAGATCTTATTTGATGAGGAAACGTGATTTATTTCACAGTCAGGTCGATATTTGACTTTTGATGTTTAATTTATGATATGGCTCGGAGAATTAATAAAATAAAAATGCGAATAATTGAATTACTACGCGGGAATATGTCTTGTTATTTATTGGTGTTAATTTTATGTACACTTTTAGAGTGTTGCAATATAAGTAATATATTGATTTATTTGTACTTTTTTATGCGTGGTGAATTATTATGCGAATATATGATTTTATTATTTTCGCGGTAAAGTTTATTTCAAAATAAATATGACGATGAAGAAGGATAACGAAGGAGAGATGAACTGTGACCGGTAGCTGGTTTTTCTAATAAAATTTTCAATAACAGTAGGTTACTGATGGGGTTGAAAAAGGGTAGCCGAAAGTTATGCAAAGTTTATGCATAACCTGTTGCTGAGAGTTAGCAATTATTTAACATCATCAGCGATAAACATGCGTTGACGCAAAATATCGGTAAATAGCAGTGGTATGGCAGAGCGTTTTTTCGTATAACAACTAAAATGAAACGATGTTTTAATTAAGGGGTTTGAGATGATTGTCGGCAATATTCACAACCTGGATGCCTGGCTGCCGGAAGAGCTGCGTCAGGCGATTGAACACATTAAAGCGCATGTGACGGATGCGACGGAAAAAGGTAAGCACGACATCGACGGCGATCGTCTGTTTTATCTGATTGCTGAAGATATGACGGAGCCGTTTGCGCAGCGCCGCGCCGAATATCACGCCCGCTATCTGGATATTCAGATCCTGCTCAAAGGCCAGGAAGGAATGACTTTCAGCACCCAGCCTGCAGGCGCGCCGGAAACTGACTGGCTGGCTGACAAAGATATCGCCTTCGTGGCGGAAGGGGTACAGGAGAAAACGGTCGTGCTGAATGAAGGTGATTTCGTGGTGTTCTATCCGGGCGAAGTGCATAAACCGCTGTGCGCGGTCGGTGCCCCAGCGATGGTACGCAAAGCCGTAGTGAAAATGCGGGTGGAATAAGCGTATTTGCCGGGGGCGGCTTCGCCTTGCCCGGCCTACGGGAGCGCGGTTGTAGGCCGGATAAGATGCTTAGCATCGCCATCCGGCATTCTTTTCATCCATGCTCTCACTTCACTAATGTCGCCACCATCACCGCTTTGATGGTGTGCATCCGGTTTTCCGCCTGATCAAATACGATGCTGGCGGGTGATTCAAAGACCTCATCGGTCACTTCCATACCGCCGTGCAGACCATATTCCTGCGCCATTTGTTTGCCAAGCGTGGTTTGATCGTCATGAAACGCGGGCAGGCAGTGCAGGAATTTCACCTGCGGATTGCCGCTCAACGCCATCATCGCGCTATTAACCTGATACTTACGCAGTAGCGCAATACGTTCGGCCCACTTCTCTTTCGCTTCACCCATTGATACCCAGACGTCGGTATAGATAAAGTCCGCGTCTTTCACGCCCGTGGCGACATCTTCGGTCAGCGTAATATTGCCGCCGTTTTTCAGCGCTTGCGCTTTGCACTCCGCGACCAGGCTTTCTTGCGGCCAGCAGGCCTGCGGCGCGACCAGACGCAGATCCAGCCCTGTTAACGCGGCGGCTTCCAGCATGGAATTGCCCATGTTGTTGCGGGCATCGCCGGTGTAGACCAGCGTCATCTCATTAAACGCTTTCCCCGGCAGGTGTTCCTGCATTGTGAGCAAGTCGGCCAGCAGCTGGGTAGGGTGAAACTCGTTGGTTAATCCGTTCCATACCGGAACGCCGGCATATTCCGCCAGCGTCTCGACAATCTCCTGACCGTGTCCCCGATACTGAATACCGTCGTACATACGACCGAGCACGCGGGCGGTGTCTTTGATCGACTCTTTATGACCAATCTGACTGCCGCTCGATCCGAGATACGTTACGCGCGCGCCCTGATCGTATGCGGCAACTTCGAAAGAGCAACGGGTACGGGTTGAGTCTTTTTCGAAGATGAGCGCGATGTTCTTACCGGTGAGTTTAGCGACCTCAGTACCGTTTTTCTTCTCCGCCTTCAGCTGTGCGGCGAGCTTGAGCAGTGACGTGAGTTCAGAAGACGTGAAATCAAGCAGTTTCAAAAAATGTTTCTGATAAAACGTAGACATGGTTCCCTCACATGGCTTAGGCCATTTATTGAATTAAAATTCAATTTATATGGATGTTTATTCATTTGCAACCTTGTTTAACAAATCTTTCCTGGAAAGGTGGAGGCAATGTCAGCGGTATGTGACAATAAGAGTATCGGCAGGACATTATGAGGAACGAGCCATGGCAAACCCGGAACTACTGGAAGAACAGCGTGAAGAAACGCGCTTGATTATTGAAGAGCTACTCGAAGATGGCAGCGATCCAGACGCGCTGTACACCATTGAGCATCACCTTTCCGCAGATGACTTTGAAACCCTGGAAAAAGCGGCTGTAGAAGCCTTCAAGCTGGGTTATGAAGTGACCGAGCCGGAAGAGCTGGAAGTGGAAGAAGGCGACACGGTTATTTGCTGTGACATCCTGAGCGAATGTGCTCTGAATGCCGAGTTGATTGACGCTCAGGTTGAGCAACTGATGAACCTGGCTGAAAAATATGATGTGGAATACGACGGTTGGGGCACCTATTTTGAAGACCCGAACGGCGAAGAAGGTGAAGACGGCGACGATGAAGATCTCGTCGACGAAGATGATGACGGCGTGCGTCACTAAGTCATCTGCTGACCTACGGTGGCATTTGCTGCCGTAGGCCAAGGACTACGTATGGATTACCTGCAAATACTCTCCCCAATCCACAACTTCCTGCACTGTAAAACGCCTCAGGCCTGGCTTGATAAAGCGCGAGATCCGGCGAATCTTCCACTGTTACTGACCGATCATCTCGTCTGTGAGCTGAAAGCGGCGCAAACGGCCATGCTGCTGGTGCGTAAGTACGTCGCAGATAAACAGGGATCGCAGGCGCTGCTGGACTGGCTGAAACCCTATGAGGCGTATGCTTTCAGAGAAGGGGATGAACCGGATTTTATTGCGCTGAATAAACAGATAAGCAAAAGCGTGATGCCGCAAACCGACGACCCGTGGGGACGCAAGCTTATCGACAGTATGGTTTTGCTGATCAAAGAAGAGCTGCACCACTTCTGGCAGGTGCGTGAGGCGATGATGAGCCGCAACATTCCCTACGTCAAAATTACCGCCAGCCGTTATGCCAAAGGCATGCTCAAAGAGGTGCGCACCCACGAGCCACTAACGCTAATCGATAAACTGATTTGCGGGGCTTACATTGAGGCGCGTTCCTGTGAACGGTTCGCCGCGCTGGCGCCGTACCTGGATGAGGATTTACAGGCGTTTTATCTGTCGCTACTGCGATCCGAAGCGCGGCACTATCAGGACTATCTGGCGCTGGCGCAGCAGGTTTCGGCTGATGATATCAGTAGCCGGGTGCGGTTCTTTGGCGAAGTCGAAGCCGCGTTGATTACCTCTCCCGACGATGAATTCCGTTTTCACAGCGGCGTACCGGCTTAGCACCCTTCTGAGACGCGCGGTGCCTATCGCCGCGCGGTTTAATCCTTCCTGTTTCTGTTAGCAAAATCTGGTGGCTGGAAATCACTCGCTGCTGCCGTGATAATCAAAAGACGCGAAGGGGAAATATATCCCCATAACCGAGACGATTTGGCAAAAGGATGGTTAATGAACTGGGCACACGTATTGTTGGCAGGTTATATCGGGGCGGTGATTGCTATCGTCGTCGGCATGTTTCGCAAAAAAGGCTGGTTGGGCAAGATTTCCGGCGCGGTAATTTTTGTGGTGGCGATTATCGCGTGGAATCTGTTTGATGTGCACTACCTGATCCCCCGTGAAAGCCCGGATTATGGTCTGACTGAAGAGCAGCAGTTTGAAAAAGCGATGCTCTCTAATCCGGCGTTTCAGGTCATTAAGGAGCAGGAACCTGAACTGACACAAAAAATTATCAGCCAGGCAGCGCAGATGAAGAAAGCAGGGAGCAGTGAACAGCAGGTCATCGACGCGATACAGCCGCAAATTCTTCAGCTACAAATGGCAAGATTGCAGCAGGCGCCAGATGCCAACGTCATTGAATATATGAAAATTAACCTTGAGCAGATCGCTGCTGTGGCCAAAATAGGTGATGACGAATGCTTCCGCTTTCTGTTTCCGGCGGTAAAAGGTGGGATTAACCCGGCGCGTCTTGTTCCGCGTGAGATCATGGATCGTCGTATGGCGAGTGATATGAGCATGATGTATGCCTCACACGGCCCCAAAAAACATACGGTCACGGCAGAAGAGAAACAGCTGGCGTTGCAGGATCTGCAAGCAATAAGCCCTGGGCTGGTACAGCGCTACGGGGATGATATTCAGATCATGGCCGATCCGACGAAAGCGATCGGCAAAGAGAAGATTGCTTGTGAGATAGTACAGGATCTCTGGTCACAGGTGCTGAAGCTGCCAACCGCTCGCGCGGCTGGCGTAATACGCCTGATGCTTTCAGCTGAGATGCAGTAAGGCCGACATGGCCCCTCGGCGTGAAGTCAGAGGGGCTTTAACATCCGCACTTCGCAATCCACGTGCCCGGTACAGCCGAGCGCTTCGCTGATATGCTCAAAGCCTAAATGTTCATACAGGCGGATAGCCTCGGTCAGAAACGCCGTGGTCTCCAGATAGCACTGCTTAAACCCCTGCTCGCGGGCGTGATCCAGCGCCATCAGCGCCAGCTTTTTCGCCAGCCCTTGACCGCGTGCGCTCGACAGAAAGTACATCTTTTGCAGCTCGCAAATGTCCGGTTCGCTACAGCCTAACGGCGCGACGCCGCCGCCGCCCACCACCTGACCATTCTGCTCAACCACCCAGTAGGCCGCGCCCGGCTGGCTGTAAACCTGAAAAAGTTCGTCCAGATTGGGGTCGGCCACCGTGTAACCTTTATCGGCGGTCAGGCCGTGTTCGGCAGAGACCTCGCGGATGACGTGGGCGATAGCGGCGTTATCGTCGGCGGTAATGCGGCGTAGCGTCGCAGAAACAGGGGTAATGACACTCATAGCGAACTCATGACATAAACGTGGGACATATGCAGTTAATACCACTGCGGTGAGGGGAAGCGCAAGCGAGGATAATTCAATAAAAAGCCTCTGAGCATATGCCTCAGAGGCTTTTGTCGTCTGCGGTGTCGGATGGCGCTACGCTTATCCGACCTACGTTGACGGTGCTGTATGCCGGATAAACGCAGCGCCATCCGGCAAACGTACAGGCACGATGATTACAGCGCGGCGATGACCGCCTGCTGCTCAATCAGCTTCGCTTTTGCTTCTGCGTAACCGTCCAGCTTCTCACGCTCTTTGGCGATGACCGCTTCCGGTGCGCGAGCGACAAACCCTTCGTTGGAAAGCTTGCCTTCGATACGGGCAATCTCACCTTCGATTTTCGTCACTTCTTTCGCCAGACGCGCCAGTTCATCTTCTTTGTTGATGAGGCCCGCCATCGGGATCAGCAGCTCGGCGCCGTCGATGATTTTGGTCACCGAAACCGGACCTTTGTCATCGGCTGGCAGCACGGTGATGCTTTCCAGACGTGCCAGGTTAAGCAGGAAGCTGCGGTTGTCGTTCACACGACGCTCCGCATCGGAGCTCGCACCGCGCAGCAACAGCTCCAGCGGTTTGCCCGGTGCGATGTTCATTTCCGCACGGATGTTACGTACGGCAACGATCGCCTGTTTCAGCCATTCGGTATCAGCAAGCGCGGCTTCATCAACCTGTGCGGCGTTATATTCCGGGAACGGCTGCAGCATGATGGTATCTGCGGTGTTGCCGCAAATCACTTTCACGCGCTGCCAGATGGTCTCGGTGATGAACGGAATAATCGGGTGCGCCAGGCGCAGCAGACCTTCCAGCACGGTAACCAGCGTATTGCGGGTGCCGCGCAGTTCAGACTCAGAACCACCGGTCATTACCGGCTTGGTCAGTTCCAGATACCAGTCGCAGAACTGGTTCCAGGTGAACTCGTACAGGATGCCCGCGGCGATGTCGAAGCGGAAGTTATCCAGCGCTTCGCGGTACGCTTTAACGGTCTGGTTGAATTCAGCGAGGATCCAGCGGTCCGCCAGCGACAGGGTCATTTCGCCGCCGTTGAAACCGCAATCATTTCCTTCGGTGTTCATCAGCACGAAGCGGCTGGCGTTCCACAGCTTGTTACAGAAGTTACGGTAACCTTCCAGACGCTTCATATCCCAGTTGATGTCGCGACCGGTAGAGGCCAGCGCCGCCAGGGTGAAACGCAGGGCGTCGGTACCGTGTGGCTCAATGCCGTCCGGGAACTGCTTCTCGGTACGTTTGGCAATCTTCTCTGCCAGCTGCGGCTGCATCATGTTGCCGGTACGCTTAGCAAGCAGGTCCGCCAGCGAGATACCGTCGACCATATCCAGCGGGTCAATCACGTTACCCTTGGATTTGGACATCTTCTGGCCTTCGTCGTCGCGGATAAGACCGGTCATGTAGACGGTCTTAAACGGTACCTGCGGCTTGCCGTTTTCATCTTTGATGAAGTGCATGGTCATCATGATCATGCGGGCAATCCAGAAGAAGATGATGTCGAAGCCGGAAACCATCACGCTGGTTGGGTGGAACTGACGCAGCGCGTCGGTGTTTTCCGGCCAGCCGAGGGTAGAGAAGGTCCACAGCGCGGAGGAGAACCAGGTATCGAGAACGTCTTCGTCCTGACGAAGCTGAACGTCGGCGCCGAGGTTGTTTTCCTGACGCACTTCGTCTTCTGTACGGCCAACGTAGACGTTGCCGTCGTTGTCATACCATGCCGGGATACGGTGACCCCACCACAGCTGACGGGAAATACACCAGTCCTGAATGTCGCGCATCCAGGAGAAATACATGTTTTCGTACTGTTTTGGTACAAACTGAATGTCGCCGTTCTCAACCGCTTCTACCGCCGGTTTCGCCAGCACGTCGGCACGGACGTACCACTGGTCGGTCAGCATCGGTTCGATAACTACGCCGCCACGGTCACCGTAAGGTACGGTCAGATCGTGCGGTTTAATTTCTTCCAGCAGGCCCAGCGCGTCAACGGCTGCGACGATCGCTTTACGCGCGGCAAAGCGTTCCAGCTTCTGGAATTCAGCCGGGATAGCGTTGGAGTAAACGTCAGACTCTTCGCCTTTGGTGTCGTACACTTCTGCGGTTTCGCGGATGTCGCCATCAAAGGTCAGAATGTTGATCATCGGCAGGCCGTGACGTTTCCCGACTTCGTAGTCGTTAAAGTCGTGCGCAGGCGTGATCTTCACGCAGCCGGTGCCTTTTTCAATATCGGCATGTTCATCGCCCACGATCGGAATACGGCGGTCAACCAGCGGCAGAATAACGAACTTGCCGATCAGATCTTTATAACGCGGATCTTCCGGGTTCACGGCCACGCCGGTATCGCCCAGAATAGTTTCCGGACGGGTGGTGGCGACGACCAGGTAATCTTTACCGTCTGCGGTTTTCGCGCCGTCGGCCAGCGGATAGCGGATGTGCCACATGGAGCCTTTAGACTCGCGGTTTTCCACTTCCAGGTCAGAGATGGCGGTGCGCAGTTTCGGGTCCCAGTTCACCAGGCGCTTGCCACGGTAAATCAGGTCTTCTTTGTACAGGCGAACGAAAACTTCTTTCACGGCATTGGAAAGGCCTTCGTCCATGGTGAAGCGCTCGCGCTCCCAGTCAACGGAGTTGCCGAGACGGCGCATCTGACGGGTAATGGTGCCGCCGGATTCCGCTTTCCACTGCCAGATTTTGTCGATAAACGCTTCGCGACCGTAGTCGTGACGGGTTTTACCTTCTTCAGCGGCAATCTTACGCTCAACCACCATCTGGGTGGCGATACCCGCGTGATCGGTACCGGCCTGCCACAGAGTGTTTTTACCCTGCATGCGCTGGTAGCGGATCATGGTATCCATGATGGTTTGCTGGAAAGCATGACCCATATGCAAACTGCCGGTGACGTTCGGCGGCGGGATCATGATGCAGAAGGACTCTTTGCTTTCATCGCCGTTAGGTTTGAAATAGCCCTGCTTTTCCCAGTGCTCGTAAAGCGGCTGTTCGATATCTTGTGGGTTGTATGTCTTTTCCATTATTTCCAGGTTGCCGTATTCAGGTTAAAACCAGCCACGCGGTAAGCTTTGTAGCGATCGCGTGCCGATTGTTTCAAAGAATCTTCGTAAGGAACGAAGTCTATCACTTCTGTGAAAGCGGTGGCAAAATCTGCAAAGCCAACGCGCAAACTGATCAGCAGGTCGCGCGGGCTGCTGTTGCGTTTCTCCGGCCAGGCTATTTCTACCGGCGCGCCGCCTCTGGGGCCTTCACCCGCCAGATTATGCGGAACAAAGCTTTCTGCCGGTCTTGCCCACAGGGCTTCATCCAGTCGAAGAGCCTGCTTTTCGTTTTCACAGGCGATCAGCACGCGCTTGCCAGCCCGCCAACGTTCTGCGGCAATTTCACACACCAGTTGCTCAACGGCGCTTAAGCCATCTTGTTGTGTGTCGTTGTCCAGAAGATAGAACGTCGCATTCTTCATATATGGGGCTTCTTGTGGTGGATTTAAATGCGTTGCCATGATGCACACCGTAGGCCTGATAAGGCGCAATAGCGCCGCCATCAGGCGTTTTGCCGGATGGCGCTGCGCTTATCCGGCCTACGGGGCAATCTCAAACTTACTCTTCGCCGTTAAAACCGGCGCGATTGAGCAGGAACTGCGACAACAGCGCCACCGGACGACCGGTTGCGCCTTTGGCTTTCCCTGAACGCCATGCGGTACCGGCGATGTCCAGGTGCGCCCAGTTGTACTTACGGGTAAAGCGTGACAGGAAGCAGCCTGCGGTAATGGCTCCGCCAGGACGTCCGCCGATGTTCGCCATATCCGCAAAGTTGGACTCTAACTGCTCCTGGTATTCATCACCCAGCGGCAAACGCCATGCGCGGTCGCCAGCCTGCTCGGACGCGCCGATCAGCTCATGTGCCAGCGGATTGTGGTTCGACATCAGGCCGGTGATGTGATGGCCCAGCGCAATCACGCACGCGCCGGTCAGGGTTGCGACGTCAATCACCGCCTCCGGCTCAAAGCGCTCGACGTAAGTTAACACGTCGCACAGCACCAGACGGCCTTCGGCGTCGGTGTTGAGCACTTCAACGGTCTGCCCGGACATCGTGGTCAGTACATCGCCTGGGCGATACGCGCGGCCACCCGGCATGTTTTCGCAACCCGCCAGCACGCCGACGACGTTGATTGGCAACTGAAGCTCAGCGACCATGCGCATCACGCCGTATACCGCTGCAGCACCGCACATGTCGTACTTCATCTCATCCATGCCTTCGGCAGGTTTGATGGAGATACCACCGGAGTCGAAGGTTAACCCTTTACCGACCAGCACAATCGGACGCGCGTCTTCGGACGGATTACCTTTGTACTCGATGACCGACATCAGCGACTCGTTCTGCGAGCCGTGACCGACGGCCAGATAAGAGTGCATGCCCAGCTCTTTCATCTGCTGTTCGCCGATCACGCGGGTCACAACATTTTTGCTGTAGCTGTCTGCCAGCTGGCGCGCCTGAGAGGCCAGGTAGGCGGCGTTACAGATGTTCGGCGGCATGTTGCCGAGATCTTTTGCCGCTTTAATACCGGCGGCGATCGCCAGACCGTGCTGGATAGCACGCTCACCGCTGGTCAATTCGCGGCGGGTCGGTACGTTGAAGACCATTTTACGCAGCGGGCGACGCGGCTCGCTTTTGTTGGTCTTCAGTTGATCAAAGCTGTATAGCGTTTCCTGTGCCGTCTCAACGGCCTGGCGCACTTTCCAGTAGTTGTTGCGCCCTTTGACGTGCAGCTCAGTCAGGAAGCAGACGGCTTCCATTGAGCCAGTATCATTCAGCGTATTGATGGTTTTCTGAATGACCTGCTTGTACTGGCGCTCATCAAGTTCGCGCTCTTTGCCACATCCAATGAGGAGAATTCGCTCAGACAGAACGTTAGGAACATGGTGCAGCAACAGGGTTTGACCCGGTTTGCCTTCCAGTTCACCACGACGCAGCAGTGCGCTGATGTACCCGTCGCTGATCTTGTCGAGCTGCTCTGCAATCGGAGAGAGGCGGCGTGGTTCAAAGACACCCACGACGATGCACGCACTCCGCTGTTTCTCCGGGCTACCGCTTTTTACACTGAACTCCATGCACTACGCTCCTGAATCTTAAAGACAACGGCGGTGGCTACGGATAGAATTGCAAGCTTTCGTAACTCATACCCGCTGTTGCGGTGACTTCGTGTTAATCTTAACGTTATTACGGCATTGGCACGTCAGAACAATTTCTGAGAGGTGGATCCGTTGAGTATAATGATCTTAGCGACGATTTCGACGACTCAAGAGAATAAATGACGTTTAAGCCATGAAACAAGCTAAATTCCGGCAAAAGACGGGTTTTTACGGGCGTATTTAAAGTGATAATCATAAGATATCTGGTTCGGGAAACGCTCAAAAGCCAACTTGCGATCCTATTCATCCTGCTTTTGATCTTCTTTTGTCAAAAGCTGGTCAGGATCCTTGGTGCGGCGGTTGACGGTGATATCCCGGCGAATCTGGTGCTCTCGCTGCTGGGGCTGGGCGTGCCAGAAATGGCGCAACTTATCTTGCCATTAAGCCTGTTCCTCGGGCTGCTGATGACGCTGGGCAAACTGTATACCGAAAGTGAAATTACGGTCATGCACGCCTGCGGGCTGAGCAAGGCTGTATTAGTGAAAGCGGCGATGGTGCTGGCGCTGTTTACCAGTATTATTGCGGCGGTCAACGTGATGTGGGCTGGACCGTGGTCCTCCAGACATCAGGACGAAGTGCTGGCGGAGGCGAAAGCGAACCCCGGTATGGCGGCGCTCGCTCAGGGCCAGTTCCAGCAGGCGACTAACGGTGGTTCGGTGCTGTTTATCGAAAGCGTTGACGGCAGCAACTTCAAAGATGTGTTCCTCGCGCAAATCCGCCCGAAAGGTAACGCCCGTCCTTCGGTGGTGGTAGCGGATTCCGGACATCTTACCCAGACGCGCGATGGCTCTCAGATCGTGACGCTTAACCAGGGTACGCGCTTTGAAGGGACCGCGCTGCTGCGCGATTTCCGCATTACTGACTTCCAGGATTATCAGGCGATTATCGGTCATCAGGCCGTGGCGCTGGATCCAAACGATACCGACCAGATGAACATGCGTACGCTGTGGACGACCGATACCGATCGCGCCCGTGCGGAGCTGACCTGGCGTATCACGTTAGTATTCACCGTATTTATGATGGCGCTGATGGTCGTACCGCTGAGCGTGGTGAACCCGCGTCAGGGTCGCGTACTGTCGATGCTGCCAGCCATGCTGCTCTATTTGCTGTTCTTCCTGGTGCAGACGTCGCTGAAGTCGAACGGCGGTAAAGGTAAGCTGGATCCGGTATTCTGGATGTGGACGGTTAACCTGGCGTATCTGGCGCTGGCGATTGTGCTTAACCTCTGGGATACGGTGCCGATGCGCCGCTTGCGTGCCCGTTTTATGCGTAAAGGAGCGGTATAATGCAGCCCTTTGGTGTACTTGACCGCTATATCGGTAAAACCATTTTCACCACCATCATGATGACATTGTTCATGTTGGTGTCGCTCTCCGGGATCATCAAGTTTGTCGACCAGCTGAAAAAAGCCGGGCAGGGGAGCTACGATGCGATGGGCGCGGGGCTGTATACCCTGCTCAGCGCGCCGAAAGATATCCAGATCTTCTTCCCGATGGCGGCGCTGCTGGGTGCTTTGTTGGGTCTGGGCATGCTGGCCCAGCGCAGCGAACTGGTGGTGATGCAGGCTTCCGGTTTTACCCGTATGCAGGTGGCGTTGTCGGTGATGAAAACCGCGATTCCGCTGGTGCTGCTGACGATGGCCATCGGTGAATGGGTGGCGCCGCAGGGTGAACAGATGGCGCGTAACTACCGTGCGCAGCAGATGTACGGCGGCTCGTTGCTCTCCACCCAGCAGGGGTTGTGGGCGAAAGATGGCGACAGCTTTGTCTACATCGAGCGGGTGAAAGGCGACGCCGAGTTAGGTGGGATTAGCATCTACTCCTTTAACGACAAACGCCGTCTGCAGTCCGTTCGCTATGCCGCAAGCGCGACGTTTGACCCGGAACAAAAGGTCTGGCGTCTGGCGCAGGTGGATGAATCCAACCTGACCGATCCGAAGCAAATCACCGGATCGCAAACGGTGAGCGGTACCTGGAAAACCAACCTTACGCCCGACAAGCTCGGCGTCGTGGCGTTGGATCCTGATGCGCTGTCGATTAGCGGTCTGCATAACTACGTGAAGTACCTGAAGTCGAGCGGCCAGGACGCAGGACGCTATCAGCTCAATATGTGGAGCAAAGTCTTCCAGCCGCTGTCTGTGGCGGTCATGATGCTGATGGCGCTGTCGTTTATCTTTGGTCCGCTGCGTAGCGTGCCGATGGGCGTGCGCGTGGTGACAGGGATTAGCTTTGGCTTTGTGTTCTATGTGCTGGACCAAATCTTTGGCCCGCTGACGCTGGTGTACGGCATTCCGCCGATTATCGGTGCGCTGTTGCCAAGCGCCAGCTTCTTCTTGATTAGCCTGTGGCTGATGCTGCGTAAGTCGTAATATCTACCCCTCCCGCTGTGCGGGAGGGGCTTCCTGTTAACGTTTTCTCCCGCCCATCAAACTTCCCAACATGCCGCGGATTATCTGATTGGTGACCTGTCGCGCCGCGCTTTTCGCCACGCTCTGTACTACGCCATCGCGCTTGCCGCCACGTGGTCCGGTGCTGCCAAACAGAATATCCTTCAACCCGCCGAGAATACCGCTGTCCACCTCGAGCGCTTTACCGTTGGCGGGAGGCGTATTTTGCTGCTCGGTGCTGGCCTGCACGCCTTGCTGCAAACGTTCATAGGCGGATTCACGGTCGACCTCTTCCTCATATTTGCCGTACAGCGAAGAGTGATTAATCAGACCGTTGCGCTCGTCGTCCGTCACCGGTCCCATCCGTGAGTACGGCGCAATCACCATCGCTCGCTCAACTACTGACGGGCTGCCTTTGGCGTCCAGAAACGACACCAGCGCCTCGCCGGTTCCCAGTTCCTGAATGGCTTTTTCGGTATCAAATGCCGGGTTGGCGCGCATGGTTTGCGCCGCGGTTTTCACCGCTTTCTGGTCTTTCGGCGTGAAGGCCCGCAGGGCGTGCTGCACACGGTTGCCCAACTGGCCGAGCACGTTGTCCGGAATATCCGACGGGTTTTGCGAGACGAACCACACGCCGACCCCTTTCGAGCGAATCAGACGGATCACCTGCTCGATTTTATCCAGCAGCACCTGCGGGGCATCGTTGAACAGCAGGTGCGCTTCATCGAAGAAGAACACCAGTTTTGGCTTCTCCAGATCGCCCGCTTCCGGCAATTGTTCGTACAGTTCGGAGAGCATCCACAGCAGGCTGGCAGCGTACAGTTTGGGCATCTGGTAGAGCTTCTCGGCGCTGAGGATGTTGATCATCCCTTTGCCGCTGGCGTCGGTACGCATCCAGTCTTTGATGTCCAGCATCGGTTCGCCAAAAAAGTGCGCCGCACCCTGTTGCTCCAGCGACAGCAGTCCGCGCTGGATAGCCCCGACCGAGGCGCTACTGATATTGCCGTACTGATTCTGGAAGGATTTGGCGTTATCGCCAATATACTGAGTGATGGCCCGCAGGTCTTTGAAATCGAGCAGCAGCAGACCCTGGTCATCGGCAATGCGGAAGATAATATCCAGTACGCCGGACTGCACATCGTTAAGGTTCAGCAAACGGGCCAGTAGCAGCGGACCGAGGTCAGATACCGTGGCCCGCACGGGGTGACCTTTTTCGCCGAAGATATCCCACACTGTTACCGGATTAGCATGTGGTTGCCAGTCGGTAATGCCGATGTTTTTCAGGCGGGCGAGCAGCTTTTCAGAGGCTTGTCCTTCCTCGGCTACGCCGGTTAAGTCACCTTTCACATCGGCCATAAATACCGGCACGCCAATATCGGACAACGATTCGGCCAGCTTCTGTAGCGTGACGGTTTTACCGGTCCCGGTCGCGCCGGTAATCAGCCCGTGACGGTTGGCCATGCCTGGCAGTAAAAACAGTTCGGTGTCCGGCGTGCGGGCAATTAGCAGGGGTGCGCTCATTGAGATTTCCTCCATTTATCCTGCCTGGAGTATAGGCAATGTCCATCAAAGAGAATATGCGATGGCGAGAGAAAATGAGTTAAAGCGTATTGCCGTGGTAAATCTGATACCCCAAATCCACGGTGTTGTGATTATGGTCGTTGTTCTTGATTTTGCTCAGCAGCATCTGTGCCGCCATACGGCCAATGTCGAAACGCGGAGTGATCACGCTGGCGAGGCTGGGGATCATCTGCCGGCCCATTTCCAGCCCGTGAAAACCAGCAATTGAGATCTGCTCCGGAACGGCCAGCTCGCGTTCGCGGCACAGCAGCAGCGCGCCCATCGCGATGTCGTCGTTGGTACAAAACACGCCGTCTAAATCCGGATGCGCGGTGAGCGCGTCCCGCATCATCTGGGTGCCAAGATGAATAGAGGAAATAGATCGCGGATTGACGCGCAGCGGCGTCAGACCCCGACGCGTCATGGCATCGCAATAGCCGCGATAGCGCTGTTCATCGCGGACATCATCTTTTGAACCAAGGTAGAGGATTTTGCGGCGCTGGCGTTTGTCCAGCATGGTGCTGACCATATCAAACGCCGCCTGACGGTTATCGAACCCTACTTCCATGTCCAGACGATCGCCCTGAATATCCATCAGTTCTACTACCGGTATGTTGGCTGAACGCAGAAATTTAACCGTGCGCAGAGTGTGATATTTCTCGGACAGGATAATGCCGTCGATATTATACGACAGCAGATTGATCACCGACTCTTCCTCGGATTCCCGGTCATAATTGTAGTTGGCGATCAGCGTCTGATAATTATGGTCGGAGGTGACCGATTCAATACCGGCCAGAATGTCGGCGAACAGCTGGTTTTGAAACGAGGGGATCAGCACGCCGAGCGTATAGCTTTGCGCGTTCAGTAGCATCGCGGGCGCGCGGTTAGGGATGTAATTAATCTCCTCCATAATCTGCGCAATGCGTTCACCGGTTTCCTTTGCGACCTTTTTCGGCGAGCGAATGTAGCGGCTCACCGTCATTTTGGTCACGCCCGCCAGCGTGGCGATGTCTTGCAAAGAAATTCTGTGGTTCCTCATCTTCTCTCCAGTACCGGGGAGCGCTGACCTGTGCTCCCCGGTGATGACCGTTTTAATGCAGGATGGCGTTCAGCGCCAGAACGCCCAGCAGACCCATAATGGAAATCAGCGTTTCCATCACCGTCCAGGTGCGCAACGTTTCCCCCACGCTGAGATTAAAATAGCCTTTAAACAGCCAGAATCCCGGATCGTTAACGTGGGAGGCAATCACGCTGCCCGCGCCGGTAGCCAGCACCATCAGCGCCGGGTCGGCGTGGGTGACGTTAATAATCGGCAGCACCACGCCTGCGGTAGTGATCGCCGCCACGGTGGCTGAACCGAGCGCGATGCGCAGCAACGCGGCTACCGTCCAGCACATCAGCAGCGGAGAAAGCGACGTGCCGGTCATCAGGTGCGAGATGTATTGCCCCACGCCGCTGTCGACCAGAACCTGCTTAAACGCGCCGCCCCCGGCGATGATGAACACAATCATCGCGATCGCGCCGATAGAGTCGCCAATGATATCCATAATTTGCTCGATCGTCCGTCCGTTACGTCGACCAAGGGTAAAAATGGCGAGCACGATAGCGATAAACAACGCGACCGCAGGGTTGCCGATAAACTCAAAGAACACCCGCACGCTGTTGGTTTTCGGCAGCGTAATTTCGCACACTGCGGCGACCGCCATCAGTATGACCGGGATTACCGCCGCAAAGATACTATTCCAGAACGACGGCATCTCTTCTTCAGTGAACAGATGCGGGTTGAATAACCCTTCCGGCGGCGCTTTCTCAAAGCGGGTCAGCAGCTTAGAAAACAGCGGCCCGGCGACAATCACCGTCGGGATAGTAATAATAAATCCGTACAGCAGGGTGGTGCCGAGATTGGCCTCGAAAATGGTGGCAATCGCGGTAGGCCCCGGATGCGGCGGCAGAAAACAGTGGGTCACGGACAATGCTGCCACCATTGGCACGCCAACATACAGCAGCGGCAGACCGGAAGAGGCCACCACCGTAAATACCAGCGGCAGCAGCAGAACAAAGCCGACTTCGAAGAACATCGCCAGACCGACCACCAGACCGGTGATCACCAGCGCCCACTGCACACGTTTTTTACCGAACGTGCCAATCAGCGTGGTGGCGATGCGCTGAGCCGCGCCGGTATCGGAAATCAGCTTACCGAGCATCGCGCCGAACCCGAGGATCATCGCCAGCCCGCCGAGCGTCCCGCCGATCCCATTTTGTATTGAGTGCAGAACGGCCTGGGCATCCATCCCTTCGGCAAAACCAACGACCGCCGCCACCAGGACCAGAGCAATAAAGCCGTTAACTTTAAAGCCAATCATCAGGACCAGGAGCAGCGCGACGCCTGCCGCAATTATTATTAATGGCATAATCGTTTCTCTTATATCCCCGTCATACTTCAAGTTGCAGGTGTGTTGGCTACAGCTCGAATTATTTAGGGGGGAGCCAAAAATGCAGCGCCTGGGCGCTGCGTGATGTTGCGTTGTGTGGTATCAGACGGCGACCAGCATGCCGCCATCGACAAACAACAGGTGACCGTTTACAAAATCGGATGCTTTAGAAGAGAGGAATACCGCCGCGCCGATCAGCTCCTGCGGATCGCCCCAGCGCGCGGCTGGCGTACGTTTGCACAGCCAGGAGGTGAAAGCTTCATCCTCGACCAGCGCTTTGGTCATTTCGGTTTTGAAGTAGCCCGGCGCGATACCGTTAACCTGGATATTATGGCGTGCCAGCTCAACGCACATCCCGCGGGTGAGCATTTTTACCGCGCCTTTGGAGGCGGCGTACGGCGTGATGGTGTCGCGGCCCAGTTCGCTCTGCATGGAACAGATGTTGATGACCTTCCCGGCCTGACGTTCAACCATGCGACGCGTTACCGCCTGCGAGACCAGGAATACCGCCGTCTGGTTAACGGCAATCACATCGTTCCAGTCCTGCTCCGGGAACTCGGTAAACGGATGGCGACGCTGGATACCGGCGTTATTCACCAGCACATCAATTTGGCCAATGCCTTTTTCGATATGCTCGATGGCGGCATCAATGTCCTGTTTATGCGTAACATTGAACGGCGCGGCAACGGCGCGGATCCCTTCCTGCTGCAGTTTGGCGACGGCGGACTCCGCACGCTCTGGCGTAATATCATTGACGATAATCTGCGCGCCATATTTACCCAGCCCGGTCGCCAGTAAATAACCAATACCCTGAGCCGAACCGGTGATCAGAATGTTTTTGCCGTCCAGTGAAAAAAGATCGTTCATCATGTTATTCCTTATTTTGTTTCTGCAAAAACGAGCTGGACTTTCGCCGCCTGGGTTTTATCCCCGGCGAAGATCAGCGCCTGTTCAAGCTCGGTAAACGGATATTCGGCGCTGAGTAACGGCAGCGGATCGATAACGTTATTCGCCAGCCACGACACCGCTGTGTTGAACTCGGTGGTAAAGCGGAACGAGCCTTTGAGCGCGATCTCTTTGCCGATCAGCATCATCATCGGGAAGTCCGGCACCGCGCCGCCCATGCCGACCTGCACCATCACGCCTTTTGCGCGGGTGACTTCCAGACAGGTGGTGATTGAGGATGGATGGCCGGAGACTTCGAAGCTGACGTCGAAGTAGCCTTTCTCTTTTTTCCACTCGTCGAGCGAGTCCTGTTGCGGGTTAATCAGCGTGTCAGCCCCCATCTGCTGGGCAAGCGACAGCGAGCGCGGGCTGATATCAGCACAGACAATCTCTGCTGCGCCGAGCGTTTTCACCGCGCTGACGATCAGACAGCCGATAGGACCGACGCCGGAGATAAACACGCGCTTGCCCTGCAGGTCGCCCGCTTCATGCGCGGCGTGGATCGCTACCGCCAGCGGTTCGGCAAAGGCCATGACTTTTTCATCAGCCTCTTGCGGGTAAGGGATGCACTGCGCAGTATCGACGGTTTTAAACCGGGTAAAACCGCCGTCGACGTGGGGAAAATACATGGCGCTGCCAAAAAAGCGCATTTCCGTGCACTGGTTTTCTTCGTGCTGCAAACAGTATTTACAGTGGCCACAAGGTTTCGACGGATTAATAGCCACCGACTGACCTTCATGTAATTCTTTTGAATCGCTGTGCACCACTTTACCAATAACTTCATGGCCTAAAATCATCGGCGCTTTAACGGTAAAATTACCGACTTTCCCTTCCTGGTAATAATGTAAATCGGAACCACAAATACCGCCGCGGGTAATTTGTACTAATGTTCCTTTATTATCCCATTCAATATTTTGGTCGGTTATGGCAACAGTTTTCTTACCCGCAACAACGCAGGATTGGGTTTTGACTTGCATAAATGCCTCACTGGTCAGGTAGTAACCTCGGCAGCATTTAAACGGTTTTGATTGTTATTATTTGTGATGCAGATCACGCTGGAAAATTGTTACACTACAATGTTACGCATAACGTGATGCGCCTTGTAAATCTACGCAGCCGCGGCGAAAAAAGGTGAATTCTGCAATGTGGAAGGCGTAGTATCGCACCATGGAATATGAATCTGGAGTTTTTCGATGGCCGGGGAAAGTTATATTTTGATGGGCGTTTCGGGTAGCGGTAAATCTTTAATTGGCAGTAAAGTTGCCGCAGTGTTATCGGCTAAATTTATTGATGGCGACGATCTCCATCCGGCCAAAAATATTGATAAAATGTCTGAAGGTATTCCATTAACCGATGAAGACCGACTACCGTGGTTAACACGATTAAATGACGCCTCATACAGTTTATATAAAAAGAATGAGACCGGGTTTATTGTTTGCTCGTCATTAAAAAAACAGTATCGCGATATATTGCGTCAGGGCAGCCCGAATGTACATTTCCTGTGGCTGGACGGCGACTACGAGACTATTCTGGCGCGCATGCAGCGTCGGGCAGGGCATTTTATGCCGGTGGGATTACTCAAAAGCCAGTTCGATGCGCTGGAGTGCCCGCAGGAGGATGAACGCGATATTGCCCGCATCGACGTGAACCATGACATCGAGCATGTGACGGAACAGTGCCGCCAGGCGGTGCTCGCGTTTCGTAACGGGCAATAGGCCCAGCCCCTTGCGGGACTGAGCCCGGCATCAGAAGTCGGCTTTCAGCACCACGCGGTAGCGGGCCTTGCCATCACGCACGTGCTGGATAGCGTCGTTAATTTGCGACATCGGGTACAGCTCGGTGGTAGGCGACACCTTGCTGCGACCGGCAAACTTCATCAGCTTGCGCAGTTCGAACGGCGTACCGGTCGCCGAACCGGAGATGCTGCGATCGCCAGCTATCAAAGTGAACGCCGGCACCGGCAGCGGCTTCAGCACCGCGCCGACGGTGTGGAAGTTACCGCCGTAGGCCAGCGCTTCAAAATAGGGCTGCCAGTCGAGATCGACGTTAACCGTGTTAATAATGAGATCGAACTGGCCCGCCAGCGCTTTTAGCGCATCCGGATCGCGGCTGTTGACCACCTTATCCGCCCCCATCGCCAGCACTTCCTGCTCTTTCGCTGGATTGGAGCTGAACGCGGTGACTTCGCAACCCATCGCGTGTAACAACTTAATGGCGATATGCCCCAGGCCGCCGATGCCGATCACCCCAACGCGGCTGGTGGCGGTGATATGGTGCATCAGCAGCGGTTTGAACACCGTGATGCCGCCGCACAGCAAGGGACCGGCCGCCGCAAGGTCGATGCTCTCCGGCAAGGGGATCACCCACTGCCAGTCGGCCCGCAGCTTCTCGGCAAAGCCGCCGCGATTAAGAATCGTGGGCACGGAGCCTTCCAGGCAGTTAATCTGATTACCGCTGATACAGGCGTCGCAATGCCCGCAGCTGCGCGCCGTCCAGCCAATCCCAACGCGCTGACCAACCTTCAGACCCTTATCTTGCGCCGCGCTGCCGAGCGCCGCCACGCGACCAATCACCTCATGCCCGGCAACCAGCGGATACTGAGAGAATCCCCATTCGTTGTCGATCATCGACAAATCGGAATGGCAGATACCGCAGTAATCGACCTGGACTTCGACATCTTCCGGCTTAAGCTCGCCCGCATCATATTCATAGAGTTCGAGTTCGCTGCCCGCCGCTTTTGCAGCGTAGCTTTTTATCATCGACATCGTGTTCCCCTCAGTGTGGTGTTGAACTGGAAGTGTAGAGCATGGGGAAACGGGACGCTTCGCAGAAGGGGGGATTAAGGTGGGGGCAAACTGTGATGATGGTTACAGGTAAGAAAGGTAATGCTGAAATTTTCAACACTTAGCGAGCCGGACACACGCTGGCACTTGCATGGTGGCGCACGACAGGTATAATCCACAACGTTTTCCGCATCCCTTCCGTGCCGGAGTGGCGAAATCGGTAGACGCAGTTGATTCAAAATCAACCGTAGAAATACGTGCCGGTTCGAGTCCGGCCTTCGGCACCATCGGAACATCAATAGACGTCAACGGACGTCTTTTTTTGTGCCTGAAATCCAGTATCCGCAAGGCTTTCCTCGCTTTTTCACTCTACCTAAGTCAACCTGATTCAATCTACATCAACTTACTGATGCGGGTACAACTGCGGGTATATCGCGGTTCGATAATGTTTGTACCCACACAGAACCCTTGAAAGGATACTCATCATGGCTCTGAGTGATGTGAAGGTTCGTTCGGCTAAGCCTGAAGCAAAAGCCTATAAACTGACTGACGGTGACGGCATGGTATTGCTGGTTCACCCTAACGGTTCTAAATACTGGCGACTTCGTTATCGCTTCGGCGGCAAAGAGAAGATGCTGGCGTTGGGGAAATACCCCGAAGTCTCGCTGGCGGATGCCCGGGCACGCAGGGATGAAGCCCGTAAGCTAATAGCTAATGGCGTCGATCCAAGTGAGAACAAGAAAGCCGTTAAGGTAGAGCAGGAGCAAGAGGCGATAACGTTTGAAGTGGTCGCCAGAGACTGGCATGCCAGCAATCAAAAGTGGTCGGCATCGCATAGCGCTCGTGTATTGAAAAGCTTGGAAGACAATTTATTTGCTTCAGTTGGGAAGCGAAATATCAAAGATATTGGTACTCGTGACTTACTGGTCCCAATTAAAGCAGTGGAAAAGTCAGGACGCCTTGAAGTGGCTGCGCGTCTTCAACAGCGAACAACGGCAATAATGCGCTTTGCGGTACAGAACGGCTTAATTGATTACAATCCTGCACAAGAGATCACTGGTGCGATCGCAACAGCTAAACGAAAGCATCGCGCTGCGCTAGATCTCAATCGCATTCCTGAGTTACTCCATCGCATTGATAACTACACCGGCAGACCATTAACGCGGTTAGCTGTGGATTTGACGTTACTGGTTTTCATCCGTTCGAGCGAGTTACGTTTTGCTCGCTGGACAGAAGTGGATTTTGAAACGGCTATGTGGACGATTCCGGGCGAGCGTGAGCCACTGGAAGGAGTTAAGCATTCTCAACGTGGTTCGAAGATGCGTACTCCACATCTTGTTCCTTTGTCGCGACAAGCTCTCGCTATCTTGCAAAAGATCAAAAGCATGAGTGGAAACCGTGAGCTGATCTTTGTGGGCGATCACGATCCGCGTAAACCTATGAGTGAAAACACGGTGAACAAGGCGCTGAGAGTGATGGGTTATGACACGAAAACGGAAGTATGTGGGCATGGTTTCAGGACGATGGCGTGTAGCTCGTTGATCGAGTCGGGATTATGGTCGAGGGATGCGGTAGAGCGGCAGATGAGTCACCAAGAGCGTAGCTCTGTGCGAGCAGCTTACATCCACAAGGCGGAGCATCTGGGAGAGCGCAGGTTAATGCTGCAGTGGTGGGCGGATTATCTGGATGCGAATCGGGAGAAGGGGATTACGCCGTTTGACTATGCGAAAATTAATCGGGGTAATGGTGGATAAATAGTTGGGCTGAAGTGGGAAGCATCTCTGGTTGCAGCAATTGACTGCAATATATGTATTAGCTCAAACTTAGCCTAACAACTTTATATGTTGAAACCAGTAAAACCTGACTGTCAGGTTTATGTAAAAAACAGGAATACGGTATGCATGCTTACTTAGAGGGGCCTGAAGTAATAGAGAGCTCACAGCTTGTTGTGAGCTCAGCTTCGTATTCACGATATATGGTGTTTGTTAAGATTGCTATTATTTTAGAGGCCATATCTTTCTGGTTTTTAAGAAACTATCGTCAACAGTGTAACTATAAAAATGTTCATTCAGACCAAAAAAACCTTCGATATTATATTTATAGCAAGCGATCTGAGAAAGCTCAGATAAAATTGTTGCAAGCCATCGAGCGATAGTTAGAGAATAGTATCTTCCCCACTTTTGTACGATAACGTTTTGGCCAGTACGTGTTGAGGAAGACTTAACATCTTGCATAATATTTCCGGTCTCATCTGTATGCAATACCATTGTAAAACGTGACATCATAGCATCGATTAATTCAGCATCCCCTTCAACACGTCTTTGAGCAGTTGTACCGTAATAATGTTTTTCTAGTATGCACTCAGCTACTTCTCCCCACCACTTGTTAATAGGTTCATCACTGGTTAAAGAGGGGTTACCTAATGAAGCAAAATTTGCATACCTACCTCTCCGAGCATCAGCAAATGAATCTAAACATTCAAGTATCTTGTGAGGAATTTTTCCTGTAGGAATTTTATATTCAAGTAATAGTTCCATTTTTTTGGAAATATTCTCAACCTCATTGGTCAAGTCGATTAGTTTGTGTCCAAATTTTCTCACAACTTTCTCATCAGGCATTCTTCCTTGGTTCTCAATAGCATAATGCGCAACCAATATTAACTTTGAAAGCCTTTCTAACCCAACTGAAAGTCCAAAGAACGCAGTGTAATATTCTCCCATCTTGTCAGCGTAATTGGCCCTACCTATAGCTGTTGCACCTGATCCAATGAGATGACAGACTAATGATGCTTCTCGGCCTAGAGCATGCCATTCAGGAACTTCCCATGGGTTTCTACTCACTTTGCTATTTTCCTTTTATAATCAAATGAGATTTTTTTGAGACTAAAATTCACCGTCATCCTCGGCGGATAGAACTCATCAGTTGCTATACCGTCCAATGATTCGAGATAACCTCAGCCTGTTTTAAAATCAGCTCCACCGTACCCGGTGTTTTATCCGGCGGATACTTATATTTGCGTAGTGTCTGGCGCACCAGAATACGTAACCTCGCACGCACGCTTTCTCGTACCTGCCAGTCTACAGTTGTGGATTGACGCAATTTTAACGTGACTTCGATAGCCAGTTTCTTAAGGACATCATCACCCAGCTCTCGTACCGCGCTATCGTTTTCCGCCAGTGCATCGTAGAACGCGATTTCGTCCGGGTTTAGCCCCAGCGCTTCATCACGCGCCATCGCTTCCTGGAACGCTTTCGCCATCTGGATAAGCTCTTCAATCACCTGCGCGGTTTCAATCGCCCGGTTATTGTATTTCAGCAAAACGGCTTTCAGGCGGTCAGAGTATTTTTTCTGCTGCACCACGTTATTACCAGAACGAGCATGGATGCCGTCATTTAGCAGTTTTTCCAGCAGTTCCACCGCCAGATTACGCTGTGGCATTTCCCGCACTTCTTCCAGGAACTCATCCGACAGCAGCCCAATATTGGGTTTATCTAACCCCGCCAGAGCAAACACATCCTCAACGCCGGTTGCAACAACGGCGTTATCGAGAATCTTGCTCAACAGGGAGTTTTTTTCTGACTGGCTAAATTTTGCCTTCGGATCAAGTTTGATAAGCCCCACTCTGACGGCAGAAAGAAACGCGAACTCCTCCTGTAAGGGCTCAGCTTCATCAAGGGTGTTACAGAGCGACCAGGCTTTGCTCATCGCCAGTGAAACGTCGAGGTAGCGTTTTTTACCGTCATCCAGACCCAAAATGTAGTTCACGGCATCGCGTAAAAATGCTAATGGATCGCGAGAAAATCCTTCGTAGCTAAAGCCGGGTTTTCCTGCTGAGGATGCGAACATCCCATGAATGACATCGATTTTTTCCAACAGAATGGCTAAGGCTTCCCGCGCATCTACCGTGGTCTGCCCTTTCCCTTTCGAGTCAGTGTACGTTTTCAGAGCCTGCTTCAGCTCGTTGGCAATGCCAATGTAATCCACCACCAGCCCGCCGGGTTTATCCCGGAACACGCGGTTAACGCGCGCAATGGCCTGCATCAGGTTATGGCCGCGCATCGGTTTATCGATATACATGGTGTGGCAACACGGCGCATCAAACCCGGTCAGCCACATATCGCGGACAATCACCAACTTCAGCGGATCGTTCAAATCTTTAAAACGGGCTTCAAGACGCTTTTTGGTCTGCTTGTTGTATATATGCGGCTGGAGATGGTCTTTATCAGATGCCGAGCCCGTCATGATGACTTTGATGGCACCTTGTTCGACATCTGTACTGTGCCAGTCCGGACGGATTGCGACGATGGCATCATAGAGCTTCACACAGATATCACGGCTCATGGCGACAATCATCGCTTTACCGTTCATGGCCGCGTTGCGCGTTTCAAAATGCTGAACCAGATCCGCAGCTACCTGTTTGATACGTGGCTCAGATCCCACCAGTTTTTCCAGACGGCTCCAGTCACCTTTGGTTTTCTCTTGCTGGTCCGTCTCTTCATCTTCCACCAGCTCATCTACCTGGTCGGAGAGCGTTTCCAGTTCCTCATGATTCAGATCGAGTTTTGCCAGACGGGATTCGTAGTAGATAGGTACTGTCGCGCCATCATCCACCGCATCCTGAATGTCGTATATCGAGACGTAATCACCGAACACGGCACGGGTATCTTTATCTTCAGAGGCAATCGGCGTACCGGTGAAGCCCATAAACGACGCGTTCGGCAGTGCATCGCGCATATGCTTTGCATAGCCGTATTTATAGACCCCGGTTTCACGGTCCAGCGTGGCACTCAGGCCATACTGGCTACGGTGCGCTTCATCGGAAATCACCACGATATTGCTGCGCTGATTGAGTGCCGGATGGCTCCGCTCGTTGTCCAGCGGCGCAAACTTCTGCACGGTGGTAAAGATGATGCCGCCGGATTCACGAGCATTGAGCAACTCGCGCAGCTCGTCGCGGTCGTTAGCCTGTAACGGCATCTGTTTCAGCAAATCCTGCGCCTGGCAGAAGGTGGCGTAAAGCTGCCCATCCAGATCGTTACGGTCGGTCACCACCACGATGGTCGGGTTGTTCATCTCCGCCTGTTGCAGCAGCTTTCCGGCGTAGCAGCACATAGAGATACTTTTGCCAGAGCCCTGGGTATGCCACACCACGCCCGCTTTTTTACTGCCGGGGGTAATGTTGCTGCGCAGCGGCAGGTGTTTGCCGGTAGACGCCACAATCGTGGCCGCAACCGCTTCACGCACCGCGTGGAACTGGTGATAGGCGGCAATTTTCTTGATCAGCCGTTTACCGTCAGACTCAAACAGCACAAAATAACGAATGTAATCGAGCAGAAGCGCACGGTTAAAGAAGCCCTTCACGACGGTTTGTAACTGCCAGTCAAACTGCGGTTTATCATCTTCGTTAGCCACGGTTTTCCATGGCAGGAAGCGCTCTTCATCGGCAGTCAGCGAGCCGATACGCGCATTCTGCCCGTCACTCACCACCAGCGCTTCGTTGCAGATAAACAGGTCGCTCAGTTCATTTTTATAGGTCTGTAACTGGTTAAACGCCGCCCAGATATCGGCGTTAGCATCAATGGGACTTTTGAGTTCGAGCACCGCTACCGGCAGGCCATTGATATAGCCAATGACATCCGGGCGACGCACCTGTTTTGTTCCCTGAATGGCGACCTGGTTCACCACCATAAAGCGGTTGTTGTCTGGATGGTTGAAATCCATTAACAGCGCGTTGTCGTGAATCACCTTGTCTTCATGCTTATATTCAACGGGTACGCCATTGAGCAGCAGGTGATGAAAGGCTTTATTGCTGACGACCAGATCCGGGCTTTCGGGGCGGGTAATACGCAGTATCACCTCTTCCAGCACGGTAACAGGGAGATGGGGGTTGATGGTTTGCAGCTGCTCCAGCATCACCGGGCGCAGAAACACATCATGAAATGAAGCACGCAGCGGGTTGTCTCCATCCGGTGCGATATCTGGCCCGTGCAGCACTTCCCAGTCCTGTTCAGCAAACCATTTCAGGCATTGCTGCTCTAAATCGTCTTCGCTCAGCATTACTCTTCCTCTCCCTCGGTGATCATACCGGTCTGTTTCAGCTCAATCGCCAGTTCCAGCAGGCTCGGGCGGATCGCTTTTTCCAGACGGTTCATGCTATCCATCATCCAGTTGATAATGGCAGGCCAGATCTCTTTATTGCCGCCGTCAAACGCCTTTGAGCAGACGATCTGGCAGCTTTTTCGCTCTGGCAGCAATCGCCAGTCGAGCGGCTCGCCAAACAGCGATTCAATGTGCGTTTTGCGTTCCTGCAGGCGTTCAAATAACCAGGTGTTTTCCAGCGCATCCCCGCGCGAAATATTGAGCTGCACGCGAGCGTCTTTCTGGGAAAAGATCAGCTCAAACGGCACGCCGCTGACGCCCGACCCGGCGGCCAGCCAGTGATCGGTTGAGGGGGCACGGTTGTTAAACAGTGTACAGGGGCTGGTGCGGAATTTTTCCAGCGCCATCGTCCAGAATTCGCGGCGCAGATAATGACGCTGTTGCAGTTCGCTACTGCTGGAGGTTGACTGCTCTTCCGCCTCTTTCTGCGCCATGCCGATCATGTATGACTCCGCTTCCGGGGTTGGGATAACCTGGCGGATATCGACAAACACGTCTTCACCAAAACGGTAAGGGGTCACTTTGAAGCACTGGGCGCGGATACCAAACTGCATCAGCCACAGCGCGGTATTGGTGACCTCTTTGCGGAAATTGGCCGCGACCATGATGACCCGCTGGGTGCCTTTACGGTTGAGCACCCCTTCTTTCAGGCTTTCCCAGCCTATAAACTCGGCGATGACGTCTGCTGCCTGGCGGTTCTCGCTGGGATCGTACTGATCCAGATAGAGCTGGAAGATCTCCACCACGCTCTCCTGACGCAGGTTGGCGCAGTATCCGGCGTATTTCAGCGCCTGCCAGACTACGTCGCGCCCGGAGTCATCGAGTTTGTTCTCGATGATCACCAGGTTGCCTTTTTTATCGAGTGCAAGCAGATCGAGGCGCTCTTTGGTGTCGTCAAAGCCGGCGAACTCTTTCTGGATAATCAGCAGTTCGTCTTCTTTGTCGTCTTTTTTGGTCAGCGTCTGCGGATTTTTCGCCAGCCACTCCTGCAAATGATCGCGCTCGCGAAAGCCGAGGCTGCTGAACGACACTTCTTGCAAGGAGTGCAAGCTATTGGTCGGCGTATCGACTTTATACATTTTCCGCCTCGCTTACTGCCTGCTCTGCTTCGGGCAGGGTGATTTCGCCGGAGAGGAGTTTGGGGAGAAGGGTATCGCGGAGTTGGGTTAAAGTCTTATTCTGAGCATGATTGCTTTCAATAAATGAATAATAGTTACCAACAGCCTTTGAAAAAGCGTGTGAGATTTTCTTCTCAGGGCAAATACACTGCCAACCCATTATCGCTTTTTTATCTCCCCTAGGCATTTTCACACCTTTAGAAGTCAGCATCATAAAATCAAAGAACGATTCTTGATAAAGCAAATTGTAAATGTACTCCACGGTAACAGAGTCTCTTGCTTCAAAGGCTAACACGTCCGCCGAACGGCCTCCCTCGAACCGAGCTAACCAAATTTTCTTGAAATAAGGGCGAATATTGGAAATCAGAACATGTCCACGTCTAAAATTAGGAACGCTGTTTACAGAGGGTAATGAAGAAGCGCTAGAAATACCGGCTCGATTTTCAAGCATATTCTCAGTAGAAACATATGTAGCCGGTGTCAGAGAAGAAACGTCCACTTTACCGTTGGCAAAAATTGCAATGTCACTTAATGTCCCCAAAGCCCAACCTTCCGGAATCGCCCCCATCTCACTATCCTGCATCACAGACGGAAACAGTTCTGCCGTGGCTTTTAACTCTGCATATTGCTCAGGGTGTTCACGCTCAAAAACCACCAGCGCATCAGCCTCTTTCCCGGAAATCGCCGTCATGGCCGCAAGTGTGGATTCTTCCTGCGAACCGCCCGCTTCCAGCGCTGCGATTTTGGCTTTTACCGGTTCAAAATCGATAAACCAACTTTTGAACAAGGCTTGGGCCATTTGCTCTAGGGTTTGGTTGATTTTTTCGTTGCTTTTAATTTTATTATCAAGAGAGGATAGAATTTTAGAGATGTGTTTTTGAACGTCGCTGCTAGGCCACGTAATTTCAAGAGGATGAACGTGATTTCTATTTAGTGCAGGATTTGCGGCTCCAACATCCATGCCCTTCAATTGCTTACTCATATTTTTAAAAAAGTAATAAACAAAGGATGGATTGTTTCCTTTAAAATCTTTAACCCAAAGTGTTGTATCATGAGGCCAGTAGTCTTCTTCGATAAAAAAAACCGTCCCCAAAGTTCCTTTTCGTCCCAATATTACGCCAGGACCACTTACTTTAGCTACATTGTGATAGCTTGATATTCCTCCTGATGAAACCACAGGAACATCCCCTTTTTCTTGCTCTTTTTTGGTGATATCAAAACCTCTCTGCAAAGTGATTTGTTCACCAATGGTAGTGCTATAAAACTCAGAACTCATAACCCAGCCCCCCCAGATTCGCCTTAATCTGCGCTTCCAGTTTCGCGCTCTCTTCCAGTTGCTCTTTCAGCTGCGCAGTCAGTCGTGCCATCTTCTCGGCAAAGGGTTCATCGTCTTCGTCCTGTTCGGCCGCACCGACATAGCGCCCTGGAGTAAGCACAAAGTCGTTTTTCTGGATGTCTTCAAGCGTTGCCGAGAAACAGAATCCGGCTTCGTCTTCGTACTCTTTATCTGTCTGCCAGGCATGGAAGGTCTCAGCAATTTTGGCAATATCCTCGCGGCTGAAATCACGCAGCACGCGGTCTTTCATATAGCCAATCTGGCGGGCATCGATAAACAACACTTCACCTTTACGGTGCGCTTTGCCGTTGCCACCGGATTTATCTTTGGTCAGGAACCAGATACAGGCCGGGATTTGGGTGTTGGTAAACAGTTGCCCTGGCAGCGCCACCATACATTCCACCAGATCCGCTTCAATCAGGTTACGGCGGATTTCGCCTTCGTTGTTGGTGTTGGAACTCATCGAACCGTTCGCCAGCAGCAGCGCCATCGAACCTTTTGGCGCGAGGTGGTGGATCATGTGCTGCATCCACGCAAAGTTGGCGTTGCCCTGCGGCGGTGTGCCGTATTTCCAGCGAACGTCGTTTTCCAGCTTGGCGTTCCACCACTCCTTCATGTTGAACGGCGGGTTCGCCATCACGAAGTCAGCGCGCAGATCCGGGTGCTGGTCGTCCAGCAGGGTGTCGGCGTTTTTGCTGCCGAAGTTAAAGTCGATACCCCGGATCGCCATATTCATTGCCGCCAGCTTCCAGGTGGTCGGGTTGGACTCCTGGCCGTAAACAGAGATATTGCGCTTCTGCTCGGCGGCGTTGTACTGCTTCTCGCCCGCGTGCTCTTCAATAAAGCGGTCGCTGGAAACAAAGAACCCGCCGGAACCCATCGCCGGGTCATACACCCGCCCGTTATACGGTTGCAGCATTTCAACAATCAGGGTGACGATACTTTTTGGCGTGTAATACTGGCCGCCCTGTTTACCTTCCGCCAGCGCGAACTGACCGAGGAAATATTCGTATACGTGGCCGAGAATATCTTTGCTCTTTAAGCTCAGTTTCTCACCGTTATATTCCGGGTTGCTGAAGTTGGCGTCAGAGAAGGTGTTAATCAGCCCGGTCAGTACCTCGTTGCCCAACTGGTACTGGCTGATGCGGTTCAGAATGCCTTTCAGTTTCGGGTTGGTTTTTTCGATTTCATCCAGCGCGTTGTCCACCAGCCAGGAGACGGAGCGCAGCTTCACATCCTGTCCGGTCGTTTCATCCACCCACAGCACCGTACCGGTCGGCAGCATGGCTTTGTTTTTCAGCGTGTCCCAGCGAGCAGCTTTAGGGACCCAGAAGATGTTCTTTTCGGTGTAGTAATCCTCGACTTCCAGCTCATCAACAATCGCCTGTGCGTAATCTTCGTCGGAGTCGTAATCATCGCGCGACATGGCGTAGATGTTGTCCGGGTTGCCGATGTCGCGGAACAGGGTTATCAGCTCCTGTTGACGGGCCTCAAATGCATCGGAGACATATTTCAGAAAGATAAGTCCTAGCACCACGTGCTTGTAGTTGGCGGCATCCATGTTGGCACGTAGCTTATCAGCGGCCTTCCAGAATTTGTTATCCAGCTCGTTCAGAAAGAGTTGTTCAGCGTTGTTCATGAAAATCCTCGGGGGAGATCGCAGCGAAAAAGCAGCCATGCTTTTCCGCAAATTCATTTTTGGAATGCAGTTCGCAAAATGATACCCGGAACGGGGGAGATTACAAACGACACGGCTTCAAGAAGTTTGCCTTTGCAGGGTAAAAAAGAGGAAACTAGATCACCGTCTCGCTTGCTTATTCTTAAAGAAATGGGACGTTGCTCGTCTGCAAGCCACTTAGAAAAGAACCCCCTCACTTCTGCAATCTATCTGTATTAATGTAAAGCATCTCGACTAGTTCTTTCGCATTTTGACTGTAGTGCAAGGCCCTATGGCAATTGGGACAAAGTGCAACGCAGTTGCTTGTGGTATCAGCACCTCCTGAAGATAGAGGTATCACGTGATGTACTTCCAGGTATGGGCTACCATCGTTTAAATAAAACGGTGCCTTTGCACCACAGTTTTCACAAACACCCTTACTTTGCTGCAAGATCCAAGCTTTCACCGCAGGATCTCTAACATAGACCTTTTGAAGTCGCTCTACCGCGCCTGGTACTTTATATCCTTTGGGCTTACTCAGAGGTTTTTTTATTAATTTGCTAACTCTTGTATTCAGAACGTTCTCATCATCTGTAGGTTGCAAGAGATCTGATGATTCTCCATGTATTATTTGTTCCCAAAATTCGCCACTGTTGACTTTAGGAACACTTATCATTATTCGTTTGGTCCTGTTACCAGAAGGAACTTCTTTTCTACCTGTGCTACTGAAATGAGCTTGATAACTACACATTTCTTGGCGAATATCTCGAAAGCTATTACCTACTAGAGAAAAGTATTCACCAGGATGGATTTTTCTTTCAGTTATGGACGGCATATGCTTTCTGGCTGTCGATGAGGCAAGATATACAACGACATTATCTACATCGGAATTGATCAGTCGCTCAATGATACAATCGAGGGCAATATTGTAGTCTTTGTTTCTGTGTGCTGGTCCCCAAGACTCAAGGATTAGGCCATAAACCCCATCTTCTTCATCTACTGTGCACTCCGCGTTCAGTTCAGTACCGTTTTTATCAAAAACAAGCATTATAATGATCTTATGTGAGGGTTTTCTATAAAACTACTATCTATCTATATAAATACGCAACGTTTTATTAAAATTTGTCCTGTCCATCATTCTTTTAAGAACGTTTTCATTTTTTCCAAAAGGATATCTGTTTCTTTAAGTTCGCACTCCCAAACCACCAACTTCTGCCAACCCATTTCATGTAGTTTTGATAAATGCAAAGTATCTCTGACTTTGTTTTTCCCCAACTTAACAAACCAGTATTCCTGGTTTGACTTTGGCATACGATTTCGCTGACATCCCTCATGACCATGTCAAAAACAGCCATGCACGAAGATAATTTTACGCTTTCCCCAAAACACTAAATCTGGCTTGCCCGGCAATCGTGGATCGCATAAACGATAACGAAATCCAGCATGATAGACGAGACGTCTAACGATTCTTTCTGAATTGCTATCTCTCCCCTTAACCTTGGACATAACATAGCTTCGTTTAGCAGGAGAAACCGTATCCATCGTAAACCTCGCTATGTTATGTCGTCACTTAAAAGCGCTTTCGCATCGAAAGCGTCTTCGGCAAAAAACACCAGCCAGTAACAATAAACGCTACTGCAATTTTTTAAGATTCGTCAGCGCACGCAGTGGTCGTCTTTCCAGTTCAAATGTATCGATGAATCGTAGCGGCGACTTCCCATCAACCAATCCAAAAGTGTTGATAAGGGCATCACGTTCGGCGTCTCTCCATTGCCATAATGGATGCGTTACGGCCGCTCGCCAAAGCTCTTTTCCGTCCTGTATTTCGATAAGAACAGGTAATGAATGCTCTTTTGACAATTTGATTGTTCCTGGTCGTAGCGCCTCGACGTCTTCCGCTAACTCAAACGCTCTTTCTCGCCAGCCTTTCATTTCCGGTTGGTTCCAGTCGACGGAGTTCAGGCCGCATGCGAATTCAGGCATAACCATCGCTCGTAAATAGGCCATACCTAAACGCCAGTCCAACAAGCCGTGATACTGACGGTTGCCATAGCGCTGTATGCACTTGTAACACGCGGTTTTGCACTGAGTCGGGTGATCATTTTTTAGAAAATCAACCATCGGCCAGTCGTTTTTCTCTTCGAGAATCTCATGTAATAATTTGACTATCAAAGGTAAGCCGTTAGCAGTTGCTGGTTCGGCAAGCCGTCTGCATAATCCTGAACCGTTGATTAACGCGTCGGCGATTTGCAATATGGGTTTACCAAGATGTAGTCGGGGTTCAAGTATTTCAAATTCATCTGGCGAAACATCCAGATAGAGCGCTGCTTTATGCGTCAATATCTGGGTTGCGCTGATAGCCGCGGCGCGCGTAGGCAAATTCATGTACTCTCCGTATCTGGCGACCATATTCAGATTAAGGCGAGTATCGAATTTCGTTAGTTCAAGATGAAGCGATTCGGTCTCTTTGCTCGATATAAGCCCAAAACTTTTTCTCTTGCCGCTAAACTGCCAGCGCGGGTTATTGTGCGATTCCAGCCATCCTGAATCGATAGCCTGCTCGCCTTTAACTGACGAACAATATGTAGAAAAGGGCATCGGTGCTTTTTGATCGGTTACCAAGTCGACAGTAAATCGTTCACCTTCCTTTTCTCCATTAATAGGACCATCGTTGAGGCGCAGGATGGTCACTTCGCCGCGTTGCACAGTGAAAGAATCGCATTTTGTTGGAATGCCTTCATGCAACACTGTCGCCGTGGTTTTCAACGACATGCGGATAAAACTATCTATATCGTCTTTGGGTTTGAAATCCGTGCGAAAAGCGGCGGGCGTGATATAAAGCCTGAATTCGTCAGGACTAATAGGAGCGCGGCAATCCTCGCAATTAATATCGCTGCCAGGCTTATGTAACTCCAGCTTGGCGGAGCCACATGCCGGGCAAATTGCTACATGGCTGCATGACTCCTGCCAGGAGCCTACCGTCGATAGATCCCATATTCGGTTATTTTTGACCTGTGGTTCCTGGTAATTGCCTGTAAAGCCTATTACCTCATGCTTTTTCTTATCCTTAATCAATACAGAACCGGGAGCATATTCGAAAACTGCGAGATCAAGATCTCGATCCATCGTCGACCATTCGTATTCTTCTTGAGCATTCAGACCTTTTGTTTTACGCAATCCCAAATAAAGGTTGCGCACCCGTGTCGGCATTCCATACATCGGCAGTTTACCGTGTTCGGCCAGGAAACGAGCGAGCCCCATATCTTCTTCAGGGACATAAGCATTCAGTTCAGCGATTTCATCAATTACTCTTTCCGCATTTAATGCGGAATAAAGACGTTGTTTTTGCTCTGGAGCGAATGTTGCTGCTTCAATAAAACGATCATGTATATTCTGAGTCGCTTTCAATGCTCCCAGCAATCTTTCAGCCCAATTTGTTTCATCGCTATGATAGTAATCATGCGTAGAAACATATTCGCCATGAATATCAGGAGGAACGAGCTTATCTCCAGGGAAAGTTGTTCCGTTTTTATGATCCTCTTCGCGTAAAAGATTAAATGCAGCTCTAAGCCATACTTTCCGCATAAGTCTTAATGGAATGGCATCGTGATCTACCGCCAGAAAGGGCGGCGGCGGTGGATCACCGGTGATCGCATGAGGATGGGCGAAATAGTAAGCATCATGAGTACGTCCGCGACAAAATGTGATAACGAAAGAAAAAGCTTGGCCGCGTCGCCCAGCTCGACCGACGCGCTGCTGGTAGTTAAACCGTTGAGGCGGCATGTTCGCCTGATAAACAGACTGAAGTGAACCGATATCAATTCCAACTTCCATTGTCGTGGTAACAGCAAGCATATCTATTTCCGCATCTAGCTTTTCAAGTTCACTCATCTTATCGACGAAAATACCCTTGAACTTACGCAGACGATCGGAGAAATCATCCGTTTGTCCCGTCAATTCTTCGACGTTCAGCCGGAAACGTTTAACTCCGTCTCGCTCTCCACGTACAATGCGTTTACCAAGAAAATTTTCTTCCCATAGCTCTTCGACAACTCCGCTGGGTTTAATGTCGAGCGGGTTTACGCAACGGGTACAATGATTGAACCCTAAATGTAAGTGAATTCGCCCACAATTACCGCATTGCCAGTAATTATCGCCAGGTTTAGCAACTTTAAGAAACAACTTGCCGATACTAATTAATCCTGCTGGATGTTTCAAATCAGTAAACTGCTTTAATATACGCGTCAACCCATCTTGATAGTTGTTATCACCGAATAAAACTCTCGCGACTCGCTTAATTTTCTCTTTTTCAACATCTTTCCCAACATACCAATCACGAGTACGGCTTGCATCGAAATATTTATTCTCTTTAACACGATAGGCACCGGAAAACACCCTTAGCCAAGCATCAATTTCCGGCATGTCATCTTTATCTGAGATACATGGGTATGCCAGTCCTGTTTCTTCCAGCGCGAAAAAAGTATTGGCGAAGATAACGTCATCTATCAGTTCAGATTGATCGTAAGATATTTTCGTCTTTATTTTCATTAGTTCATGAGAAGGAAGTCTTTCACTGAATCTAACCGATTCCTCTTCTTTAATGAAATTAGCATGCCAAACAGCGCTATCATTCTCATCTGAATTAGAACGGTATTTATAGGGTGATATTCCCAGTCCGACTAGCTCAGATGTGATTCTTCCGATTGAGCCGCCTTCAGACTCCAGCAATTTGTCTATTTTTACCCGTCGATATTTACAAAGCTCGGTAATTCCGACTTGGCTTTTTTGAAGGTTATCTAGTTTGGCATACTCATCGTAGTCTCCAGATTGTATAGCTTTGGCTTTCCTTTCTTCAATATCCTTGTCTGAAATGTACCCGCTTTCGGCCTCGTTAATCATCGCCCTGGACGCTGCGATCAATATTTCCCTGCGTAGATCGCGCAAGTGCAGCCGTTCGATTTCCAGCGCCATTGATGCCGCATCCTGTCGACTGTCTGAGAAAACAATACTCTTTGCTTCTGCGCCGATCGCATGCAGTAATTCAAATAGCTCCGTTGCTACCAGTTGGGATGATTTCGTCACACCGGTACGAAATGCGCGAA
Source organism: Citrobacter sp. Ce119 (assembly GCF_030334525.1). Classification (NCBI taxonomy): domain Bacteria; kingdom Pseudomonadati; phylum Pseudomonadota; class Gammaproteobacteria; order Enterobacterales; family Enterobacteriaceae; genus Citrobacter; species Citrobacter sp. Ce119. Next base: position 165,842 of record NZ_JAOWDR010000013.1, read on the forward strand.
TGGGCGATCTGGAACGATTGCTGGCAGGCCGGCTGGAATAGTCAATACCGCAGCTAGGGCAGCAGAAAGGTTGCGCAGAGGGTTTCTTCGGCGGCTCACCTTTTTTAGGCTTAACCTGATTCTGGAAATAGATATACCCGCGAACTACGTCAGTATTCGTCGTTGATGTTTCCTGACCAGTGGTCACTATGCCTGTAACAGGATTAAGCGCCGCTTTTTCCCAGACATCCCAACCTTTTTCGCAACCTACCGGCGGTCGATCAGCTATATCGACAGGCCAGAAAACCGCGAACTCATCCAGTGTCATATCATCGTAATATTCAGCGCTAGGGCGTTCTGGAAGATTTTCCAGATTTGTCGCTGAAGGTAATAATTCGATGATTTTACCGTGATTCTGTCCCTTCTGCCCCCCGATCAGTAACTCGCCACACGCTTCACAATACAACATTTCGAACAAACGGCGACCACGTTTTCCGGCTGGTGTTGATGGCGCATGCGACAGCCCTCGCTCTAGGCAAAAGTCTGCGAATTTCGCCTTTTGCTCTCCCGCCGATACGGAGGCAAAGAAACCTTCAATATTTCTGACGAATGTATGCACGCGAAAAGCTGGTGTGACGTTGGCGGGCTTCTCGCAAACCACTCCGCATTCCGGCAGCGCGCGCACCAGCATTAACCCGCGTAATGCTAATTCCAATTCATCTGGTTTATCCGAGTCTTCCTTCAGAAAAATCTTATCTATAATAAGTCCTGGAGGCATTGCTCGTGGCAACTCGCCGTCTTCTTCTATACAAGCGTTGGTCAATAGCGCAGCCGCTTTTTCCGCCGCTTGTTTAATGCCTTGTATATCATTTTGCGCATTCACGCTCAGAGCCAGGAATACATCAGACAAAGCCTGACTCAGCGCGTCCGTCATATTCAAATTGCGAATGACATTTCCCTGATTCTCAAGGGCAACCCGCATTAATGCGGCAAAAGGCCGCACGGCGATTTTTCCTTCTGGCTTCAACGGTATATAAGGTTTTCCCTGAATGACGCAGTTAAGCCAGAAATCAGGCTTATCGCTACCGGGATCCAGAGAATCGCGGCAAGTGCCAAAGGGCGCAAAGAGATCTCGAAGGTATTTCCGTGATTGTTCTCCATCAGCTCCATCCATCGGCAGCGATGCGGAAGACGCCAGCAAACGCAGTTTGTAGCGATGTTTCGGATCGTCAAGCCCAAGTCTGATAATCAGCGACTTAATCAACATTGCGGTTTCGGTTCCAGCGGAACCGCGCATTAAATGCAGTTCGTCGAATACCAGATAGAAGTACGCATCGTTGTTATTCATCAACCATTCGCGCGTTGCATCAAAAATACCGTCTTCGACTTCGCGCGAAAGCATTGCCCCTAGCATTGAGGCGTTAGTGACAAGAACGTCAGGCGGGGCAGCCTGCATATCCCAGCGAGACATCATTTCCCCGCCGTCTGTAGAAGGAAATATATATCGGGTCTTTTCCGAAGCGTTTTCTTTTTCGTCGAATGCGCGCGCAGCCTGCTGATCGCTATCAATTCGTTTCAACGCCTTACGTAATTTTTCAAGATTACGAGCCCGGCGGCTTTTTTCCGAACTGATGCCGGAAAGACGAGGATGGTTAGAGTAGCCGGTAATCGGTGTGGCGCTGGTATATTGCCCGAAGAAGATCTTGTTTCCGGCGAAACGCTGCTCCATGACCTCTCGCGCATCGTCGGAATCCAGTGTTTTACGCAAACGCGCCATTTGATCTTCAACCAGAGCGTTCATTGGGTAAAGCACCATCGCCCTGACCGCTGCAGGGCGTCTTTCCCCTTCGCGACGAGAAACCCAGTTTGTTTTTTCGCCATTCCACCACCGATTTTGCAGATAGCCATCGCAAGGCTTGGCCCAGTTGACAGCCTCATTCGATAATGCAGCCAGTATCGGCAACATAAAACTTTCCGTTTTTCCCGAACCTGTTCCCGATGTCACAATGCCGGGGCAGCCGGGGCGAATACCGCGCTCTAGCATTTGAGTCTGGTGGCTATAGGGCGCATGGACCGAACGACGCGGCCAGACTTCGTCGCCTGGTTTAGAATCGAACAGACCGGATAACGCTAGTTCGACGAACGCTTTACGGCCTTTGGAAGACAAGCTATTCAGCGGCCCGCTGTCCATCTCGGCCAAAGCTTCAAGCGTTTTATCCGAAGACTCATACCGTAAAACAGGTTCAATGTAGGGCTCTGCGGCAAATTCCCCGCTGCTATTCAAGAGACTGCGTCTTGAGTCCGCGACTGAAGGATCGGCAATTCGAAAGCTGGTTTCTATATATGAAATGAAGAAGTCCTGAATGCGGCGAAAACCGCCAATTGGATCTAACATGATTTCCTTCTCCTGTAATTTATTGGGCGTACAGCTCGTTATTCTGCAAATCAGCGTATAAATCGACTAACTGCTTCTGATGTATCGCTTTGTTTTCATCATCAAACGGCGCGACTTCATGTGCCGTTCGCATCGCCCGTAGGGTATTTGCCAGATCCAAACGTCCGGCTGACATTTTATCCGTGATAGCGAGTTTATCCGGGAGTGAACCTTGCGATGCTATGCCAGGATCCAGTTCACTATGATTTTCCGGGGAAAGGTGCAAAGGGGACAGCGCAATCGCATTCTGAATGACGACGTTTTCCATCCGTAGGCGAAGATGTTGTTCCTTCATTTTCTCTGCTTCTTCACAATCTTCGTTCTCAATGGTGCCGCAAATCAGAAAGCGTCTGGGCAAATCGCCGCCGTGTAATCGGTCTTTCAGCGTTGGCAGCCAGAAACGCGCAGCGGAACATTCGACACGTTCAATGACGGCGAGAATCGTTCGAGGACAAGAGGCTTCGCTCAATAATAAACCCTGATAAAACGGCGTTGCCATATTATTTCCCGCACGAACCCAAAGATCTTCACAGGAAATCATCGTTGGATCGGCGATCTGTCGGATGGAGCGGCCTGAAGAAATCAGCGATTCGGCAATAGCAAGGAAGTCTTGTGTCTCCGGGCCATATAGCAATGGACACTCGCCGGCCAACATCAACGCCAGAAATTGCGTCATGAGTATCTTTCCGTCAGACGTCAGTAGCTTGTTCTCTCTGACGGTATGACCGAACTCTTCGCAAGATACGACTCTCGCTTGCACCGGGAGGCGTACTTCGGGGATCGCTGAGTAAGCCATACGACGAGCCTTCTCAGCAATGGCGATATCTATTTTTTCGAGTTCAATTTGCGCCTGAGCGGTATGTTCTTCGATATCTGTTAAAGATGCCAAACAGTCTTCATGTTCACAGGTCAAAGAAGCCAGTATCTGACGCTGGTTTTCGTTCTGAGCGCATAAATCAGCGTTGGCGTCTTTCAGACGGCTAATTTCGCTTTCGAGATACGCTTTTTCCTGTTTGAGCGTTTGTTCTATATTCGCTTGCTTTTCTGCAAAATCAATGTGTAATTTTTCTTCTTCGAGTTGCCGTAATTGTGCGAGCTTCTCTTCGATCTCGCTTTTACTTGTCTTCTCAAAAACGGCCATTTCCGTTTCAATAACTTCACGACGTCGCCGTCGTTCAATAGAAAACTCTTTCTCGAGCGCCTTATGCTGTTCGGCGCGCAATGCGACTCGCTCTTCTTTCGCAATGTTTTTTATCTGATGGTCGAGAAGGCGGGTGATATGCTGGTCCTTCAACACCGCTTCAGTAAATTGACGAGCCAGTGAATCCTCTTCTTCCAGTTTCTTCGCCAGCTCTCCAGCCCGGAGCGTTTGAGCGGCAGCCAGAAGAGCTTCGGTGCCGGATGTTAATTCCCCATTTTGCTCGTTTGTATGCACCCGAAGCCACGAAGCTACCGCGGCTGTTGAATCAGCGCAGGAAAGTAGTCGAATAACGTTTTCGATGTATTGCTTATCCGGCGTCCAGTCATGGACCTGGGTTGGTGATGCATCGACATCGGGCATATAAAATAAATTTTCGCTTTCAGATATACCGGATACGATAATTACGCCGTTTTCATTGAAATCATATTCGTAAACGTTCTGATTTCTGGACAGGATAAGGCTGCCTGATTTCGATTCCGCCAGATTAGCCAGAATAAGCGCATCGGACCCGAAGCGGATAGCCCATAATCCCGGTTCGCCGTCTGCCGTTATGCCATCGAAACTTAATCTACGACGCGCCTCCAGCAGTGATTGCCCGGAAGATAAATCATAATAAGGATAAATACGACGGGTGTGTTTCGCCTGAGTCTTGTTTCGAGGACCTGGACCTACCTGAAAGGCAGCCCATTCTTGCGGGCGAAATTGTAAAAGGTCAGTTCCGTTAAACTCGACTTCCCCTGTACGAGGAAATTTCTTCTTAGGATTGTCGATCACACTCCAGCCATCTTGGGTTTCCTGCGCGACAACTTTGAAGTACGACTGGTAATTTCTGCGGTCATATTGACCAAGATACCATGGAATTTCACTCATTGTTATTTTCCTTATTATCTCGGACCCAGCATGAGTCGCCCGTCTCGCCATGTCAGACGTATTTTCCCGCCGGAATGGCGAGCGGAGGAAACCAAATTGCTTGCTTCCTTCTCGCCGTCCGGCGCGAGGGAAGAAAAACATCCCGGAAGCAGCGATTTCAACCAGAAGAAAGAGGCGTCATCGACAGGATAAACATAACCAGAATCCGTTGGGCCTCCGTTTCTGAGTGTGTGACGCCGTATTCCCGCGGCAAGCGCGTCAGGCAGACCGCAATCAGTGATAAGACATAGCAGATGATTTTTGGTGATGCGTTTAAACACGGGTTGCCGGTTTTTTGCGCCAGCAGCGATAATAGCTGCAGTTCTAGAAAGATAATGTATTGTTTTTTTTCCGGAAACAACCCGATAAATATCATGATCTCGCCCGCCAGGGTGATTATGATATGACAGCGAAGCAGACTCTTTATCCTCAGAACCATGCTGCTGAAATCTTCCTGAACGCCAGTTCCAGACAGCCGCTGGCTCGTGTAGTTCAGCTGTGCGCTCCGTTGAGACCAGTGAAAGTGGTGTTGTATCGGATGACGACGGTGCTTCGATAAGCGGCCATCCCATACGTTGGGATAATGCAAGAGGATTAGCTAGTGCTGCTCCAAATACAGGCGGCGACCAGAGGCTTACACCGCAACGACGAAAACTATTTCCACCCAGCCCAGCGACCGCTTTTTGAAAATCATCCATCAGACTGGCGCAGACTGCGCCTTCCACAACAATCAGACTATTTTCTCCATTGCGAATATAAAACAATGAAGGTTTAACTAATGTCCATACCCGACCTTTCCAGCCTGGCCGCAAGCGCGGCTCGATCAGACCCGCATGATGTAAACAACGAATCAAATGCCATACGTTGAGATCACCGGTCACAGACTTGAGAAGCTCGATTAATTCAGCTTCTTCCCAGCCGCTGGCTCCACTCGCGTAAATCGCTTCGAGGAGGTGATCGCAACACGCTTCGCTATCTTCCCACTCAAACAATCCTTCGAAATTAAACGCCGGTGCCTTTAGTGAAGACGTCAACCAATCGCAAAGCAGTTCAAACCGGTATCTTGCGCTTTCACCTAAAGTAGGGTGCGGTATGGCGCGGGTGAAAAAACGCGCGCGACGCCGCCAGAGCGGCGTTTGTTCACCCGCCTTAAGGACTGGCTCGATGAAAAATTCACCGTTAAGCGGCTCAGAAGAATTCAGCCGACCATCTATTACAGAAATATTGGTTCCTGCTTCATCATTCACGGTTGAATATATTTTGTAGCGCCGCGTATCTGACTCAACATAAGGCAAAAATGCCGGTAATCCCAGCCATCCGCCAGGGACGCGTATTCCTCCGTATAGCTGAGGGCGTGTAACGACATCATCCTGATTAGCCGAAGAGGATCGTATTAATCGGAATAAATCAGCCGCTGAAACCCTGCTCAGCGGCTGCGACGTTAAAATCCACTCGTCCTCTGAAATATATTCATTCAAGCGCTTGCTCATCTGTACAGAATGTTTACTGGATAAAGCGATATGAAACTGTTGGGAGTCTACGTCGGGTGACGATTTAGCTCTCCAGCGTCCGTGTCCTATCTCGTAAAAAAAGAGTAAGCCAACCTGCGTCGCCTTCCCCAGATTTTCGCTACTCTCTGCGTCGCGGGCGATAAGAGCTTCGGATAATGTAGGATGAAAAACTCTTTCGTCGCTCTTGTCTGCGACACTGAAATAGCACCGCGAGCCATCGAAATCGACGTACATATCAATGATGGCCTGATGCGGTGTTACACAGGAAGATAGCTGGACTGCTCGTTGGCGCAGGTGCCAGAAAGGCATATCGAACAGCGCGCGATGACCCAACAACCAAGCGTCGCTGAATTCGGCAAAAGCCTCTTTCAGCGCAGGAGAAACACCGTATCTCTGAATAACGATTTGAAAGTATTCAATTAGCTGGCGCGGGTTCGCGCCAGCTTGTGGATAGCTTTCAAGACATTCTCTCATTAGGCGTAGATCGGCTTTATTCGGGAATGCCAATCGCAGTGTGTGACCGATCTGGACCCAGCCATCCCGCGGCGGCAGGACAAGACGCCTGTAGGGCTCGCCTTCCTGAATACGTTGGTCAAGCCATTCGGTTAATGCCTCCCACATCTTGTTGACGCCGGATAAGTTCTGAAAACTATGCGTGGTCTGCAACCAGCTCTGTAGTTTCAGGCGAAAATCATTGCGTTTTTCCTGTACGTCGAATTTACTGCTAATAAGTAACGTCATGACCAGATAAGTAAAATATCCGGGCGAACGACGAGTTGACTTTTCCATCATGCCGCCTGCAAGGCGCTGCGGCAGCTCCCGTATTTTCGACATGCAGGTTCGAAACGCTTCCTCAACATCATCCGCGCTAACGCCGCTGTCGGCGAATGCTGCCGCGAGCGTCTCCGGCGTAACTTCAAACCAGCGAATATCCTGCGCATCGTCGTCAGCACCAAACCGAAGAAAATAATCAATCAGTTTACTTTCCCAGCCATCGAGCGTAATCGGTGACGTCCAGTTCATTCGCGAACATCCTCCGTTCAGTGGGTATTATTAATTCTGACGGCCATCACCAGTGGCTCCAGAATACGTTCGGCCAGGAAACGGACAGAAGGAACGGCGAGGCCGTCGCCGATCACTTTAAACGCCGACTGATACGCCGCCGGGAGGATAAAATCATCTGGCAAACCCATTAATGCTGCCGCTTCCTTAACCGACAACAAACGCGTTTTCACCTGATTATTCTTGACAACAATAATACGAGGACGAGAAGCTCCACCTTTTGGCGTTCTAAGGCAACCAAGAACGGTCGAGAACGTAATTTCGGTCCGTTGCCTGTTTACACCTTTTTCTTTGCGCATGCGTAAATAAAGGCTGCCTATTATTGTTGCGCCGGATGCCTGAGCGTTCGCCAGGCGCGCCATGTTTGCCGGTGCCATCATACTGATAAGCCGTTGTGTTTCATCAACAGAATGCCATAGCGCATTTTCGTCTTCAAAATCGATTAAGTCGTCCAGCTCCTTCGTTCTAGCGTCTGGCATATTGCCAGGCGACCACCAGATCCAGTCATTGCGATCTTGCTTCGATAGAGCATCGCAGGCGCGAAGGAGTGAAGGTGAATGCCATTGCGACAAAGGTTCTTCTGAAACCAAATATTCGGGAATGGAAATATGACGACTAATCGCTACAAGAAATACGCGGGGCCTGGACTGTGGAAGAAAGTACTTTGCATCAATGATTATTGCACCATATCGGTAGCCCGTTTTACTTAATTGATGGCATATCGCGGCGAAATGGCTCCCTTGATCCAGCGTCAGCAACCCAAGAACATTTTCAAGAACAAGAATCGGCGGCTTACGGTTTTCCTCGCCGAGCCTGCTTATTAAATCGAGGAACGGCCATACCGCGCCTGAACGGGTGGTTTCATCCGCGCTGGAATCTCTTTCGCCAATTCCCAAGCCGTTGCCGGCCAGTGATAAATCTTGACAGGGAAATGAGGCCCAGCTTAAATCAGCGTGAAGCGGCAGTTCATCGGGTGCAATTTCGCGTACATCGCGTATGTCGAAATGTTCGTCGCCCCAGTTGTCGATGTAGGTCGATGCTTTTATCGGGTCCATATCGTTGGCGAACAGGCATTGCCACTGTTTTCCCAACCCTGCCCTGGCCATACCACCCCCCGCGAAAAACTCATAGAAAGTGAATCCCGCCTCATTAGGTTCCGTTAAATGATTGTGGCTCGTGACGGCTTTAGTGCTCATGACCTGACCATAAAATAGTATTGCTGAATCTGGGCATCGATCAATTTCCTGAAAGGGATATTCTTAACTAGATAGTCTATAAAATCATGAAGATAATATCTATATCGATAAAGGTACTGTCTACGTGGTAAAGTATAGAAACTGACTGAAAACAAAGATAATCTTTTGCTTTCAGCAAGTGAGGTTGTTGATACGACGACAAAAAATGCAAATAGTTAGCACCTGCGCTGTAAAATGTTTTTTATTTTAAAAATTCACTACTGGAGCGGATAGCTAAAATGTCGTTTACCATTCTCCCTTGGTCTGAGCTAGCACCACGATACGATGGGACTATTTTGCTGGGCAACGGCGCAAGCATCGCCGTCAGTCCTCGTTTTGCATATGGATCTCTGCTTGAATGCGTCACACAAAGAGAGAGTCTGGAGGCGGATGTACGCAAACTTTTTGATTTTTTTAATACTAAAGATTTCGAACTTATTCTGCGTATTGTTTGGCAGGCGTCTAACGTCAATAAATCTTTAGACATTGAGGATGCCCGTACCCATGAGGCGTACGTCCGGATACGTGAATGCCTTATTCAGGCTGTACGAGATGTGCATCCTGAGCATGATGAAGTTGATGAACAACTGCCATATATTTACGAGTTTCTGAAAAGATTCAATAAGGTTATTTCTCTTAACTATGATCTGATCGTTTACTGGACAATGACATATGGTTTAGATATCAACGATCATCATCGATTTAAGGACTGCTTTCTTGCCAGAGGTCGTTTTGAGCAGGATTGGCAACGGTTAAGAGGAATGCTTGGAAATGAACAATCTAACACGCTTGTTTTTTACCCACATGGCAGCCTCATATTGTGTCGAAATCGTATCGAACAGGAGAGTAAAATTCATATTCAGAATGCGGGCTTACTTGAATCGATTCTGAAACGTTGGCAAAGCGAGGAGGTCGTTCCGCTGTTTGTGAGCGAAGGAACGCATGAACAAAAAGTAAACTCTATTCAGAGCAGTTTCTATCTTTCAACGGTTTACCGGGAAGTTCTCGTCGAACAGTGTGAAAATCTTGTGATTCTAGGCTGGGGCATAGGCGAACATGATGTACATCTGCTAAAACGAATGGCTGGAGCGGGCATAAAGCGAGTCGCGGTATCCGTTTTCAGAAAAGACCAGGCGTATTGCAATAGAGCCAATCAATTAATCAAAGATAATCTTGGGCAAAATATTCTGATAGAGTTTTTTGACAGTGAAAGTCCGAGCTGCTGGAATAAGCCACCCGAAATTTGATGCAGGGACCCTAACCCTAACCCTAACCCTAACCCTAACTAGTAACGACGTAGCGACATGGCTAAAGTGGCGCGTTACTAGACTGTGTTCCTTATATAGATTTAAGTAGATTAAAATTATTATTTTTCAACTGGATACTTCAAACATTCGTTATGAGCATCTCGACATGGAATAGGAGCTGATTTTGTAAGTATCCCACCTAACCGGACAAGCCACTCTTGTCCTACAGGGGCTGCTAACGCATATACTTCAATAAGAGACTTACTTGTCAGGTTATTCTCAACAACAACTCTCTCTGACGTGGATTGCATAAGCACTATGGAATCCTTGCCCGTAATGCGGCCTGTGATCCGGCGCATCTTCATCCGCGCCTCCCAGACTAAGGGCAAGCGCATGCAACTGTCTGATATCTGATATGTCCAATAGAACGGGCGTTCAGCGCCACCATCGTGCCATTACCAACCCCGGCGAGTTGTCTGTCAAAGGGCCTGCCGACGCACAATCCGATGGTATGGTTATTGCTGAACGTCCCCAAGATGCGCCTTCTTCATTCCGGCCTACCTTTGGATGTGCAAGCAATTCCATCAACGGATCGTAGAATCGGATGGCGCGTGACAGATCATTGGTCCCTGGCATAATGTAAGAAAACATCTGCTCTCCTTTATGGAACTAGGGGAGAGAAGATAGCCTGCCTAAATCATGCAGGCTTTGTTTTTCATTCATCTGCTTTATGAGCCCAGGCGGGCATTGCCGTCAGGTAACGCTTTGCTCGCTTCCGAGCTTCCTCCGGGCCGACTTTTTGCCAGGAATCAAGGAAGCAGGCTAAACCTGATACCGCTTCTTCCCAGGGTTTGAGATTGCCGTTGCTGTCGCTGCAGTACGCACAATATTGATCACTGGCACTGTGTGCATCTGGTGCCGACATCGGCATCCCGCAAGCCTGACAGAACTGTTCATGTTGTGACATATGATGCTCCTTATGGTGACGTGCTGATTAATAAACATACAGAGTATGTATTGTGCAGGTGATGCATCAGATCAAAGCCAAGGCGAAGCCCCCGGTATCTCCAGTCAGAAATACCGGGAACCTGTTGTTACCTGGCGATGAGCGCGAACACGCCCCAGCCAAAGTATTCCCGCGCGTACGTTACGTGGCGTTTTGGCGAGATGTTTAGCTCGGCCCTGACTTCGGCGGCGAAGTCGTCGTCAGGATTGGCTTCCAGCCAGCGGCGCATGGTCAGCCATTTCGCGGCCTCATACCGGTCCCAGCCTTCCTGGTCCGCCAGTACCATTTCCACCACGTCGTAGCCGAGGTCGTCAAACGCGCTGATAAGCCCTGGAAGCGTCAGGAAATCGCTTGTCGAGCTGACGCCGCAGGCCTGGGCAATCTCGTCCGTTGCCGGAAGCTGACGCCAGTAAGGTTCACCGATGAGCATGATCCCGCCCGGTTTAAGGCTCTGCGCCAGCAGTTCGACTGACCCGGCAAAGCCTCCGGCAATCCAGGTCGCGCCGACGCAGGCTGCCACGTCACATTTTTCATTGGCGACGTAACCCGCCGCATCATTATGAATAAAATGTACGCGTTCGCTGACGCCGAGTTCTTCCGCGCGGTGTCTGGCCTGCGCGGTGAAGAGCGAACTCATGTCGATGCCAGTCCCCGTAATGCCATGATCCCGGGCCCAGGTGCAGAGCATCTCGCCCGAGCCGCTGCCGAGATCAAGAATGCGGGTGCCCGGCTTCATGCGCAGCACGCGACCCAGCGTGGCATACTTCTCTTCTGTGAACGGGTTGTGGATGCGGTGTTCGCTTTCACTGATGGTAAAAATACGTGGGATATCCAATTTGGAATTCCTTTTATTGCGTTGAGTATTAAGAGGAAGTTCCTCTGAGGCTTTTGCTTTTTCGGCTAGCAGAGCAAACAGCTTTCCTTCAAATGTTTCGCTGACTGGCCAGTCGTGGCTTTCAGGAGGAGGAAGCAGGTTAAATCCGGCATTGTCGAGCAGGCTGACGTACTCGTCATCGCGCCATGCCGTCATCTGGCTGCCGAAACGGGTGGTTTGGCCGTTTGCCTCTATGGCCCAGAACGTTGTTGAGCTGGTCTGGGCTTCTTCATCCCAGTCATGTTCAGTCAGCAGCAGATGAGGGACGCCCAGAAACAGCCCGTCCGGACAGCGTTGCCAGCTTGCTTCAGCCATTCCCTGACGTTTAACTTCGTCGAAAGTATGGACTTCAGTGAGCAGCCTTCCACCCGGCTCCAGCCACAGCGCGCATCGGCTGACGAGCGAGCGCGCATCTGCCGTGCTAAATACATTCAGTTCCCCGAACGTTATCATGATGAAATCGAACGATTTATCCGGCCAGTATGCGCGGATATCCTGCTGTACATAGTCGATATTCAAGCCGGCTTTCTGCGCCTGCTGACGGGCCCAGCTCACGGATGCCGGTGAGAAATCCACGCCGGTGCAGTGAAATCCGCGCTCCGCTAGGCGCTGGGTATACAAGCCGGGGCCGCAGCCGAGATCGAGGATATGTGCGCCAGGGGATAACTGGCTGGCGATCCACTCGACCTGCTGTTCAATGATGCCCTGCCTGCGGCTTGCCCAGTCGTGATCCTGCGACAAATGGTTCGCCAGCATGCGCTGGCTGAAGGCCGGCTCGTCCCAGGGGATTTTACTTTCCTCCGCTGATAGCTGGGTGTGCCGGGAAGCGGAAATAAGGGTGCTGATATCCATCATGCTCTCCTTAGCGGTTATCAAGCTGTGCGCGAACGTTATTGAGCCCGGTGGTGTTGATGCGGTACGGCTGACCGTTGACGGACTTGATCAGCTTTTTGGTTTTGAGTTTTTTGAAGGTGGCGAGGGTGCAGTCAGTGAGCAACAACCCTTCGCGGGTGTAGCATTCAACGGCGGTGACGCGGCCAGACGCATCGCGGACGTGCGCGATTCGGCCACCTTTGGCGAGAACGTGTAAAGTACGTTGTTCCTGACGGGATAAATTCATACTGGAAAACCTGTTTAATCATCATGTGCAAAACGTGCAAACACACCGCGGTGTCCGCATTCGATTTCGGCGCATTGATAATCAGTCCGGCCTGAAAAGGTCGGTAAGCTGATTATCGGATGATTACATTCTCCAGCATCAAAGCCTCGGGTTGAGTTGAAAGGTATTTACGGAGCGAATAATAACACGTAGTTTTAGCAGGGATATGTTTCAGTAGAAAAAGTGTGATGTACTTCGGAAATCGAACGCCAGCTCATTTACTGAAAAAAGGCAGGTGCACTGACGAATGCAGGTTTTAGTACCCCTTATATGGCCTCATTGGTTTTTCCCCTCCGGAGGTTATTCTCCTTTTGTTAAATCCAGAACATAAATATGCTCACCCTCTTCGATGCCTGAAAAGTTGAAGCCAATCCTGATAAGTAATTTTATTGAAAGGGTATTTTCCGGATTCACACCGGCTTTGATGAGTGAAAAACCGTTCTCTTTTATCCAGTCGATCGTGGCGGTAATTGCTTCAATTGCATATCCCTGGCGAGCATAAGCGGGACTGATGGTATAGCCGAGCCAAAACACATCGCATTGCTGACGTAAATAAATATCACCAATCAAAACCTGCGTCAGCTTGTTGACAATGGCCAATTGAATACCGCGAGCAGGTGTAAGAAATCCCAGCAACTCTGCTTCATAGTCCTCTTTTGTTAGCCCCTTAAATCCCTGATATTTCATCCACTCAGCATCATTACGATACACCATAAAACTTTCAATTTCGTATGACTGAAATGGTCGAATGATGCATCTTGACGATATTATTTGCATAAGGCTTCCTGTTTAGTGATTCTCCTGCCCCAGTCTCTGCGACTACAAGAGTTACCGCCTGACGCTATGCCCGACGGCTACTCTCTGACTATGTCCGGTGCGTCGCCGCTTTCATACACAACACGAAAACTGTCAGTTTGATGTTCAACCCTCATCGGCATAGAACACAAACGCCAGCTTATTCCCGTCCGGATCGCGTACATAGGCACTATGGAATCCCTGTCCGTATTGTGGCCTGTGCCCCGGTGTACCTTCATCCCTGGCGCCCAGACTGATAGCAAGTTCGTACAACTGCTGGATGTGTTCAAACGAGTGGGTATTCAGTGCGACCATCGTGCCATTACCAACGCTCGCTGGTTGCTGGTTAAAGGGCCTGCCGACGCACAATCCGATGGTATGGTTATTGCTGAACGTCCCCCAGGATGCGCCTTCTTCATTACGGCCTGCCTTTGGATGTCCAAGCAATTCCATCAGCGGATCGTAGAACCTTATGGCGCGCTGTAGATCGTTAGTCCCCAGCATCACGTAAGAAAACATAAACCCTCCTTAATCTCTTTTGCATTATTGCTCCTGGCAGCCTACCGGTGATACTGACTGCCCCTGGTGCTGCTTGCCCAGTTTAAGCAGACCGGAAACCAATAGATGACGGCTATACCGGCTAGCAGTGCCGCGTAGTGGAAGGTCATCCTGCCGCCAGCAGAAAGTAAATCCATCGAGTTGCATCACCGGAAAGAGTAAATGCGCTCTAAGCAAGAATACAGGCGGATATCGGTATCTCATAGGCCTGATAAAACTGTTCGTGCTATGTCATAACACGCACCTTCTGTCGTTTAATTGTCTACTAAATATACAGAATTGCTGCGCGGCGTTTAGCGGGTCAGATCAAGAGATGCTGCTGATAACATTATGAATATTGACTCAACTCATATGTCCAATGAATGCCGCTTTGATAGTCTTACTATATCTCTTTGGTCGTTGACAGGATTGTAACGTTGGAAATCTTTTTTTAACCAGCTGAAAAATAAATCTTAAATATTTTTCATACAAAAAATTCATGGTCCGTTCAGTACGGATCCGGTTTTGTATGGGTTAAAAAAGGTACGTTATGAAAGTTACATGGACCGTCACGCCTGTGGGGTATCAGCGCATCGCGAAACGATGCCCTTCTTGCAAGATTAAACGGGACTTCACTCCGTCAGGTGCATTTCGGGTTAATTCGCAAAAGAAGGTGCTGGACGTGTGGAGTATCTATAAATGCACACACTGTGATTACACCTGGAATATCTCACTGTTTTCGCGCCTGCTCGTCAGCAAAATCGACCGCCAGCTTTATCATCGGCTAATGACAAACGATGCCGCTACGGTACATCACTATGCAAGTGATATCGCGATGCTGAAGCGGAACAATGCAGAGCTATCGGGTCGGCCTGATTTTACCGTTCAGGAACGCTGGCCGGTAAGCATCACTGCCCACCAGCGGGTCCGCGTTAGTGTCAGGATTTCCCGTTCATTCCAGGTCAGCCTGTTGTCGATTTTGAAGCAGCAGCTCATGCTGAGCGCTGGTGAAATTCAGAGAAGGGTTGCAGTAGGGCATATAAGTGGAGTTACGCTGAAAATGCTTAAATCGAGAAAGCTGAAGGCAGCGGAATATCACTTCCAGATATCTGCGGAAACGATGTTCGCCCGGCGCAGGATCGTTCTGACGCATCGTTAAAAGTAAGAAGCTCATCTTGGGGTCGGTTGTGCCAGTAGGGTAATGGCTTAACAGAAGGACAGATTCAAGATGAGCTTCAGGTGAATTACATTACCTGTGACATAAGCTAAAGGCAGTGAGCAACTTAGGGGGAAATATGAATGAGCATGCGGTTCTGAAATTGCTTAATGAGCTGGATATATCTTTTCAGTACATATCACATCCGGAAGTGAAGATGGTCGCTGACCATGCGAGTTTTGCTGCGGAATTTCCGGCACAGCTGCTGAAGAACCTGTTGCTGAAAAATAGTTCTGGTAAGCATTTCTACCTGTATATTCTGGATGGCAATAAAAAGGCAGATCTTCGCGAGTTAGCGCTCCAGCTTAATGAATCGCGTCTGTCTTTCGCTAAACCAGACGAGTTAATAGAAATACTCGGTGTGGAACCTGGCGGGGTTACGCCTTTCGCTATTGCACATAACAAGGAGAGGGATATTCGAATTGTTATCGATTCTTCTGTATCAGCGAGTCGTTCACTGGGCTTTCATCCTCTGATCAACACCGCTTCGGTTTGTATTTCTAAAAAAGACTTATTGCGGCTACTGACATTTTTCAGTTATTCCCCTGTAAATGTTCAGACCGATAGCGTGCTCTTACTACTCGCGCGAACAACGGATGCGTTCTAATAGCCAGTCTTCGACTTCGCTTTGCTTCCAGCGGGAACTGCGGCCCAGCTTAATTGGTCTCGGAAACAGGCCATCTTTTATCAGCTTGTAAAACCATTTATCTGTCAGCCCCGTTAGCTTCGTGATGAACCGCATATCCACCAGTTGGTCATCTAGTAAAGAAATATGTTCTGTCATGATGCTGTCTTCCATTGTGGGTTTATCCTGAGCTGGTGGGTGATTGCTCGTTACCACCAGCCCTTCCACATCAATGGGTTGATACGTAAAAAAGTGCAGAACGTGAGCTACACCGTGCGAGGACGCCCCAGTCCGCTGGGCGGCGGTACCTCACTGGCTCCGTAGTGATAGTGACCGTGCTTTTGTTCTTCTTTGGCAAGGTAGCTGAGGATGTAGCGCAGGTTATCGATGGCTTCGGTATCATCGTAGTTCACCGGCTTATCAATACTGACGTCATAAGTAGGTTTGTATTCGCAGCGGTTGTAATAGCCTTCTCGTTGCGTTATTTCCCGCCATATTGTTCCAACTCTCTCAGCTATTGGGTAGGTAGCCTGGTTAAGGTGCCTGTCGAGATAGAACACGATATGGGCATGGCAGCCGTGGTCTACAGAGTTCTCGAGTACCCAGAAATACCCTGCCAGATTCGTGTGCTGCAGGGTGCGTTCAACCAGCATACGTACTTCTCGTTCGGTTTCGTTCCATGAATAATGTTTATAGCGTCCTGTACCTTTCTGATAGAACAGGTCGAGTCGGAGTGCCTGTATTCGGGAATATCGGTTCAGTAGTTGATTCAGGTGGTCATTGAGTAGAGACAGTAGAAACCAGTTCATCGTGTATCTGGAATTAAAAGGGTAAGGAGTGTGCATTGATTTATCCTTTGTCTGGTAGTGTTCAAAGGATTGGGATGAGATGTAATTTTTAAGAGAAGCGGGGATACGGCACATACAGGGAGCCGTGTATCCCGGGGAATACAACAGGGTTAATGATTGTGGGAAGGAGCTGTGAACAGGGTGGTATAGAAACAGGGAGTTCCCCTTAATTATACTAAAAACCCAAATGTTCGTATCAGCTGTTTAAGGATTCTAATGAGGTGAACAGAGGAGGATAGTAGAGTAAAAACTACAGTAATAATGCAGTAAAACATCAAAGTAATATCACAATAAAATCAGTAGGATATCAGTAATAAATCAGTCATTCCTCAGCCTGTGACACGTCTCTCTCCACATAAAAGATGTTCATGCTAATCTGTGTCCGGGAGCCAGAATTAGAGGGAAGAGACGATGTTGCATTACGATATGATCCGTTACGAGATCATGTATCTAAAAATGCTGGGAGCACTTTCCAACACTGATCACTCCTTACAGTTGAGTACTTATGATTCGCCAGATCAGTTTCGACTTTTAATCTCTCAGATCCTTGAACGGCATTTCCTGGGCGATCAGGACAGAATCAAAATTGGCCGGAAAACTCTTAAAGAATGGGCTGAGCTGCTACTCATTGATAAAGATTATTTTGATTGTTTCAAAGGTACACCAAGAGCATTGTGGTTTGCTCACCATTATATTTTTGAATACCCAGTATTATCTGCAGGGCTGACGCTTGGTGGGTTGGGGAATGACGTCGGTTGTTCAGGAAGTTTTAATTCTCTTTTAATGGATAATAATATCTTCACAAATCTTGATTTCCCTAATTTGAATATCGACTTGGACGATATCGATTGGGACCTGATAAAAAATCCACAGGCCACTACTTCGAAAAAACCGAAACGCGTTTTCTCCCGATTTTATCTGAACGCGGGAGCAAGTACCGATCTGTACAACCCCACCCCGGTAACTGAGCGTGAACTCATCAATGGTGTGATGAGATACATTGATGAAGCTCCATGCTCACTTGGAGATAAGATCTCTTATTTCAAAAAACTGCATGAGCGCTGGCTTGAGCAATATGATTTTTTTCTGACAGATTTTGACTGGATATCACGAGAAAATGAAACTCAGTTAGTATATCTCTGGGACTATCTCAAAGGAAAAGAACGAATAGCAGGCTATCTTCGCCCATATAACACGTCTATGCGTTATGACATGATTATTGCGGCTATAGATGTGTGGAACGTCCAACCTGAAGAGAAGCTGGAGTTTATTGAGAAGATGAAACATGCCTGGCAGTCATCAAAATCTTATCGGCGATCCGCTAAATAGCGTTGTGATCCCAGTGGTTTGTTGGTCTGATTTCTCAATGTTGTGATGAATCTGAGTAGACCTGGGGTCTTCTATCTATCTCCCTCTTTGTCCCGTTACGTATAGAGCACATACTTGTGAAAGATTACCATGGCGAGGTATGGACGATTACCTGGCTATTGGCGCGTGTATCTCTGGTACCAAGCAAACAACCTGCTGGATCTGAAGGTCAGCAATGAGCGAAGAGCAGAAGTCCGTAGTGGAGTCACCATGAATTTTGCTAACAATGACGTGTGTCAATCAACTGTGAACAGGTCAACCATGGTCTGGCTAAAGTGGATCGGTAATATGCAAATTTATTTAGGTAGATATAATAAAAAGTTCAACGGAATTCTATAATGTCTGTTGTTGTCTGAGGGCGGTTCTTTTAACCGCCTGCGATTTGTCTACGGTAGACGTATTGATATTATGCAGAACACCATGGCGAAGGTCGTCGGTGCCAGCTACGGGAAAGGGAGATCATCTTGTTCGTAAATATTGACTTCGACGATAAACTGGAAGCAGCCAGTATTTCGTTGGAAGGTTGGGCTCGGCCGCTTGTCGAATTCCTCGCACGGTATTTTACCATCCAGAAAGACATGCTTCGTCTGGACTACTCCCACCTATCAACTGAGAACCTCAGGTTTACGGATACGAGTTGGCCATATAATTCGCAAACTGAGCGTGAGCACTTTAGGGCCGAATTCGTGGCTGCGGCACAGCAAGGGCAGATAGCGCTGACCTTAAAAATTCTCGGACACGGATCCACGGGGATCGAGAAGTCGTCCTCTATCTTGGACCCAAATTCTTACCAGCGCGCTCAGGATATCTTCTGGAATGGCATACTTAATGGCGATCCCCCGAGCTTACGTGAAATCATTGTGGCGGAAATCGAGCCACGTGCGATTTGGGTTAAATGGTTACTCGCTAACCGTTCATATTCTCGGAATAAATATTTGGACGATCAACAGATCATGAATGCGTTGGTGGTCAATACGCCCGAGGAAGATTGCATCTATGTTCTTCAACTAGTCGACCCTCATCAGGGGGCGAATGCTTGGGCTTTCGAACAACTGGTCCAGCAGTATTGGCATCGTGTACGCGAATACTTGGAAAAAAATATCGACATGACGTCGGACTATTCAAACCGCGAAATGCTTGAGTTCGTCTCCTCTCTATTTGCGCATTCGCCGACTGTGCACACATCCCGGTGGGCTTGCGAACAGGTTTTTGAACGAGCAGACCCGTCAGTCTTTCCTAGGCTAATCCAACATTGCCGGGCGATATTGCCGGAGGATGTACGTAATCTGTTCCTGCGCTGGAACATCTGTCTGAAGAAAGAGAAGAATGACAATATCAAGGATTGCGTTGCCAAGGCCTTCTCTAGACTTACTACATTGTTCGTGGACACTATACCCTCGGACCTCGCACTTGCGGCGGCTTGGCACGGGTTTGGAGACCCAGCGCGGTCTAGTCAGCAAAGCGTCGTTGCCAGCCTCAGAGAATTGCCAGCCTCGGCTTGGGATCAAGAAACGCTGTGGACCCAACTGGGCCCGGCCGCCCGCGAGGCCTGGCGGCAGGATCTGTTCGATCAGGTGAATGAGGAACCTGAGTTAGCCCAGGGGCTCCTCAATTTTGCCTGCCTTTGGCTCGAGCAGACGGCATTCGCCGAAGTCGAGCCAGTGCTTTTGCGATTAATGGATGACGAGGAGCATCTAGCGTTTGCGAATCGGCTTGTTGGCACTCATGTACGGCAACTACAACTAAGGGGCAAGGGACTAGTACGGTCCAAGCAAGGAGCACTGGATCTGGAGGGGCCAGTTGGCAGGGGCGAGGGTGCTACCACGTTGCCTAGCATAGGAGCCCAAACTTGGCTGAGCGACCCTTCCGTGGAGCGTGTCATCCATAGGGCGCTTAGCCAGATTGAGGAAGCATTTTGTCGCCAATATCCGAAGACCTGGGGAGAGGACGAGGAGGTCCATACGGCGCGCCTCCTGGCTCTGACACAGGAGGCGATTGGCAACGCGAGCAGCCAGTTGCGCCAACTCTCGGTTACGACGCGGGCGACGTATCCGAGCCTGACAGTGAAGGTGCGTCAACCCAGCAAGCGAGAGGAAGGGGCGAACACACCCGCTGGGGCTCCGCTGGGGGCAGACGTGCTGTTCCTGAGCCGTATCGTGGACAAGGGGAAAACAGTGGTCCAGCGTGCGACTCTTATGCAGGTGAAAAAGCGCAAAGGCACTAATTCGGGACCGGCCTTCAGTTCGACGGTAGGCATCAACCTGAAGCAGTGCGAGGACATACTCAAGCAGTCAGAACACGCCTACTACCTATTCACGACTCCGGCCTCGCCTCGCCCGGTTCTCTGGGTTGCCCCAGCACGGCTCGTCAGAAATTTGACCCAATTGCACACGAGCAAATCTACGGTTTTGGCGATGCAGGTGCGCGACGCCAGCTGCTCCTACGCGGATTTTTTTCTGCACGAGCTTGTTGGCCTGTGGGCTGGCGACGAGCATGAGGACATCATCGCCGTCGCCAACGGCAATCCTCAGCTTGGGCGAACACCTCGCCACATTGTTGAAATCGAGGTTCGCCGCCAATCTAATTAATGCTTCGGGGAGAAATTTATGCTCCAACTATAGGGCAGGATCGTCTACCGAAACGGGGGTAGTCCAGTTTAATTGACCTACACCCCGTTGATTGCCACAGATTGTTCTCATTAACGTCCGCTCTTGGCACGAAGCGGACATCTTTCAGTTCTGGACCTCACAAGCTCCTTCACGTGTTAATCTAAAATTCCAAATTATTTCAGATAGATATCATCTCAGTGAATCCCCTCCTTTCTGACTGGATCCGGGATTTTTAATTTTTCACGCTGAGACTAATGTATGAATAAACCTGATGGCCTTCAGGCCCTTGAACAACCGCTCGCGTCGCTTCCGCACACGCTTCGCCAGCTTATTCTTGAACGTATCCAGAACCTGACCCACTACGAGCCGTTGATTGGCATCATGGGCAAAAGTGGTGCTGGTAAATCCTCTCTTTGCAACAAATTATTCCGGGGTGAGGTGTCCCCGGTGAGTGACGTGAACGCCTGTACTCGCGACGTACTGCGCTTCCGACTACGCAGTGGTAGTCACAGTCTGGTAATTGTCGATTTACCGGGTGTAGGTGAAAATGGGCGGTGGGATCATGAGTACCGAGCCTTGTACCGTCGTATGCTGCCGGAGCTGGACCTGGTGCTGTGGGTCATTAAGGCCGACGATCGGGCACTGACCGTGGACGAGCAATTCTGGCACGGCGTGGTGCGACCTTACAGGCAAAAGGTACTGTTTGTGGTTAACCAGGCCGACAAAATCGAACCCTGTCATGAATGGGATAGCGCGATCGGCACGCCCTCGCCACAACAACAGGTAAATCTTAAAGCGAAGCAGGCTGCAATTATGGCAATGTTTAAACCGCATCATCCGGTCTGTGTGGTGTCCGCCAGCACTGGATGGGGTATTGAGGATATGGTGGCAAACATGATGTGTTGTCTGCCTGACTGCGCCACCAGCCCGGTGGTGACACAACTGCAAGGGAGACTCTGCACAGAGCCGGTAAAGTCGCAGGCCCGTGACAGTTTCGGTGAAGCTGTGAGCCGGGTTTTTGATACGGCTGAGTCATCGTCGTTCCTGCCTGCATCGCTGAAAACGGTGATTCGTACCGTGCGTGATGTGGTGGTGTCCGTCGCCCGTGCCGTCTGGGACTGGATTTTCTTCTGAAACCAGACTTTATACTCCTCCCGGTCAACCGTGGGCATGAGCCTCATTCCCAGACCCACTTCTTTTAATCAGAATGCCCCGTTGCCCCCGCTTCGTGGCACCAGATACCTGAGTCCCTGTTATGTCACACATTTTCCCCAAAAGGGATGACAACCCTCGCCCTTATTAATAGAATGTAACGATCGATATCTATTTTATCGATCGTTATTATCGATCAATAACTGAATGCATCAGCTCAGTCTGCAGCGCGCCAGGTACGCCATTGTGGGCGCTGACTCCGGCTTTTCTGAAATGGCTAAGGAATGAAAAATGAAAATGAGGTTTGCAGTTTTTGCGCTGGTCTTCAGCGTCAGTCTCAGTACCGCGGCCCGGGAACGGGCCGATATTCCGGCGAACACTATCTGGTCGTTTAAGGACCCTGGTGGTCGGGTGTTATGGGATGTCTGTGGTGGAAAACAAAGCTCCTGCACCATCGTGTTGGCGGCAACGAACAGGGTGGCCATCGTTAATCGTAAATCTTCTAACGGCTGCGCCCTGGGGGATTTTTACGTGGTGGGCAAACCCGAAAAAGCCTGGAACCAGTACGACACGGGAACCTGCAGCAGCAATGCTTACTTCAGTCAGGGGACCATGAACAACGGGCAGTACCGGACTATCGATGTCCGTCTCAACGGGGAACTGGTAAAACGATTCCCGGTGGAATACTGGTCGCTGGTTAAATCCTTTTCGGGTAGCAACCGGCCAAAATGGAAGGACAAGACGACAGACAGATAAGAGCGTTGATGAAGTGAAATAAGGTCGCCCGGGTTCCCGGAGCGCTTCAGCGCGCCCTGACGGATGCCCCTCCCTCTGATATTAATGAAAGGAAATCACTTATGCGTTTATCTCATGCCGCCCTGGCGGTCGTTATGCTGGCCTCAGCCTCCGTTGCACAGGCCATCCCCAATATGTGGAGCAGCGGCTTCGCTCAGGGGGTGACCGAATACATCATCACCAGTCCGGAGAAAGTGGTCTTTAATCTTAACTGCACTACCAGCCCCGATAAGCAGAATGTGCTGCAGCACAGCGTATACCTGACCCTGCCCGACGGTACCTTGCTGAATTCTCACGATGACGGAACCGACATCACCGTGGTGATGGATAACAGCCAGTATCCGTTACCGTCATCCCTGGGCTGGCGAAACGGTGATAATGCCTGGGTGTCATTTATTGACGCACTGGGGAAGGCAGCGAATTTTGATGTTTACGTCAACGATAAAAAAGTCGGCACTTTCAGTCCGGGTCTGAAGAATACGCAAAAAGAGCTGTCTGACCTCAGTGAGTGCCGGACCACACACTACAGCGATTAGTTACTTACATTTCAGACCTCTCCACCCCGCTACACACCAACACCAGATAGCAACAGGCCATGCTCCTTCGGGAACATGGCCTTTTTTGTTTTTATTTCATTATCAGATAAGGAGTTAGCCATGCGATTAGCCAGCCGTTTTGGCCGTATAAACCAGATACGCCGTGACCGGCCTCTGACCCATGAAGAACTGATGAGTCATGTCCCCAGCGTGTTCGGGAGTGACAAACATGAATCTCGTTCAGACCGTTACACCTACATCCCTACCATTACCATTCTCGAAAGCCTGCAGCGTGAAGGCTTTGAGCCGTTCTTTGCCTGCCAGACGAAGGTTCGGGACCAGAGCAAGCGGGAGCACACCAAACACATGCTTCGCCTGCGTCGTGCCGGTCAACTGACCGGGCGTCAGGTACCGGAAATCATTCTTCTCAACAGCCATGACGGTTCATCAAGCTACCAGATGCTGCCGGGGCTGTTTCGCGGCGTCTGTACCAACGGACTGGTTTGTGGTCAGTCATTTGGCGAAGTGCGGGTGCCGCATAAGGGTAATGTTGTCGAGAAGGTGATTGAGGGGGCTTACGAAGTGCTCGGGGTGTTTGACCGGGTAGAGGAGAAGCGCGATGCAATGCAGTCACTGGCGCTACCTGTACCCGCTCGTCACGCACTGGCGAATGCTGCACTGAAGTATCGATTTGGTGAGGACTACCAGCCGGTCACGGTATCGCAGTTGCTGACCCCACGTCGCCGGGAGGACTACAGCGATGACCTGTGGACCGTATACCAGCGCGTGCAGGAGAACCTGATGAAAGGTGGATTGTCGGGGCGAACAGCTCAGGGGAAAAGCAGCCGCACCCGTGCTGTTACCGGTATTGATGGCGATGTGAAGCTCAATCGCGCCCTGTGGGTAATGGCAGAAAACATGCTCGCGTTTTTCGAGCGTTAAACAACCGTTCCGGCATAAGGAGATAGTTTAATGGATACACACAACCCTGAGTTCGCTGAGCAGGCAGCAATTACTGCCTCGGTGGTCCCTGACGAGCTACGCATCGGCTTTTGGCCGCAGCACTTTGGCTCCATCCCACAATGGATAACCCTTGAGCCCCAAATCTTCGGCTGGATGGATCGCCTGTGCGCTGATTACAGCGGCGGCGTCTGGAGCTTTTACACACTCAGCAATAGCGGTGCATTTATGGCTCCGGAGCCTGACGGTGAGAAATGGATGTTGTTCAACCCGATGAATGGCAACGATGCGGAGATGAGCGGAGAGGCTGCCGGTATAGCAGTCTGCCTGATGGCTTACAGCCACCACGTCTGCCGCACCGAGTGTGACGCTATGACTGGACACTATTATCGCTTACGCGACTACGCGCTAAACCATCCGGAATGCAGCGCCATTATGCATCTTATCGACTAAGGAATGCCTGACATGAATACTGTATTATCCCTGGAGTCATCGCAGCCTGAACTCTTTCCGCTGGCGGTTATGGCCCAGCATGGTTGCCTGCTCCCCGCGACCTCCGGATTGACACCTTATTCCCAACGGACCATTCGACGTGCTATCAACCTGCTGGATAAATATCTGCGCCAGCCCGGCATGTCCTTTACCTCAAGCACGGCTGCCCGTGACTGGCTTCGGTTACAGCTGGCAGGACAAGAACGAGAAGTGTTTATGGTGCTCTATCTCGATAACCAGCACCGTTTACTGGAGAGTGAAACGCTATTTGCCGGTTCGGTTAACCATGTCCCCATCCCCGTGAGGTGGTGAAGTCAGCGCTTCGCTTCAATGCTGCTGCTGTTGTGCTGGCGCATAACCATCCATCCGGTGATCCGGAGCCCAGCCAATGTGATCGCAACATTACGGGCAGGCTTAAAGAAGCGCTGGCACTGGTTGATGTGAACACTCTCGATCATCTGGTTATCGGTTCAGATGGAATTGTGTCGTTTGCAGAGCGAGGCTGGATATGAGGGCACTTCAATGAAATCTACTGACTCAGAGAACGATTCATTTCTCAAGTGGGGTCTGAATCGTAATGTAACACCTTGCTTTGGCGCTCGTCTGGTACAGGAGGGAAACCGGCTGCACTATCTGGCTGACCGGGCCAGTATCACCGGTAAGTTCAGCGAAGCAGAATGTCTTAAGCTGGATGTGGCATTCCCACATTTTATCAGCCAGATGGAGTCGATGTTGACTACTGGTGAAATGAATCCTCGCCATGCCCACTGTGTCACCCTGTACCACAATGGTTTCACCTGCGAAGCCGATACCCTTGGCAGTTACGGCTACGTATACATCGCCGTTTACCCCACTCAACGTTAACTAACTCCACAAGAGCAAATATGAAAACTCTACCTGCAACAACTCCGCAGGCGGCGAAGCTATGTCTGTCGCCCGTGGCATTGTGGCAAATGCTGCTTGCACGCCTGCTGGAACAACATTATGGCCTGACACTCAACGACACGCCATTCAGTGATGAAACGGTAATTCAGGAACATATCGATGCCGGTATATCTTTGGCCGATGCCGTTAATTTTCTGGTGGAAAAGTACGGGCTGGTGCGTATTGATCGCAGGGGATTCAACTGGCAAGAACAGTCCCCATATCTGCGGGCGGTCGATATTCTGCGGGCGCGACAGGCAACTGGTTTATTAAAAAGAAATCGTATTAGCGCGGCACGGTGAACATTGGGAATAGCCTCCCTGATTCACATTACAGTCTTACTTATTTACTCACTCCAAAAAGCACCTGCCGATGCTGGTTGGTGCTTTTACTTATATGGACGAAACATCATGCAAATTGAAGCTGTAATTTTAACTGGGCACATTATCGCAAGCACAATCCGGGAATGCTGGGCCGTCGTTGTTGATGGTTTTGACGCATACTACGAACAAGCTTATGATCCAGCATAATTTCTTTTCCTCATGAAGGGACGGCTATGGGCAACAGAATGTGGATGATCCGTGGTGACGGCGGCAAGCTCTATGACGATTTTCGCGATAAGCAAATTGTAGGCATCGGCTGGTCTCAGCTGGCTCCATTAGTCAAACACGGCCTGTCCCGAGCTCAGTTACTCGCCTTATACCAGGAGGCAGATCCATTAACAAAGCTGGGAACTGCGCGTTCTGGTGCATCGCAGGTCTGGCGTTTTGTGAACGAAATCCAAAAGGGTGATTGGGTTATTACCTATTCGCCAGCCAACCGTACTTATCTGCTAGGTAAAGTTACATCTGATTTCCAGTACCACCCTGAATGGGTGGAAGAGGGGATGGGAATCGCTCGACAGGTAAAATGGAATACTGAAGAAATCGATCGCGATCGATTGTCTGTTGCTACCAAAAACACATTGGGCTCCACGCTGACGGTTTTCCAGCTTCCAGAATATGCTCTAGAAGAGCTTTTGCAGGATAAGAAACCCACTGCAGATGTAATTACTCAGAATCCAATTGTAATAGATGAAGATGAGGTCGTTTCTGATCCGCTCCGCGATATGGAAATGCTGGCGTTTGAGGGTATCAAAGATCGCATCAACTCTCTTGATTGGGACGAGATGCAAAATCTGGTTGCCGGAGTTTTACGCAGTATGGGCTATAAAACGCAGGTTTCACCAGCGGGAGCCGATCGGGGTAAAGATATCATTGCTTCACCTGATGGATTCGGCTTTGAAAATCCACGTATTATCGTTGAGGTAAAACATCGCAGGGAGCAAATGGGAAGCCAACAGATCCGTAGCTTTATTGGCGGTCGCCATAAAGACGATCGCGGGCTTTATGTCAGTACCGGTGGTTTTACAAAAGATGCTCGCTATGAGGCCGATCGTTCGACGATACCACTGACGCTATGGACGCTTGATGATCTCGTCCGTGCTCTTATTGAGAACTATGAGCAAGTCGATATCGAGACCAAACTTTTGGTGCCTCTGAAGAAAACTTTCCTACCTGCCTGAACCTTGCTTTGATAGCCATATCGGTGTTCTACTGATATGGCTTTATACCCATTAGTAAGGTCTATTTTTTATACGGATTTTAACTTGTGGGTACAAGTGCGGGTATAACTATTTATCCCTGCCTATAAACTACATTGATATCAGTCTATTAGGTGTGTAATTCGAGTCCGGCCTTCGCACTCACCCTCTAAACACCTCCTTCCTGCGCCACTCCACAAACCCTTCTTTTGGATAATTCTCGCGTATCATCGGTAGAGCAATCTCCTTCCCGGAAAAATCCCAGAATAGTCTGCCTACTATGCCGCTGCCATTTACTGCGGGTGACACCTGAACCCGCATACTCTCATCCAGCCCAATCGAACCTTTATCAAAGGCTTTATGGTGGATTGCGCACAGCGCAAGGCCGTTTGAAATCTCGCACGGGCCGCCGTGCTGTTTCCATTTGATATGGGCGGCTTCAAGCGCAACCGAAGTGCTGTCGTGGCGCATATTGAAGCCACAAATGGCGCATTCATAGTTATAGGCACGCAGAACCTGCTGGCGGAACAATGGGTCCCGCTGTTTGCGGTTTTGCAGGATATCAAACCCCAGTTCATTCGCGATCTCTTCCTGGATGCTTTCGGTGAAGTGAGCCTCGAGAATTTGCTGTGCCAGGGTGTTAATGAGGGTGTTGCTCTTTTTCAGCAGGGCAAAATGCTGTTCATCAAAGCCTCCGGCAACGTTATGCGTCACCAGTTCTCCGGCAGGGGGCTGTTTGCTGCTGCCGGACGTTGAACAATGCTCGGCGTTTTGTAGCTCCCAGAACCCATCTCCCTGTAAGCGCCAGAAGGGCATATCCGGGCGGTACTGCGCGCGCTGTGGTCCAAATCGCTCCAGCAGGCTATGCAACGGGTCGCGAACTTCCGTACCGTAGTCAAACAGGCGACCGTGACCCTGCTGATAACCCGCCAGCACATGAAGCAGCAGTAGGGGCTTGTGCGGCGCGCGCTGCTCGCCTTTACGCCAGATGGTGATGTCGTCAATTGCCTGTTGCAGGGTTTTACTGGAACTCATTGATTTCATTATCAGGTAAATAATTGCGATGATGCTCGCAAAATATTACCTGATCAAGAGGAGTGAGGCCGATACACTATCGATGTCACTTTATCGCTTGCCGTTATTTCAGAAAGCCTCTGGTTAAAGGAACCTGCCCCATGAATGAATTACCTGACACGCTGCCGCGCGAGTACATAATCAAGGCCATTCACGCCTATGACTCGGGCTTCTCGCATCGTTTCAAAGAGGCACGACTTTATGAGCTGGAATTTCAGGGGCGACGCTATCCATCAAAAGCTATTGCCGGAATTGCGGCGACGCTTTTGACGGGCAAAGCGTTTACCCCTCAGGATTTCTCCGGCGGTATCAGTTCGTAATGCGTTAGATTATTGACTGAGCAAGGTTTTCATATTGTTCAGGATAAAAATCGTGCTGCGGTGGTGAGCGACACGATCTTCCCTGAAGAACTCGAGGCGCAAACTGAATATATCGAGGGGGCAGCGACTCAGGTGACCGTGAATCGCTATGAGCGCGACCGCAATGCCCGACAGGCAGCGCTTCACCACCACGGCTATCAGTGCAAAGTGTGTGGCATGGATATGTCAAAGGTCTACGGTAAGATTGCTGAAGGGTTTATCCATGTACATCACCTGGTACCCTTATCAGTAATAAAAGAAGACTACCGCCTTGATCCCATCAATGACCTGATCCCTGTGTGTCCAAATTGTCATGCTATGCTGCACCGGCGCATGCCGCCGTATACCCCAGAAGAACTGAAAAATATGCTGTGCTAAACGCTCAAAAAGGCGCCCGCAGGCGCCTCAATGACAATCACACTCTCACCCATTCAACCCTTTCCCCGCAATCACCCCGATAAACTCCAGCACCTGCTTTTGCTTGCGCGCGGAGAGCTTTTCCACGGCGCGCAGGGATTGCATCAGTTCTGACTCTTCGGGTTCAGCGGCGCGGGCGGTGAGTACGATGCAGCCATGCATTACGCGTACATCAACGCGGGTGCCGGTGTCGAATCCGGCGGCTTTCAGCCACTGGCCCTTCATCACGATGGATGGAAACTGGACGTACTTCACCGGCAGACGGCTGTAATCAGGATAGCGGCTCGCATAACCCACCTTCAGGCGACGGTTATCTACGGTGTGCACTTCTGGATCAAATGAAACTGCAATACAATGCGTATCAGTCATGGTGACTATTCTCCGATAATAGTTACTGTGATTAGCGATGCGCAGGTGTTGGCGCACCTTCGCATCGCGCTAATAAAACCCCTGTAAATTACCCCAGTATCTTGGGCTAAGTCCAGATGTAAATAAGATGAAATAAGCGCGAATAGCACGCTTTCGGAATAAATAGAAAACTCCCTCATCCCAATAAATCCGGTATTATTCACTGTATAAATTCATTGCCTTTTGCACGCCTGAATATCCCCTCGTTCCAGAAAACAGTGCCTGTCAGCATCTGGACAAAAATGTGATTTAACTCACTGAAGCAAATAGCAAACTCTGAAACAACGTTGATTTGTACACTTTGCTTTACACTTTTAGTGATGTGAATCACAAATATAAACCCGCGAAGTGATCTGACTCTCACAAAATGGGGTGTACTCATTGAGCAATACATTATGAGCACAGCCTGGAAAGTTAAGTTTTCAGTATTTCCCCCCTCTGTGGGCGCACAACCGTGAACGACAAATCTACACGCAAAAAAAACTTGTTGAATATGAACGGGTAAAAAAATGACGTGTGATTTGCATCACTCACATTTACAGCTTTTTAAATTATTGCCAGTGATTAATGTTGACCGGGCTATTTCCATAATCAATTAAATCTTGCATAGTGCCTCCACATTATTTCTCCCCCTGGATCAGGAGGCGAATAGTTATATTTCATCAGACTTTATTGATGAACTCGATATGCTTTACTTCACATTAATACGTACATGACCACTGTTACTGGAGAAACAAAATGAATT
The DNA here is from genome assembly GCF_030334525.1 of Citrobacter sp. Ce119. Lineage (NCBI taxonomy): Bacteria > Pseudomonadati > Pseudomonadota > Gammaproteobacteria > Enterobacterales > Enterobacteriaceae > Citrobacter > Citrobacter sp. Ce119. Next base: position 195,901 of record NZ_JAOWDR010000013.1, read on the forward strand.
ATCCGGCAGAACCCTTCCGTATTAAAAGCGTTGAAACTGTATCTATGATCCCGCGTGACGAACGCCTTAAGAAAATGCAGGAAGCGGGTTACAATACTTTCCTGTTAAATTCAAAAGATATTTATATTGACCTGCTGACCGACAGTGGCACTAACGCAATGAGCGATAAGCAGTGGGCCGGAATGATGATGGGTGATGAAGCGTACGCGGGCAGCGAAAACTTCTATCATCTGGAAAGAACCGTGCAGGAACTGTTCGGCTTTAAACATATTGTTCCGACTCACCAGGGACGCGGCGCAGAAAACCTGTTATCGCAGCTGGCAATTAAACCGGGGCAATATGTTGCCGGGAATATGTATTTCACCACTACCCGTTATCACCAGGAAAAAAATGGTGCGGTATTTGTCGATATCGTTCGTGACGAAGCGCACGATGCCGGTCTGAATATTGCGTTTAAAGGTGATATTGATCTTAAAAAATTACAAAAGCTGATTGACGAAAAAGGTGCCGAGAATATTGCCTATATCTGCCTGGCGGTGACGGTTAACCTCGCGGGCGGACAGCCGGTCTCGATGGCAAACATGCGTGCGGTACGTGAACTGACAGAAGCACACGGCATTAAAGTGTTCTACGACGCCACCCGCTGCGTAGAAAACGCCTACTTTATCAAAGAGCAAGAGCAGGGCTTTGAGAACAAGAGCATCGCCGAGATCGTGCATGAGATGTTCAGCTACGCCGACGGTTGTACCATGAGTGGTAAAAAAGACTGTCTGGTGAACATTGGCGGATTCCTGTGCATGAATGATGACGAAATGTTCTCTTCTGCCAAAGAGTTAGTCGTGGTCTACGAAGGGATGCCATCCTACGGCGGCCTGGCCGGACGCGACATGGAAGCTATGGCGATTGGCCTGCGCGAAGCCATGCAGTATGAGTACATTGAGCACCGCGTAAAGCAGGTTCGCTACCTGGGTGACAAGCTGAAAGCCGCTGGCGTACCGATTGTTGAACCGGTGGGTGGTCACGCGGTATTCCTCGATGCGCGTCGCTTCTGCGAGCATCTGACGCAGGACGAGTTCCCGGCGCAAAGCCTGGCCGCCAGCATCTATGTGGAAACGGGCGTACGTAGTATGGAACGCGGAATTATCTCTGCGGGCCGTAATAACGTGACCGGTGAACACCACAGACCGAAACTGGAAACCGTGCGTCTGACTATTCCGCGCCGCGTTTATACCTACGCGCATATGGATGTCGTGGCTGACGGTATTATTAAACTTTACCAGCACAAAGAAGATATTCGCGGGCTGAAGTTTATTTATGAGCCGAAGCAGTTGCGTTTCTTTACTGCACGCTTTGACTATATCTAAATAATAATTATGGCCCCATCTCATGATGGGGCTTTTTTGTCTTTCTTTTCCATGAACAGGAAGCCTTTGCGGTGCCCGTTACCGTGACATAACTAAAAAAAGTAAACCCTGACTCCGACATTTTTATTATCCGCATGATGTACAAATGACAGCTGTAATTATAACGAATAGTCTACAGGAACATTTATCATGGATATTAATGCCATTGAGCGACAGAGTAGTACCCCCGGACTGATTAGCGGAACCATGTTGGTTATCGCGACCGTAGTGGGTGGCGGGATGTTTTCCCTGCCGATAGCGATGGCCGGCGTATGGTTTCCCGGTGCGTCAGTTATTCTTCTCTTTATCGCCATCATGATGTTATTAACCGGTCTGATGCTGGTCGAAGTAAACCTGCATTATGGCGCTGGTGCCAGTTTTAATACCTTTACCCAAGATTTATTAGGCCGTAAGTGGAATATCGTGGTCGGTATCGCTTTCGGCTTTGTGCTGTATATTCTGACCTATGCCTATATCTCCGGTTCGTCGGCGGTGATGGCGCAAACCGTGTTCAAATACAGCGGCGTGCGCTTTCCGGCGAATATCTCGGTGGTGATTGTCAGTATGCTGGTCGGGGCGATTGCCTGGTACAGCTCCCTGCTGGTTGGACGTATTACTACCGTGTTGATTATCGGTAAGTTTATCGCGTTCTTTGCCACCTTCTCCGGGCTGGTTGGCCATATTGAAGTGGCAAAGTTGGTCGATAGCGTGGCGGTGGCGCTGCCCGATTCGCAGTACCTGCCGTATATCCTGATGACGTTGCCGTTCTGCATTATTTCGTTTGGTTTTCACGGTAACGTGCCGAGCCTGGTTAAGCTGTATGGCACGAGCGGGGTCCCGAATATTACGCGTTCGATTATCATCGGCACACTGTTTGCCCTGCTGCTGTATATCTTCTGGCTGGGCGTGACGATGGGCAACATTAGTCGTTCCTCGTTCCCGCCAATTATTGCCAAAGGCGGCAATATCGACGTGTTTGTCGAGGCTATTAGCGGGCTGTTCACCAGCCGTTATATGGATCTGATCCTCACCTTCTTCGGCAACTTCGCGGTAGCCAGTTCACTGCTGGCGGCGACGCTTGGCCTGTTCGATTATATCGCCGATCTGTTTCACTTCCCGGATGACGGCATGGGCCGCCTGAAAACCGCGCTGGTGACCTACTTCCCGCCAGCCGCCGTGTGCTTCTTCTTCCCGAACGGTTTTGTTCACGCGATTGGTTACGCCGGTCTGGCCTTTACCATCTGGAGCGTGATCCTGCCGCCGTTCCTGGTGAAAGCGGCACGGAAACGTTTTCCGACCGCCAGCTATACCGCGCCGTGTAATAACACCGTGCTCAACCTGGTGATTGTCTGTGGGGCGGTTGTTTATCTGACGGTTGTTCTGGACGTATTTGGTCTGCTGCCAACGTTTCGTTAGACGGAGTTAAAATGAAAAACGTGTTGTCTGTTCAGTCGTCAGTCGTTTATGGCTATGCCGGAAATAAAGCCGCCGTGTTGCCGATGCAGCTTTCGGGGATCGATGTCTGGCCGTTTTACACCGTACAGTTTTCCAACCACACCCAGTACGGGATGTGGCAGGGCATGGCGATGCCGCACGGTGAGTTGAGCGCCATCATCAGCGGGCTGGATGACCTGCAAAAGCTGACGCAATGCGATGCCGTATTGTCCGGGTATCTTGGAGATAAACGCCATTGTGAAGAGGTGAAACACGCGGTCACCACCATTCGTCAGCGTAATCCGCAGGCGCTCTATTTTTGCGATCCGGTAATGGGCGACCCGCAAAAAGGCTGTATTGTCGCGCAGGGCGTGGAGTCCTTTTTTGTCGATGACGCCATTCAACTGGCCGACATAATGGGACCGAATCTCTATGAGCTGGGCGTGCTGACGGGCAGACAACTGCGTAGTTTTGACGAGGTAGTGGAAGCGGCGCGGCAACTGGTGTCGTGGGGCGTAAAGAAGGTGCTGGTGAAGCATCTCGGCGACTGCTCGCGTGACAAACAGGCGTTTGAAATGCTGCTGGTGACGGCGGAAAAGACGTTACACATCGCCAGGCCGCTGTATAGCTTTGCCAAAATGCCGGTGGGCGTAGGGGATTTGATTTGCAGCGTGATGCTGGCCTCACTGCTCAATGGTTATGAGGACAAGCTGGCGCTGGAGCGGACCACCAGTGTTGTTGACGCGGTGATGCGACTAACGAAAGAGCGCGACTCGTATGAACTGCGGCTGATAGACGCGCGTCACCAGATAATGGAGCCGCAGATTCGCTATCAGGCAACGGTACTGTAGCGCCGCAAGGAGGCTGTATGTTTCTGACATTGCTGCGGCTTCAACATCCGCTGGTCTACCGTTTTGCGTGGCTGCGTATTTGGGTCAGGGTGTTAAGAGCGTGCGGACTGCGAAAGTAAAAGGGGTGAGCATTTGCTGCTGTCGCTGCCGGATGCGGCTCGCGCCTTATCCGGCCTACAAATGAGCGTGAAACGCAGGCCTACAAATGAGTGTGAAACGTAGGCCTGATAAGCGAAGCGCCATCAGGCATAAGTGCCTGGTATTACACGCGGAAGTAGCGTGGTGGGATCAACGCGGAAAAGGCGTCGAACTTCTTCACCATCTTTTTCCAGAACAACATAACAACAATCCTCGATTTGAAACATCGGCGCTATTTTAGTCAGCGCCGACAAATCGTAAAGTCTGTCACCCCGTTCCGTTCCCGGGGCGGTGTAAACCTTTTTGGTCACCGCGTCGTCAAATACGGTTGCCGCGAATTTGACGGGGTTGACAAGGGTTTACGCCATAAACCAGTAATAAAACAGACCGACTTTCAGGCCGAGGATCACAATGTAGGCGCAGCAGTATTTCATGGTGCCAGACATTATCTGGTTGGCCTGGCCGTCCATTTTTGTGGCCGAAACCGCAATAGCGATGCTCTGCGGCGAAATCATTTTTCCGCCCGTTGCGCCAGAGGTGTTGGCCGCCGCCAGCCAGTTGGGATCGATATGCAGTTTACTGGCGGCAATGGTTTGCAGCTTGCCGAACAGAATGTTCGAGTTGGTATCGCTACCGGTAACGAACGTGCCCAGCGCGCCAATCACCGGGGCGAGGAAGACGTATGAGCTGCCGGTCAAATCAACAATCGACTGGGCCAGCGTGGAGATAATCCCGCTGAGATCCATCACCGTGGCCAGCGCGACGATCGCCATAATCGCAACAATGGAATTTTTAAGCTGGAAAATGGTTTTGATAAACACTTCCAGCATTCCGCGCGCGGACGCTCCCTGAATGAAACCGCCGATAATGGTCGCAAAGATTATCAGCATCCCCGGCGTGGTCACCCATTCAACTTTCAGCGCCATCGTTTTGCCGTCAGCCAACGTGAAATGCAGCACCGAGGCCAGTTGAGACGCTGCGCCTTTTATTGTCGGGAACAGTGGCGAACACAGCAGGATAAACACAAAAATAAACAGATAGATAGAGCCAACGCGGAACAACACTTTTGCCGAGCGCGGCGTGGTTTCGCGGGTATGGCTGACCTCAATGCGCCACTCGGGATCGGTTTTCCCTTTGCGCAGGCGGCTGACCATCGCCACGGCAAGCAGGCTGACCAGGCTCCCGGCAAAGGCAGGTAATTCCGCGCCAAGATGGATAGCGACAAAATACTGTGGAACCAGCGTGGTGATACCGCAAATCAGCGTGATCAGAAATACGCCGCGAATGGCTTTCAGGCCGCCGCCAATAATGCAGACAATCACAAACGGCAGCAGAATATTAAACAGCGCGAGCTGCAGAATAATAGTTCCGCCTAAGGTATAAACCGGCAGGTTAACCTGTTCCGCCAGAATAGAAACCGGGATCCCGACCGCGCCGAATGCAGTGGGAACGGTATTTGCCACCAGAGAGGCAATCGCCGCCTTCAGCGGGTTGAATCCCAGCGCAATAAGAATGCCGATCGGAATGGCGACCGCCGTACCATAACCCGCCGCGGCTTCAAGAAATCCACCAAAGCACCATGAAATCAGCAGCACCTGAATACGCTTATCTTCGCTAATGCTGGCGAGAATATCGCGCAGAATATCCAGCGCTTTGGTCGCCTGCATGACGTTATAACTGAAGATAGCGCCGAGGATCACAATCACAATCGGCCATAACCCCTTCAGTGCGCCATAGCCTATCGCGACTTTCAGATTCTGTACGGGCATCTCCCAGAATATGGCCGACAGCGCGGCGGTGAATACTAAAGAGATCAGCACGGAATAATGGATGGGCATTTTCAATTTCAATATTAAAAATACCATCAGTAGTAACGGAGAGAGTGCCAGGGCAAACATAAAATATTCGTTCATTGCTATTCCCGATTGGTTCATTAAACCTGATTTATATTTATGCTGGGGAGGCTACATTGCTGTTGTAATAAAGTATGTAAACTGAATCGCTTCAGTGAATAAAGTAATTATGATTTGTAGTTTTGTAACTATTGTAATCTTTTAATTAAAATTTAATGCCGGGTAAATATACTTAAATGCCGGTTAAATACCTATAAGTAGTTATTTCATAACCTTTTTAATAATGGTAGTGACAACAGTGGTAATCACCTGAAACTGTTTTCTAAGGTGTTAATAACGCTGTGGTTTGCAATATAAAAATGTGAGCGAGGCCGAAATAAATAAACCAGGGTATTGCATGCGTGAGTCGATTAGGGGATTATTTGGTTTTGTCATACAAATGAAAATACAGACATTTGCGATTGTCCTGATATAAGAAGAGGAGAGTCGTCATCAAAGGAAAACGATCAGAGCATCACCATGAACCCAGGCGTTGGTAGAACCAAAAAACAGAAAACTGGGCGTGAATTACGGCTGAACCTTTGCTTGATATAGCGATATCAAGCGCAACAAACAGAAATGAAGCAATGGAGTAGTTATTGTGAATGTAAATTTCTTTGTTACCTGCATTGGTGACGCACTGAAATCACGGATGGCACGAGACTCCGTTTTGCTGCTGGAAAAACTGGGTTGTCGCGTGAATTTCCCTGAGAAGCAAGGGTGTTGCGGTCAGCCAGCTATCAACAGTGGTTACATCAAAGAGGCGATCCCCGGGATGAAAAACCTGATCGCCGCGCTGGAAGACAACGACTACCCAATTATCTCTCCGGCGGGCTCCTGTACCTACGCAGTAAAAAGCTACCCGACGTATCTTGCCGATGAACCGGAATGGGCGCTGCGTGCTGAGAACGTTGCCGCCCGTATGCAGGATCTCACCTCCTTTATCGTCAACAAACTTGGCGTGGTGGACGTGGGCGCCAGCCTGCAGGGCCGCGCCGTGTATCATCCCTCCTGTAGCCTGACCCGCAAGCTGGGGGTGAAGGAAGAGCCGCTCACGCTGCTGAAAAACGTGCGCGGGCTGGAGCTGCTGACATTTGCCGATCAGGACACCTGTTGCGGCTTTGGCGGGACGTTCTCGGTCAAGATGGCCGAGATATCCGGCGAGATGGTGAAAGAGAAAGTCTTACATCTGATGGATGCGAAGCCGGAATATTTGATTGGCGCGGACGTTAGCTGCCTGCTGAATATTGGCGGTCGACTGCAACGAGAAGGCCAGCCGGTCAAAGTGATGCATATTGCTGAAGTGCTGATGAGCCGCTGAGGAGAAAGAGATGTCGATAAAAACCAGCGATGTAGAATTTAAACTGCGCATCCGTCAGCAGATAGAAGATCCGATCATGCGTAAAGCCGTGGCCAATGCGCAGGAGCGTATCGGCGCGAATCGACAAAAAATGGTCGATGAGTTAGGCCACTGGGATGACTGGCGCGATCGTGCCTGCCAGATCCGCGATCACGTTCTGAGCAACCTCGACGCTTACCTGTATCAACTCTCCGAGAAAGTGACGGAAAACGGCGGGCACGTCTATTTCGCCAAAACCAAAGAAGACGCCACCCGCTATATTCTGCAGGTTGCGCAGAGTAAAAATGCGAAGAAGGTGGTGAAGTCCAAGTCGATGGTGACCGAAGAGATCGGCGTCAACCATGTGCTGCAGGATGCCGGAATTCAGGTGATCGAAACCGATCTCGGCGAGTACATCCTGCAACTGGATCAGGATCCGCCTTCGCACGTCGTGGTCCCGGCTATTCATAAAGATCGCTACCAGATCCGCCGGGTGCTGAACGAACGTCTGGGCTACGACGGCCCGGAAACGCCGGAAGCCATGACCTTATTCATTCGCCAGAAAATCCGTGAGGATTTCCTCAGTGCCGAAATCGGCATTACCGGCTGTAACTTTGCCGTGGCGGAAACCGGCTCGGTGTGCCTGGTGACCAACGAAGGCAACGCGCGCATGTGCACCACGCTGCCGAAAACGCACATTGCGGTGATGGGCATGGAGCGTATCGCGCCGACTTTTGCCGAGGTGGATGTGCTGATCACCATGCTGGCGCGCAGCGCCGTGGGCGCACGTTTGACGGGCTACAACACCTGGCTGACCGGCCCGCGTGAGGCGGATAACGTTGACGGACCGGAAGAGTTCCATCTGGTGATTGTCGATAACGGTCGCTCGCAGGTGCTGGACTCAGAGTTTCGCGATGTGCTGCGCTGCATTCGCTGCGGAGCCTGTATGAACACCTGTCCGGCGTACCGCCACATCGGCGGACACGGCTATGGCTCTATCTATCCCGGCCCTATCGGCGCGGTAATTTCTCCGCTACTCGGCGGCTATAAAGATTTTAAAGACCTGCCGTACGCCTGTTCTTTATGCACGGCCTGTGACAGCGTCTGCCCGGTGCGTATTCCGCTATCAAAACTGATCCTGCGTCATCGCCGGGTGATGGCCGAGGAGGGCATTACGCCGAAAGCCGAGCGGCGGGCGATCAAAATGTTCGCCTATGCCAATAGCCATCCGGGGCTGTGGAAAGTCGGGATGATGGCGGGCGCGCATGCGGCGAGCTGGTTTATCAATGGCGGCAAAACGCCGCTCAAGGTTGGCGCGATTGGTGACTGGATGGAGGCGCGCGATCTGCCTGATGCTGACGGCGAGAGCTTCCGCAGCTGGTTTAAGAAACATCAGGCGCAGGAGAAAAAGAATGGATAACCGTACCGCGTTTTTAAACACCATCGCCCAGGCGCTGGGTCGCCCGCTGCGTTTCGAGCCGCAAGCGGATGCCGCACCGGTTAACAACTTTGCCAACGAGCGCCTGACCGAGCTTAGCCCCGAGCAGCGCTGCTCTGCGTTTATCCAGTTTGCCAGCGAAGTGATGCTGGCCCGCTGCGAACTGACCCGCGAGGACCAGGCCGCAGACGCGGCGCTGCGCCTGTGCGAAGAATTGGGTCAGCAGCCGGTGGTGCTGAGCGGCGACAGCCGGCTGGTGGAGCTGGGCATCACCCAACGCTTGCAGCAGGAATGCAACGCCGTGGTCTGGGATCCGGCGCGTGGTAGCGAAAATATTACCCAGGCCGAGCAGGCGAAAGTCGGCGTAGTGTTTGCCGAATATGGCCTGACCGAGTCCGGCGGCGTGGTGCTGTTTTCCGCACCGGAGCGCGGGCGCTCCCTGAGCCTGTTGCCGGAGTCCTCGATTTTCGTGCTGCGTAAAAGCACCATCCTGCCGCGCGTGGCGCAGCTGGCAGAAAAACTGCATCAGAAGGCGCAGGCCGGTGAGCGTATGCCATCGTGTATTAACATCATCAGTGGACCCAGCTCGACGGCGGATATTGAGCTTATCAAGGTGGTTGGGGTGCATGGCCCGGTGAAGGCGGTGTATCTGATTATTGAGGATTGTTGAGGCAGGATGGAAAACCGCTCTGGCGCTATAGGCCAGAGCGGTATCGATGTTATGCAATCACGCTGATGATCAACACGATTATCAACCCAACCACGGAGTTCACCAGCTCCAGCAGACCCCAGGTTTTCAGCGTATCCTTCACCGACAGGTCAAAGTAGCCTTTGAACAGCCAGAACGAAGCATCGTTAATATGGGTCAGGGTGTTGGAGCCCGCCGCCGTTGCCAGTACCAGCAACGCCGGGTCGACGCCGACCAGTTGACCGGTTGCCGGGTCGAGGATCGCTGCGCTAATAATCCCCGCCGCCGTCATGGCTGAGACCACGCCCTGACCGGTTGCCAGACGAATCAGTACGGTTATCAACCACGCCATGATGTACGGAGAAATGTTGCCGTGCGACATCAGCATGCCGATGGTATCGCCAATACCGGTATCGATAATGGTCTGCTTCAGAACGCCGCCCGCGCCGATGATCAGGATCACCATGGCGATGCTTTTCACCGCGTTTTCAAAGGCGTTCATCACCCACTGCATGTCGTGACCACGCGCGGTACCAAACAGCACGAAGGCGACAACCATGGCAATGAACATTGCGATTGGGGAAGAGCCTAAGAAGTTGACCACTTCCCACGCCTGCGTCCCTTTCACCAGCCAGATGTTGGCGATGGTGGTGGAGATCATGATGATCGCTGGGATCAGCGGCACCAGAATAGACACACCGAATGACGGCAGATTGTTCTGGTCAACCGGTACGTCGGCCTTCATGAATGACGGCGTTGGACGATCGAGGTTGCCGAGGAATTTCGGCAGGATAAGCCCGGCGCAGATCACGCTCGGAATGGTCACCAGAATACCATAGATGTAGACCATGCCCATGTCAGCGCCGTAGGCGTTAACCAGCGCGACCGGACCCGGCTGTGGCGGGAACAGCGAGTGGGCGGTGGTCGCTGCGGCAACGGCCGGAATGGCCAGCTTGAGGAACGGGATCTTCGCTTCCGCGGCAATGACGATCACCAGCGGCGCCAGCATAATAAATGCCACTTCATAGAACATCGCCAGGCCAAAGATCAGACCAATAATGATCACTGACAGCTGCACATAGCGCAGGCCGAGTCGCGCCAGTAGCGTATGAGCAATCTGATGCGCCGCGCCGGAATCAACCATCAGCTTACCGATGACCGCCCCGAATACTACGATAATCGCCAGTTCACCCAGCGTGCTGCCAAAGCCGGATTTCATGGTGTGCAGCAGTTCCATTAAATCCATCCCCGCCAGCATGCCGACCGAGAGCGCCGCCAGCAGCAGGGCGACCATTGAGTTTATTTTGAATCTTAGATTGAGCACCAGCATCAGACCGATGCCGAATACGACCCACAGAATATTGAGAACATGCATATAACGTCTACCTTAATTTGGTTGAACTATTATGATTTTGGTTGAGATGTTACATATATTGGTTAACCATTGATGCGATGAATGTCACATTGCGTTACATGTTTACATTGAAACTGGTCTGGTTGACCGTAATCTGGCGATCTAATCAGCAGATATCGTGATTTGGTTAACCAATTTTGTGCTTCAGGTTGACATGTAATACCAAAAGGAGGAATTTATGTGCCATATCGTCGAGTCCATAACGTAAACGAGGAATAAAACATGGAACAGACATGGCGCTGGTATGGTCCTAACGATCCGGTCACCTTAGCGGATGTACGTCAGGCGGGTGCAACTGGCGTTGTCACCGCCTTGCACCATATCCCGAACGGGGAAGTGTGGACGGTTGATGAGATCCTCAAACGCAAAGCGATTATTGAGCAGGCGGGCCTGGTCTGGTCGGTCGTTGAAAGCGTGCCGATCCACGAAGACATTAAAACCCGTTCCGGCAACTATCAGCAGTGGATCGCCAACTACCAGCAAAGCCTGCGTAACCTGGCCCAGTGCGGCATTCGTACCGTGTGCTACAACTTTATGCCGGTTCTCGACTGGACCCGCACCGACCTGGAATACGTCTTGCCGGACGGCTCCAAAGCGCTGCGTTTCGATCAAATTGAATTTGCCGCCTTTGAGCTGCATATCCTCAAACGCCCGGGTGCGGAAGCGGACTACACCGCCGAAGAGATCGCGCAGGCGAATGAACGTTTCGCCACCATGAGCGATGAAGACAAAACGCGTCTGACCCGTAATATCATCGCCGGGCTGCCTGGCGCGGAAGAGGGCTACACGCTTGACCAGTTCCGCCAGCATCTGGCTCGTTATAAAGATATCGATAAAGCCGCGCTGCGCGAGAATTTTGCCGTCTTCCTGAAGGCGATTATTCCGGTGGCGGAAGAAGCAGGCGTACGTATGGCGGTACACCCGGACGATCCGCCGCGCCCGATCCTCGGCCTGCCGCGCATTGTTTCCACCGTGGAAGATATGCAGTGGATGGTCGATACGGTCAACAGCATGGCGAACGGTTTCACCATGTGTACCGGTTCCTATGGCGTGCGGGCGGACAACGACCTGGTCGACATGATCAAACAGTTTGGCCCACGCATTTACTTCACCCATCTGCGCTCCACGCTGCGTGAAGATAACCCGAAAACTTTCCATGAAGCGGCGCATCTTAACGGCGACGTCGACATGTACGAAGTGGTGAAAGCGATCGTTGAGGAAGAGCAGCGCCGTAAAGCCGAGGGCAAAGAGGACCTGATCCCTATGCGTCCGGACCACGGTCACCAGATGCTTGACGATCTGAAAAAGAAAACCAACCCAGGCTACTCCGCGATTGGTCGCCTGAAAGGGCTGGCGGAAGTGCGCGGCGTTGAGATGGCTATCCAGCGCGCTTTCTTTAGCCGCTAAAGCGAGTTGCCGGTCACCTGTCTGACCGGCGTTTTTCTTTTCTCTTCCGTTGGTCTTTCAACGGGTTCTGGAGTTCACGATGACAACGACAATTGCCAATAGCAACCTGCCGGTTGCGCGCCCAGCATGGGACAGCTCGCGCCTGCAATCCCGCATTGTTCACCTCGGATGCGGCGCTTTTCACCGCGCGCATCAGGCGCTGTACACCCACCATCTGCTGGAAACCACCGACAGCGACTGGGGTATCTGTGAAGTTAACCTGATGCCGGGTAATGACTGCGTACTGATTGAAAACCTGCGCAAGCAACAACTGCTGTATACCGTGGCGGAAAAAGGCGCGGACAACACCGTGCTGAAAGTGATCGGCTCGATGAAAGAAGCGCTGCACCCGGATCTTGACGGCTGTGACGGTATTTTACAGGCTATGGCACGCCCGCAGACGGCAATTGTCTCGCTGACGGTCACGGAAAAAGGTTACTGCACCGATGCCGCCAGCGGTCAGTTAGATCTCAATAACCCACTGATTAAACACGATCTGGCAAATCCGACCACGCCGAAGTCGGCGATTGGTTACATCGTACAGGCGCTGCATCTGCGTCGTGAGCAAGGGCTGGCGGCCTTTACCGTGATGTCCTGCGATAACGTACGTGAAAATGGTCATGTGGCGAAAGTCGCGGTGCTGGGCCTGGCGCAGGCGCGCGACCCGCAACTGGCGCAGTGGATTGAAGCAAATGCCACTTTCCCGTGCACTATGGTCGACCGCATTGTTCCGGCGGCGACGCCAGAAACGTTGCAAGAGATTGCCGACCAGTTGGGCGTTTACGACCCGTGCGCTATCGCCTGCGAGCCGTTCCGCCAGTGGGTGATTGAAGACAACTTTGTTAACGGTCGTCCTGACTGGGACAAAGTTGGCGCACAGTTCGTTGCCGACGTGGTGCCGTTTGAAATGATGAAACTGCGCATGCTAAACGGCAGCCACTCATTCCTCGCGTATCTGGGCTATCTCGGCGGCTATGAAACTATCGCTGATACCATGACCAACCCGGCGTACCGCAAAGCGGCGTTCGCGCTGATGATGCAGGAGCAAGCGCCGACGCTGTCGATGCCGGAAGGCACCGATCTCAATGCCTATGCGACGCTGCTGATCGAACGTTTCAGCAACCCCTCTCTGCGCCACCGCACATGGCAGATTGCGATGGACGGCAGCCAGAAATTGCCGCAGCGTCTGCTGGATCCTGTGCGTCTGCACCTGCAAAACGCCAGCGGCTGGCGTCACCTGGCGCTGGGCGTGGCGGGTTGGATGCGCTACACCCATGGCGTGGATGAACAGGGACAGGTTATTGATGTTGTTGACCCCATGCTGGCTGAATTCCAGCGTATAAACCAACAGTATCAGGGGGCCGAACGCGTGACGGCGCTACTGGGGCTGAGCGGCATCTTTGGTCACGATCTGGCGGAAAACGCCGACTTTGTTGAGACGATTATCGCCATGTATCAACAACTGTGCGAGCTGGGCGCGCGTGAGTGTGTTGCCGCGTTAAGCGCTGACGCTTAATTCCCCGAACTATGACGGGTCAATCAAAATACTGATTTGGTTGACCCGTTTTCTGTTTTTGACTTGCCGCAAATGCTATAGTTCGATACCTATTCACCGTATCTGATTACACGCTTCTGACGGACATAACACGATGAAATCGAACACTTCTCAACAAAGACCCTACCAGGAAGTGGGTGCCATGATCCGCGATCTGATTGTCCAGACACCGTACCAGCCCGGTGAGCGTTTGCCACCGGAACGTGAGATTGCCGAGATGCTCAACGTCACTCGCACGGTGGTTCGCGAAGCGTTAATCATGCTGGAAATTAAGGGGCTGGTGGATGTACGCCGCGGCGCCGGGATCTACGTGCTCGACAATGCGGATGCGCAGGCTATCGACAGTACGGATGTCAATCATTGCAATGATGCGGGCCCGTTTGAGCTGCTGCAGGCGCGACAGTTGCTGGAAAGCAATATCGCCGAATTTGCCGCGCTGCAGGCTACCCGTGAAGATATCGTCAAAATGCGCCAGGCGTTACAGCTGGAAGAGCGTGAGCTGGCGTCCAGCGAGCCTAACGGCTCTGAAAGCGGTGACATGCAGTTCCATCTCGCCATCGCTGAAGCTACGCATAACAGCATGCTGGTGGAGCTGTTTCGCCAGTCATGGCAGTGGCGCGAGAACAACCCGATGTGGATCCAGCTTCATAGTCACCTCGACGATACTCACTATCGTAAAGAGTGGATGGGCGACCACAAGCAGATCCTGGCGGCATTAATCAAAAAAGATGCCCGTGCGGCCAAGCTGGCAATGTGGCAGCATCTGGAAAACGTCAAACAACGCCTGCTGGAGTTTTCCAATGTTGATGACATTGATTTTGATGGCTATCTGTTCGAGTCCTGGCCTCTGGATAAAGTTAACGCCTGATTTTCCTTCCTCTCCCACGCGGGCTGTAGCGGCCCGCGCGACGCTTTTCCGCACAAGAATGTAGCGCGTAACAAACATTCTTTTCACGTCATGAACGTCACGTAAAAAATTGTTTCCATTGCCTCAGATGATGATTTTTCCTGCGCCTCTGTACGGTACAAATTGATTTATATCAATTAAAAATAACTTATTTTTGCATGCGAAAAAATGCGTTATTTACCTTATTTTTACCTTTACGTGCTTATTTTTAGACAAAATGCGCCTGTGTTAAGTGAGAATCAAACTAATTTCCAAAGCTTTCAGGGCGAGACAGTTGGGCATTACAGTGCGTAAAAACAAACGCTTCACGCAAATGTAGACATTAATAACGGTATGTAACTTATTGGCTGTAATGATGTTTTGATTTGTGGTCATGGTTTTTGTCAATGGCTCAAGCCTTTTTAATCAAATGAATAAAAACGAATATATGTAAAGTAATAATTACACATTATTCTATAAACAAGTTATCTTTCACTTGAAATAACGTTCCATTTATCTGAGCTTTATTAACAGTTTCATTACTATTGTGACTGTATTTTGCCGTTGACTTGTTTTTACACTGACTGCATATTTCATCGCCATAAGTGTGTTTGCGTTCAGGAGATGACAATGCCCTCTCGAGATTACCCTGATATTAGAAAAGCCAGGGGAACCCGATCAAAAGATATGGTTCTTTTAAGTGCCCGTGTCGATACCTCTCTGTGGGAATATGTACGAACGCTGGCATTTGAAACCCGTAAAAGTAAACAAGATATTATTGCCGAAGCATTAATGTTGTATCGCTCTGTTAATGAGAGCGTAAACGAAGAATCCAAGTAATTACTCTCTGTTCGGGTTTTATTTAAAACCCTAAATGATATGTGTCTTGCCACTTTATTATTGCCTTCATTGGTGTGTTAGAGGCTTTCCCCTTTTCCATAGGGGGCTTTTTTATGCGGGTATTCTGCCTTCATAACAAAGTTGATAGCAAAATTCACAATTAAAAGTGAGTAATAACATGAAAAAGTCAGTAGTGGCATTAGCTGTAATGGCATTAGGGGTAACCTCCGTTCATGCAGCGGAAATTTATAATAAAGATGGCAACAAACTGGATCTGTACGGCAAAGTAAAAGCGGTCCATTCCTGGACTGACGGCACCGATGCCGATGGTACCTACGCGCGTCTGGGTTTTCGCGGTGAGACACAAATCAACGATCAACTGACCGGTTATGGCCAATTTGAAAGTCAGTTTGATGCCTCTAAAGCAGAAGGTTCTCAGAATGGCGTCAATACACGTCTGGCGTTTGCTGGCCTGGATTATGGCCATGACGTTAGCTTTGACTACGGTCGTAACTACGGTATCGCTTACGACGTGGGAGCTTACACTGACACTCTTTCAGAGTTCGGCGGTGACTCCTATGAAGATACTGACCGCTTCCTTACTACACGCACTTCTGGCGTTGCAACACTCCGCACCAAAAATCTGTTTGGTGCCGTTGATGGTCTGAGCGTCGGCGCGCAATATCAGGGTCAGGATGACTCTAACGCTAACCCGGCAAAACAGCACGGTAATGGCTACGGCTTCTCGCTGGGCTATGACAACATCGCGGATTCCGGCGTATCTGCCATTGCGGCTTACACCACCAACGCGGTGACGGCTCAGCAGAAACGAAGCGGCTGGGAAGGTGAAAACGCAGAGTTCTGGGGCGCGGGTCTGAAATATGATGCTAACGCTATCTACGTCGCGACCATGTACGGCGAGTCCCACAACCTGATTCAGGATGCGGACAAAGCTGAGCACTTTGAAGCGATGGCTGCGTATGTGTTTGATTTTGGTCTGCGTCCGAACGTGGCTTACGTCCACGCGCGTGATAACAACAATAATGACCTGACCGAATACGTAGCGCTGGGTACAGACTACTACTTCAACAAAAACATCGTGGCTGATGTGGGTTACAAAATTAACCTGCTCGATGGCGCTGATGGCGACAACCAGGTTGTTGCGGGTCTGACCTATCAGTTCTAAGTTTTTGTTCTGATCTGCAAAAAGGCGTCTTAGTTAAGACGCCTTTTTTACCTCTGTCGGCGTTTAAACCGGCTGACTCTCTTCCTGCTGTACACCGCTAAACAGCCATTGCCAGATGCCCACTTTTACCCATGCGACCACGCAGAGGATCAGATAAAAAAGCGGATTATGCGTAATAGTTACGCGCATGACTTCCATTAAATCCACATGCAAATTTCCGGCAATGGCCATATTGATAACAAAAATAGAGGCTACCGCGCTGGCCAGTAAAATAAATACGGCCTGTAACCTGGTTATCTCCGGTAGCCTGCCAGAAGCCCATTGCCATAAGAAAGTCGTTGTTAACAGGAAGATAATAAACAATCCTAGTGCGCCAAACAGGCCAAAGTCTTTATAATCCTTTAGCGTGCCAATTAAACCAGCCAAAATAATTAACCCCAGCAGTATTTTTTTAAACCACGACATGTACTTTTCCCGACGATGGTGTTGATGTTGAATTAATATGTCCATTTTTACGCATTTTAAATTGAGTTTATAAATGAACAGCCGGGAATTATAAATTGTCTGGCGGGTAATTACCGATTATTTGCGGTTTATTAAATGTTGACATTTAATTGCGGATTAATCCGAATATATTTGTTTAGAGGCTATTGATTATACCCTTTTGGGCGAAGCGAAACGCTGTTTATATAATTGCATCAGGCTGATAAGCGCCGCAATGAACAACGCGACGGCGCCGCACAGCGTGGCGTTAACGATCGCCTGTGCGCCGCTTCCCAGCAGGCTGGTTAATAACGGCCCGAGTATTTGTCCAATGCCGTAAGTCAGAGTGACCAGGCCCAGCAGATTAATATTACGCGGGACGCTAAGTTGACGGGCGAGCGGCATCACCAGTGAAGTGGTCCCCATAAACGTTGCGCCAAACCCCACGCTGCTTATCACCAGCAGCAGCAAGGAGTCGCTGGCGAGCGTCATCACCACGCAGGCGCTTTGAATCAGCAAATTCGCCGTCAGGCATTGCAAAACTCCCCAGCGTCGGGCGGCCCACAGCCAGGCGAAACAACCTGGAATTATCGATATGCCGACCAGCGACCAGAGATGGGCAGTCAGCAGCGGCGAACCGGCGCTTTTCGCCATTAGCGGTAGATAGGTGGCGACAATGATGTAGCCAAATCCGGCCAACCCGTACAGCAGCGCCAGCAGCCACCAGGACATCGGCTGATGTTCCGTTTTTACCGGCGCCGCGGCGGGGAGGGCATGATCGCGAGATGGCAGGAGTATAACCAGTAGGACAAAGAACAGAGCTGACGCTGCCGCTGCGCCCAGCCAGAGGGTGTGCGATGACAGCGCAAAATGCAGACCGCTAATGACATATTCATTGCCCAGCAAAATGCCTGCGCCAACGCCGGAGAACAACGCCGCGATCACGAAGGGATGCCGGGTATGATGCAGAACGATCATTGAGCCAAAGATCATCATACCTGCACTGGCGACGCCCGCCAGAAAACGGATCAACATCACCAGCGCGGGCTGCGTAAAGCTTGCCATCGCCAGAATCAACCCCGCAGTAGCGAGCGCGGACGTTAGCAACATCGGGCGTAAGCGTGAGGGAAGATGAAAGAGCCCGAAGGAGAAGAGCAGGCTTCCTGCCAGATACCCAGAGTAGTTGGCGCTGGCAATCCAGGAAAGCTGGTCAAATGTGAACTGACCTTCCGACAGCAGCACCGGGAGCATTGGCGTATACAGAAAGCGCCCAATTCCCATACCCAGCGTTAAGACCAGCATGCCAAACAGCGCGACGCTGATAGCATGACGATTTGAATCTGGGCTTTCCTGGGACATACGGGCTCTCATTTCACGCTGCTATCTGATAATTGTTATATTACATGCGTAAATGATAATGAAAAGTAAAATAAAACGCAGTGCCCTCGCGCGTTCAGGAAGGAGGGAAAGTGGCAATGCAGCGCCAGTCTCCGTTTTCAAGGCGGTAGATAGATTCGGTATGACCCGCAATTACCCACTCATTCTCCTCGCCAGCAACGCAGTCGATGTAAATACACAGCCCGCAGCCACCGCGTAGCTCGCGGGGAATATCGGCCACCCGAAAGCAAATACCTGCAGCCTGTAGCGCTTTACGCGTTTTGATGACGCCGAGAGTAGTGTGAAACAAGAACAGGGCTTCCTTCACTCACGTTTCCCCTGACGTTGACCAATTAACGCGGCCCCAATTGCCCCGGCAAACTGCGCGTCGGGATGCGTGTGCACGGGAATACCCACGTGGCCTTCGAGCATACGAGCAAAGGCGCGACTGTGGCTTACCCCGCCGGTAAATAACAGTGGAGCCTGTGCAGAAAGCCGCCCGATGAAGTTTGCGCTGCGTCTGGCCATCGCGTTGATTACGCCAGCTAAAATTGCCTCCGGCGCGACACCCGCAGAGCGCAGGCTGATGACCTCAGACTCGGCAAAAACCGTACACATGCTGGTGATGGCATGTGGTTCGACGCCAGCGGTGATCGCATCCAACTGATCTACGCTGGCGCCGAGCGTACGTGAGATGACTTCCAGAAATCGCCCGGTCCCTGCCGCACATTTGTCGTTCATCAAAAAATCGCTGAGGTTGCCATCATCATCTAACTGGATGACTTTACTGTCCTGACCGCCGATATCAATCACTGTGCGGGTACCGGGAGCCAGCAAGCGTGCCCCCAGCCCGTGGCAGGAAATTTCAGTGACCTGTTTGTCGGCATAATCCACGAGCTGCCGTCCGTAGCCTGTGAGGGTTAAAAATGGTTTATCGTCCAGCCCGGCCTGCAGCGTTTCCCATGCCTGCGCGATCGCTTCGGCAGGGCGAAAAGGCGTTGGGCAGAGGAAGCGACGTTTGATGACGTTCCTTTCCAGCAAAATACCTTTCGTCGCCGTGGAGCCGGAATCGATCCCTATTGAGAATCTCATTCCTGTTCCTCACAACATTTCAATGAACGCGGCGACACGGGTGCTAAGCTGGCCGATATCCGCGCTGGAGTAATCGGTTTCAATAGCGATGTAGGGAATGTTGTGCTGCTGGCGGACGTGGCGTTTAATGGCCAGTGATTCAACGGCGTAAGTGTGGCAAGCCTGTAAAATGACATCGACGACGCCGTCAGCCTGGTACTCTTCAACCATTTGGCTAAGCATTTTCAGGCGTTGATCGTTAGGGGAAATACAGGAGCAACCGATGGCGAGGTATTTATCGGTCAGTGCGTCGTAGACGTCGCCAGTTTCCGCCACGCACTGCTCAGTGGCTTTCGCGCCGGTGCAGTTTTCATAACCCACTACCCAACCGCCGTTTTCTTCAATGGCACGCACCACTTTTTCTGCCGCGCCGCCAATGGGGCAACCGGTTATCAGTATGCGTGGACGTGATGCCAGGCGTTTCCCGGCCTGCCATTCCTGATGTACCCGTTCGGCCATGCTATTAAGCTCGTCGATCAACGATTCTTTATCAAAGCGGAAGGTTGCGCCGTAAACAACTTTCAGAATGTCACTGCCGCTGAGTGCGGGTGGATTGAGTTGGCCAACGCGGTAAAAATTCGCCAGTGCGCGACGCTCCTGATTTTTTAGAATGATGGCTTCACGTAGCGCAGCTTCGGTAATCGGGGTGCCAAAACGGGCTTCGACAGCCTGCTGCAGACGTAGGATCTCGGCTTTCCATAGCGCACGCGAAGCCGCATCGTTGGCGCTGTTGGGCAGTTGCATCACATGTACCGCTTTAAATTCAGCCATGTACTCGTACATCTTCTTTTTACCATCGCAGGTCGTTTCGCCCACCACGAGGTCAGAGAAGTAGAAGTACGGGCATTTATCAGTTTTACCAAACCCGTAGCTGCTTTTGATCAGCGGACACAGATTACGTGGTAGATCTTTTTCGGCTTCTTCTATGGTTTCATCAGAGGTTGAGCATAGCGAAACGACTACCGCGCCCGCCGCCATCGCTATCTCCTGCGGCATAAAGGTGCAATAGGTTCCAACGAGCGGGATACCCTGCTCTTTAAGATCCATTACGGTGAGAAAACCTTTCTGACGGGCGTCGGAGAACTGGTTGAAAATGGCGGGTAAATCGGTGATTAGCGACATGATTTTCCTTCCCCGTAACACGGGAGAGAGTAAAAGACGTCGCATTATAACCCTGTAATTTATCTGGCTTTATTGATGTACAACAATTGTACGCTTACAGGTTACGACTGTAGACCCGCGAGACTTCCCCCCACGGGTGATAGCCTGGCCCGTCAAAGTAAAATCCCGCTTTCTCGTATAACCCTTCCAGGTCGGTACATAAATGGAGCTGCATAAAGCCCAGTTGTCTGGCCTGACTGGCAATATGTTCAATCAGGCGAAATGCCAGACCGCGTCCACGGTAGTGAGGATCGATATAGAGCGCACATAGCCACGGCCACAGTTCGCCGCGACTGATAAAATCATTGGTGATCAATCCGGCGCAGCCAATAATGCTGTCGCCGTCCTGCAGCCAGTACCACTGCGGTAGCGGATTCTTTGCGCCAATACAACGGTGCAACGCATCCTCGTAAACCTTCATGGAGTCTTCTGAGGCCCATTGTTGTTGAAAGTAAGCGGTGACCTCGTGCAGCTTTTCCGGCGTCTCGCGCAGGGAAAAAATGCGGATGTTGATTGTCATTGAATTTTTCTCCTTAAAAATTCACCAGCGTCAGCAGGGAAGGTATTTGCGACAACAGATATAAAACCAGCCCAATAGAACCGCCGACCAGCGTGCCGTTGACGCGGATAAACTGCAAATCTTTACCGATGTTCAGCTCAATTTGCTGCGACATATCGCGCGCATCCCAACTTTTCACCGTGTCGCTGATATGGCGCGTCAGGAAAGTGGCGAACTCCGGCGCCACTTTATGCGCGGCCTGCTCCAGATGCCCATTCAGTGAGGCGCGCAGAGCGCTGTCGGCAACCAGCGTTTCGCCGAACCACTGCCCGGCGCTGGCAATGCGCTGCTTCACGCGCGAATCATCGGCGTTTATGTCGGTTTTCACCCACTGGCGCAGGTCTGCCCACAGTTCGCCAAGATAACGGTTGAAGGCTTCGTCTTCCTTCAGATAGCTTTTCATGCTTTCGGCCCGCACGGCCATCTCCGGATCGTGTTTGAGCTTATCGATGAGCTTAAACGTAGCGCGATCGAAGGCGTGGCGGATCTGATGCGCACGATCGTGGCTGATGTCATCCAGCAAGGAGTTAACGGCATCAGACACCAGTTCGGCGCTGTGCTCGCCCAGCCATTCGGTCGGCAGGATCTTCGCTTTCAGCGGATGTTCGGTTTCCAGCCAATGCACGACCTGTCTGGCGATAAATGCCCGCGAGCTGTCGCGCTGGAGCAGGGCGATCAGTTGGGCGATCAGCGTGTCGAGCAGCACCTGATGGCGATTGTTTTTAGTCATGCTTTCCAGCATCAGCGCGCTGGTACCGGAGAGATCGACCTTGTCGATGGCCTTGTGTACCGCCCGCTTGATCAGCCTCTGAATGCGCGAGTCGTCGGTCAGTTCGAGAAAACCGCTCATAATTTGCAGCAGATGCTGGCCGATGCGCTGGGCGTTTTCCGGCTGGCTGAACCAGTTGCCGATCAACAGCGCCGGTTCATGGCGGCGGATCAACGCGACCAGCGACTGGGTGTCGAGAAATTTTTCCTGCACAAATTGCCCGAGATTTTCGCCGATCCTGTCCTTATTACGCGGGATAATAGCCGTATGTTGCGAGATAAATGGGATCGGCACCCGACGAAAAAGCGCCACCACGGCAAACCAGTCCGCCAGCGCGCCGACCATCGCCGCTTCGGCGATCGCTTTGATCCCCAGCACCCAGAAGTTAGGCGGCAGAAACAGCGTGATGACGAAGGTCGCGGCGGCAATCAGCAGCAATGAAAGCGCCAGCCGCTTGGCGCGTTTGAGTTCAGCAATTTTATTCATAGGCTTAAGGATAGAGCCAGACGGGGGGATCGCGCAAAAAATGTGGAGCGCCTCCCATTTTCAGATGGGTAAAGCTTACTCCGGGATCCAGTTGTCCCAGGCGGGCAAGGGGCCGAGTTCCGCCACCAGAAAATCGATAAACGATCGCACCTTCGGATTGCTGTACTTGCTGGGAAAGTACAGCGCATACAGGGCGTGAGTTTCACAGGTGATGGTGCCGTCGAGCATCAGCGGCGTTATCTCTTCTTTTTGAATATGATCGCCAATCAAATAGGTAGGCAAATACGCCACTCCCTGATCTTCTAACACCGACTTCAGTAATACCAGGCTGCTGTTGGCCTGGATTGGCATATGCAGTTTTAACTGGTGCAGGCGATCCTGTTCATCCGCCACCTTCAGCACCGGCGTGAGGCCTGGGTAAACCAGACAATCATGGTTGACCAGGTCGCTTCGGCGCTGGGGCATGCCTTTTTTGGCAAGGTAGCCGGGTGAAGCGCAGTACGCCCAACGGACTGGCACCAGCTTGCGCATCGCATAGTTCTGCGGCGGTGCGGTGGAGATGCGCAGGGCGATGTCGAAATCCGTTTCGTTCAGATTCACGAAGTTATCGTTGAGATCGATATACAGATTCACATCCGGAAACTGGGAGCGATATTTATCCACCAGGTTCACCAGTCGGGAATAACCAAACGCAATTGAGCAGGTTATGCGTAATTCACCCTGCGGGCTGTGGTAATAACCGGAAGTGGTATTCAGCGTTTCATCGAATTCTTTCAAAAGCTTATTAGCGCGGTTGAAGAGATATTGCCCGGCGTCGGTCAGGGTAATACTGCGGGTCGTGCGTTTAATTAATGTCGTGCCCAGCGTGTCTTCCATCGCGGCCAGGCTTTTGCTGACCGCAGACGGCGATACATTGAGCTGCGCCGCGGCTTCTGACAATCCTCCGCAGTCGACGATTTTAGTAAAAAATTCCAGATGCTTGAGTGAAATCGGCGTACTCATAGTTTCCTTTAATTCACAAGTGATTTGCAAAAACGGTACGAATAGGCCGTTACATTCGCCTTTTAAACATGCAACTATTGAATCACAGGAAACAACTTGCTGGCAAAATGAAAAAATAACAACTTAGGTGAGTTACGTCACAAAATAAAAGGAGGCGAAACGGAAACTCATCACATTGTGAATTTAATCTCATTAATTATTATTCTAAAGGTACCGATTATGTGGTCACGACTCGAACCCTACAGATCGTCGATTATTTTATTAGTTGCTCTGGTGATTGGCGGCTTATTAGGTATTTATGCCCCATCGTTTGCAAGTAAACTCCAGCCAATAGGTCAGATATTCTTAAACCTGTTATTTATGATTATTGTGCCGCTGGTGGGGATCAGCGTCATGTCTTCGATCGCCAGTATGACCGACCTGAAAAGGTTAGGGCGCATTATGGCGATAATCTTTATTGTTTCGATCGCCATGGCCTTTATTCCGGCCGCCGGGATCGTCGCGCTGGCGCTATGGTATAACCCGGCGCAGGGCGTCACTATCGATCTCTCGCAGTCTGTGCAGGCGGGCAGCGGCAAGATGGATTTTGTCAGTATGATCACCACCAGCGACTTTATCGGACTGTTTTCTAAGTCCAATATTCTGGCGCTGATCGTGATGGCAATCATCGCCGGTGTGGCGATTGGCCAGTCGGATCAGGCCGGTAAACGCATTGCGTCGCTGCTGGAAGATGCCAATACCGTGATCATGAAGATCGTGTCGATCATTATGAAGGTTGCGCCAATTGGTCTGGGCTGCTACTTCGCCGCCACCATGGCCAGTCAGGACTCGGCGCTGCTGTTAACCTTTGCCCGTGCTATCGGCCTGTTTATGGTCGCCACGCTGGTCTATTTTGTTTTTGGCTCAATTCTCTATTCGTATATTGGCGGCGGTATTCCGGCGGTCAGAGCCTTCTGGCGTAATGCGATTGAGCCGTCTGCCACTGCGCTGGGGACCTGCTCTTCGCTGGGGACGCTGCCGGTAACGCTGCGTGCCGGTAAGGCGATGGGGATTAACCCGGAAATCGTTGATGTCTCCATTCCGCTGCTGGTGAACCTGAATAAAGGCGGCGTGGCGATGATTGCCGCGCTAAAAATTGTCTTTATCTATTCCGTGCTGGGCATGGAGTTCACCACCGAGACCTTCTTCCTGACGATGCTGATCGCGGTGCTCTCCGCCATTATTGTCGGCGGCGTACCGGGCGGGGCATTCCTCGGTGAAATCTTTATCGTCACCACGCTCGGCCTGCCGATGGAAGCGATCCCGATGCTGGTGGTGCTGGGCACGATTACCGATGCGCCGGCCACACTGATCAACGTTATCCATGATTTGAATGCGGCGCAGATTGTCGAACGGTTCGCTGGAAAAAAGCAGACCAACACTGAAATAAACTCTACTGCTGCGGTGGTATAGGTTTCACACGGATTAAGAACAGGAGATGTTATGAAAGACGCAATGAAGCTTGAGACGCACCTGGTTGTTGCTGGTCGTGACAAACGCTACACCCAGGGAGCGGTGAATCCGGTTATCCAACGCGCCTCTTCACTGGTATTTGATACCGTGAAGGACAAGAAATTTGCCACCGCCAATCGCGCGAACGGCGAGCTGTTTTACGGTCGTCGCGGAACCTACACCCACTTTGCCTTTCAGAAGGCAATGAGCGAGCTGGAAGGCGGCGTTGGCTGCGCGCTGTACCCGTGCGGCGCTGCGGCGGTGACCAACGCGATTCTGGCGTTTGTTCAGGGTGGCGATCATATTCTGATGACGGGCGCGGCCTACGAGCCAACTCAGGATTTTTGCAATAAGATCCTGAGTAAATTCAACGTGGAAACCACGTATTACGATCCGCTGATTGGCGCTGGGATTGTCGATCTTCTGCGTCCGGAAACGAAGGTTGTATTCCTCGAGTCGCCGAGTTCGGTCACTATGGAAGTTCAGGATGTGCCGGGGATGGTGAAGGCTATCCGCGCGGTGAATCCAGAGATTGTCATTATGATCGATAACACCTGGGCGGCAGGCGTGCTGTTTAAAGCACTGGATTATGGCGTGGATATTTCCATTCAGGCGGGAACGAAGTACACCATCGGTCATTCGGACGGCATGCTGGGCACGGCGGTGTCGAACGCCCGGTGTTGGGATCGCCTGCGCGAAAACTCCTATTTGATGGGGCAAACGCTGGACGCCGATACGGCCTACAACGGCAGCCGCGGATTGCGCACCCTGGCGGTACGTCTTAAGCAGCATCAGGAGAGCAGCATCCATATTGCCCGCTGGCTGTCGGCAAGGCCGGAAGTGGCGCGGGTGAATCATCCGGCATTACCGGAATGTCCGGGCCATGAGTATTTTCAGCGTGACTTTACCGGAAGCTCAGGCCTGTTCTCGTTTGTGCTGAAAAAGAGACTGACCGACGAACAGATGGCGAATTTTCTCGATAACTTCTCGCTGTTCCATATGGCCTATTCGTGGGGCGGATTTGAGTCGCTCATTCTGGCTAATCAGCCGGAAGAGCTAAACAGCATTCGCCCGGCAGGAGAGGTGGATTTCAGCGGTACGCTGGTCAGGGTGCATATTGGCCTCGAGGATATCGACGACCTGATTGCCGATCTGGACGCGGGATTTGCCCGCATTGCGTAAGGTGACGTGCTCGTAGCCGGATGCGGCGCAAGCGCCTTATCCGGCCTACTACAACTCTGCAGGCCGGATAAGCGGGCAGGTTAGTTTTCAGTGGCTAACGTGGTTACCTCATGCTGGCGTACCCGTTTGAGCAAACCTGCCAGCGTGAACACGACAGCAATCCCCGCCACAACCGCCAGCAGATGAAATGAAATCCTGCCGCCGTTAAACCACAGCCAGCGTCCGATTTCGACAGAAACCGCCATTACCGTCAGGATCACCATATTCAACGACGCCGAAACCGTACCCTTCGGTAAGTTGTTGGAAAACAGCGTAAAGCGGAACAGCGTGGGGAAAATCATTCCAATGCCAAAGGCATACAGGCTGGTTCCCAGCACCGACCACAGCCAGACGTGCGGCCACAGTAAATTGCCGGCAATCAGCACCGCCAGCCCGCTCAGTTGAATGGGGACCGCTCGCCAGATAAAGTGCGGCCGGGTCGGATCCTTCACAAAACGAACAACCACCATATTGGCGACGATCACCGCGCCAAATACCGGCGCCTGGGCCCAGGCAAACTCCGTTGTGCTCATACCGCCTGCGTCGATCAGAATAACCGGCGAGACCGCTACCCAGCTCATCATCGGGATATAGCTTAACGACAGCGTGGCTGCGCCAGACAGGAACACCCGATTACGGAAAACGTCACGGAAATCGCGCAGTACGCCGCGTGCACTGAACGGCACTGCGCCGCGCTGGACGGTTTCCGGCATGGCTAACGCTAATCCAATCAAGGCGAAAAGCCCCATGGCGGCAATGATGGCAAAAAGGATCTTCCAGTGTACAAAGTGCATCAGCGCAGCCCCGGAGAGCGGGCCAATGACCGGCGCCACCAGCACTATGGATGTGATTATCGCCATCAACTTAATGGCCTTCGTCTGCCCAAACGCCTCCTGTACCGTGACGTAGCCAACGGTCGCGATAAAGCAGATGCTGGTGCCCTGCACAAATCGGGCGACCAGAAATTGCGTCATTGAGGTGGTGAACAGTGTGGCAGCGCAGGCGAGCGTAAAGATTAACGCCCCCGCAATCAGCACCGGTCGACGGCCAATCCGGTCGGAAAGCGGCCCCAGCAGCCATTGCAGCGCCATGCCGCCCGCCAGATAAAGGCTCACTGCAGCGGGCGCCAGGCTGACGTCGGCGTTGAAATCACGCACCACATTGATGATGCCGGGCTGGATCAGGTCCGTGGACAGATAGGCGGCGAAGTCATATAAAATCAACGCGACAGGAAAAAATAGCGTTGTGGCGCGTTGGGAGAAAAACGCGAGAATCCGTTGCATAAAACAGCTCCTTGTCGGGAGAAAACCCTCAACGGGAATAGCGAAATTCAATACCGTCTTTGAGACGTCAGACCGATGACAGAATAAAGCAGACTGCAAATGTACTGAATTTCATGTAATCAAAAACGCTGCCTGCGCGAAGCGCAAACAGAAGATACGTTCACTGACGCGGGGTCAGAAAACGTAACGATTACAGGTAACAATCAGCACATCGCACCTCAGGAAGAGTAAGTTGAACGGGTAATAACCATCCGCAGTGTAATGCGGATTGGATATTAATTAAACGAGTTTATCCGGTTTATTTGCAGAAAATCGCCGCGCAAATCAGACTACGATGCTCTGCAAAAACCGCAGCGCGATGGCACAACCGAAGATAATCAATACCCCCCCAGCGATACGCTCTACCCACAATATCCCTCTGGTTAACCATCGCTGGATCTGCGGCAAACCGATGAACATCACGATCAGCAGATCCCAAAACAGGACCACGCTGGTCATCCAGATCCCGCTCATGGTTTGTTGCAGCAGCGTCACCGACGGGCCGAGCAGGGCGGTCATCAGCGCCAGATAAAACAGTGCATTTTTGGGATTGAGCAATGATGAACCCAATCCCAGCAGCAGCTGTTTGCCAAATCCCGGACAGGTAGACCGGGCGTCCGCTCCGGTCAGCGTTTGCGGGCGGCTGCGTATCAGCAGGCTGCCAATCCACAACAAATAGAGCGCACCCAGCAGTTCAATAACCGTAAACAACAGGGGAAGCTGGCGCAGGATCCCCCAACCGATAATCGCCAGCAGGATATACAGCCCGTTGCCGAAAGCGATCCCCACGCACAGCCCGGCGCTGCCGCGCATCCGGTAACGTACGGCATAACCGACCAGTAAAAAGAAGTCCGGTCCGGGGCTGAGCAATGCGACAAAATGCGCCAGCGCCAGCGCGGGGAAAGCAGAAGGAAAAAGTTCAGTAAGCAACGACATAGCGACCTCAGAGAATGAATCTGAGATCACCGTACGTCTGGCGCAGCGCTAATTATTGTCTGATATTGATCGTCCCAACGCGTACTGGCGCGGTGTGGCTGCGGTGTAGCGAACAAAAGTTCGATGGAAATGGCTCTGGTCGGCAAACCCGCTCTGGTAGCCGACATCGGCAATCTCGTCTCCAGCCCGCAGACGCTGGCGGGCATAGTCAATCCGCAGAATGTTCAGATAACTTCCCGGCGTCAGCCCGGTGTCCTGCTTAAAAGTACGGATCAGCGTCTCTTTACGTATGTGACACTCATGTGCCAGCTCATCGAGTGAGGGCGGAGCGAGCAGGCTGGACTGCAAGCGCTCGCGCAGATACTGGCTGGTGGCGCTTAGGTTTTCTGGTGTTACCGACTGCAATGGCAGCGAGTGCAGCAATTTTCGTGCAGCATCTGTTATTAGCGTCGTTTGCCGTTGCGGCACGAGTGCCACAAGGTGCATATAACGCTGGAATATTTGCGCATCGCGGATAACGGGAGCACGCGTGCAAAGCAGTTGATTGTTGTTCTGCACAGCCAGATTAGCCAGACACCACCGGGCATCAAGGTAAAGCATGTGGTAGCTGCGAAACTGCCCGTTGACGGGATTACAGCTGTGAGGCACCAGCGGCGGGATCACAATCAGATCGCCCACCTGCAGATGGTATTCTTCGCCATCGCACAGACAGCACGTTTCCCCCTCGAGAATTGCCCCAATCGAGAGCTGAGAGTGGTGATGACGCTTATAGGCCTGCTGGCTTTGCCAGGTGCTGCGCAGCTCCAGCCACGGCAACTGCTCATCACGCCAGAACGATTGTGGAATATCCCGGGTATGCATCACACCGTGTCCTCCATGAAAGTGATGATTTGTTATAGCACAGGCCGAGTGGTGAAAAAGTGGGAATGTGCATTGGCGTTGCGATTCTGCGGGACGCGTTCCAGACAAATGCAGATTTTACATAAGGACGTATTTATCCCGGAAATCGCCTCGCAAAGAGATAAAGTTGCAGATGAGGATGTGGTTTTCTTATGGGATTGGTTGAACAAATTGTTTCCCTGCTACTTACTGGACTGACTAATGACAGCCAGATAAAGACGCTGTTTAATTATATTTTACGAACTGGCGATGCACCTCGATTCAGTGAGTTTATTCGTGGGGTTGCCGAACGTTCACCGCAACATAAGGAGCATTTGATGACGATTGCGGACAGATTGCATGAGGCCGGATTTCAAAAAGGATGGCTTGAAGGCAAGCAGGAAGGTAAACAGGAAGGCAAACAAGAAGGGCTGATAAAGGGACGACGTGATGAGGCGCTGCGTATTGCCCGCACCATGCTGGCAGATGGCATTGATATCAGCACGGTACAAAAAATTACCCGGCTATCCGCTGAAGATATTCAGGGCTTAAGCCATTAGAGATGACTTAAACCGCCTAATCGCCTGCCCGGAAGCACCGGGCGCTTCGGTTTACTCTATCGCCGTTTTTACCGCCTCGCCGAGCTTTTGCATCACTTCCCGATGCTTCTCGTTTGGCGGCAATGCACAATTGATGCGCACGCAGTTGCGATACTTTCCGGATGCGGAGAACAGCGAACCCGGCGCAACCTGGATTTTCAGGCGACAGAGCTGCTTAGCGACGCAGACCATATCGACCTGGAGCGGCAGTTCGACCCACAGCATAAAGCCGCCTTTCGGGCGGGTGACGCAGATCCCGCAGGGGAAGTATTCCCGTACCCAGCAGGTATAGATTTCCATATTGCGCTGATAAATCTGGCGCATACGCCGGATATGCCGATGATAATGACCTTCGCGCACAAAGGAAGCCGCTGCCAGTTGCGTGGCAGGAACGTTAGTGCCAATGACGGCGTACTTCATGTGCAGCAGCTTGTTGTAATAGCGACCGGGCACCACCCAACCCACGCGCAGTCCGGGGGCGACGGATTTGGTAAACGAACTGCAGAGTATTACCCGACCGTCGCTGTCCCAGGAGTGGATCGTGCGCGGGCGTGGGTACTCCGTTGCCAGCTCGCCATACACATCGTCTTCAAAAATAACGATGTCGTGGCGCTGGGCGAGGGCGAGCACTGCCCGCTTACGCGCATCCGGCATAATGAATCCGAGAGGGTTGTTGCAGTTGGGAACCAGCAGCACACCTTTGATCGGCCACTGATCCAGCGCCAGCTCCAGCGCTTCAATGCTGATCCCGGTATCCGGATCGGTTGGGATCTCAATCACCTTGATCCCAAGGCCACGCAGCAGCTGCATCGTGCCGTAATAGGCAGGCGATTCAACGGCGACAATGTCTCCGGGCTGGCAGACCGTCAGCAGCGCCAGCGACATTCCGCTCTGACTGCCGCTGGTGATCACAATATCATCTGCATTGACCACCGAACCGCCATCCAGCATCAGTCGCGCAATCTGCTGACGTAGTTCACGGCATCCGGAGATTTCATCGTAGCCAAGTATCGCGCGCAGGTTGTGCTGCGCCACGCGGCTGAGTTCACGCCACAGCGGCTTCAGGCTGGGTTGATCAATGTCGGGCACGCCGCTGCTAAACGGGATTATCGATTTGTCCGCGTTGCCCTTTAGCATATCCAGCACCTGATCCCATTGCGTTATTTCGACCGGACGCTGCACCGGGCGCGACATCGGCGGCACGGGCGGCTGCGCTTTTTGTGGCGCGACAAAATAACCGGAACGCGGCTGCGGTGTGATCAGCTGGCGCTGTTCCAGCGTCTGATACGCCTGCTGGACGGTGCTGATGCTCACCCCGTGCTCCTGGCTCAGGCTGCGAACCGAGGGCAGTTTTTCGCCATGGCGATACAGCCCCTGCTCAATGCGTTCGGCCAGCAAATTGGCCAGATGTTGGTAACGCGTCATGCTGTATCCCTCATGGGTACCATACAGATTAAAAAACCAGTACAGATTAGCGTGTAAAAAGCGATGCAGAACTCTTTTTAACCAATCTGTATGTTAAATAAAAGTACTTTGTGAGTCTGTATTGTTTTGGGCTAAATCCGTGAAGATAAAGCCTCTGGCAAGGCGGGGAGGCAAGGTATGGAATTTCACGAGAATAAAGCAAAACAGCCGTTTATTGGGTTTGTATTGATCTGGCGGGCATACAAGGCGTGGCGGCTGCGGGCGCAAACGCGGCGCGTATTGCAACAGATGAGTGATGAGCGGCTGCGGGATGTCGGGCTACGACGCGATCAGGTGGAGTGATTTTCTTTTATCGACAGAGGCTGGGGGTTATCTCCTGGCCTTTTTATATTCACCGTATTTATCAATTCATGCTTCTGGATAGCCTGTTCCTTGATACTTATCCTGATAAGTATTATTTTCTTTTCAGCGATGAGGGGAAAGTAAGATGACTGAAGATGAACTGTTTGCCCGCCGACCAATGGGAATGCGCATGGCAATGGTGGTGCGCCAGTGGCGGGCCATTATTGATGCTGCCATCACCGATACTGGCCTGACGCAGTCCAGCTGGACGGTACTGATGCAGCTGTATCAACTGGGAGACAACGTCTCGGTCAGCGAACTGGCACAAATGCAGGGCATTGAATTGCCGCCGCTGATGCGCACCCTCTCACAGCTGGAAAAGCAGGGGTATCTGCTGCGTTCCACATCGCCTTATGACAAACGCATCCGCCTGCTAACGCTAACCGCGCAAGGCCGCTTAAGGCTTGAAGAACTTAACCGGGTGATTGAGACATACCAACATCGCGTCACCTGCACCATTCCTGAAGCGGAGCTTGCCTCCTTCAGCGCGACCTTAAATCAACTCGCCTGCAATTTGCGGACAATCCGCGAAGAAGACAATCAACACTAAAAAACTATGATGACCCCAGAACAAAAATTTGCCCGTTGGGTAAGGGTGAGTATTGCCGCTTTCCTGGTAATATTCGCCTGGTTTATCGTTGCCGATATCTGGATCCCGCTGACGCCGGACTCCACGGTGATGCGCGTGGTAACGCCTGTTTCCTCACGCGTTTCCGGCTACGTCTCGCAGGTGCATGTACACAATAATAGCCAGGTGAAGAAGGGCGATTTGCTGTACGAACTGGATCCGACGCCGTTTATCAATAAGGTCGAGGCTGCGCAAATCGCCCTTGAGCAGGCGAAGCTGAGCAACCAACAGCTGGATGCGCAGATAGCTTCCGCGCGCGCCAACCTGCGCACCGCGCAATTCAACGCCCATAACGATAAGACCACCCTTGATCGCTATCAGCGCCTGGGTGCCATGCAGAACGTGTCGCAATCCGATCTCGACAAGGTGCGTACCGCCTGGCAGACCAGCGAGCAGTCGGTGGCGGCGCTCAATGCCAGTATTCAGAACCTGCTGATCCAGCGCGGTGAGCGCGATGACAAGCGTAACGTGACGCTGCAAAAATACCGTAACGCGCTGGAAGAGGCGCAGTTGAACCTCGGCTGGAGCAAAGTGTATGCCCAGACAGACGGTACGGTGAGCAATCTCCAGCTTAGCCCCGGACTTTACGCCACCGCCGCCACGCCGCTACTGGCGCTGGTCAGCCACCAGACCGATATCGTGGCCGACTTTCGCGAGAAAAGCCTGCGCCACACTCGGGTAAATACCGATGCCGCCGTGGTGTTCGACGCCATGCCGGGCAAGGTTTTCTCTGCCCGCGTTACCAGCAGCGATGCCGGTATTCTGGCGGGCCAGGAGCAGGTGAACGGCCAGTTGTCGCAACCGGAACAGTCTACCCGCTGGGTGCGCGATGCCCAGCGTATGCGCATTCACGTCGCGCTGAACGAACCGCTCGACACGCCGTTACCGACCGGGGCGCGCGCCACGGTACAGCTGTATAACAGCGAGGGGATGTTCGCCCGCACCTTTGCCGGGGCGCAGATCCACCTCGTCAGTTGGCTGCATTATGTCTATTAACACGCTGGCCCACGTCTTTACGCCGCACGGGAATATTGTCTATACCGCCAATGATTTTCGCCAGACCCTGCGTATCTCCGTGGCCGGGACAATCGCACTGAGTATCTCGACATTCTACAACGTGCAGTACGGCGTATTTTTTGTGGTTTATCCGCTGATGCTGCTGTCGCTGGTGCCGGTGTTCAACCGCCATGTGGCAACACAGTTCGTGTTCAGCGCAGCGGTGAACTGTGTCGAAATGGTGCTAATCGTTGGTTATCTCTCACAGTGGCCGCTGATCATGACGCTGGTGGTATTCGGCCTGTACGTGATGCGTTTTCGTTTTATGAGCAAAGGCCCGCTGTTTCTGCTCGGTTCGATGGGCGTGGTATGCCAGAGTACGATGCTCAACTTTATGAGCTATCCCACCACCAACTGGCATACGCTGATGTTCTCCAATATGGAAGCCTGCGTCATGGCGGTGGCGCTGAGCGCGCTGCTGCATTATCTGATTCCGGACGTGGAACCCCGCCAGCCACCGCCGCGCATTGAGAAAGATGCCGCCCGGGTGCGCCATGAATCGCTGCTTTCCGGCACGGTGGCGACGATGATTTTTGTGGTCTTCCAGATCTGCGATTTGAGTGATTCGCTGTCGGCGCTGATGGCAGGCATTTTGATCCTGTTTCCGATGCACTATCGCGGCGCGGTGATCAGCTCGATCTGGCGTGTGGTCGGCGTGGTGCTGGCCTGTCTGTATATTCTGCTGGTGCAGTTGCTTATCTATGATTTCAGCAATCATATGGTGCTGATGATGCCGCTGATTGGCCTTGGGCTGGCATTCAGCGCCCGCTTGCACGTAATGGAAAAAGTCGGCGCGGGCGTGGGGTTTGCCAGTATCACCACCATCGGCATTATGTTTGGCCAGAACCTGCACCCGGATCAGGACCTGGTGTTCAGCGATCTGTACCGCATCACCTCCGTCACCGTCGCGCTGGTGGCAACGTTAACCATGGTGTTTCTGGTGCACCGGGTGTTGAACTGCTTTGCCGCGACGCGGTTTGTGATTACTGAGTGAGTGGGGAGTCAGTGCCGAATGGCGGCTAAGCCTTATCCGGCCTACGGAAAGCAGAATTTCCAGGCCCGGTAAGCGGTAGCGCCACCGGGCGTTTTTCGGATTGCCTGCTGCTTCACCTTTATCTAATTATTCAGAATATGGTTTATTTGTTCGAGGAATGAAAAAATATAAATTATAAATATTCTGAATTTTAATAATTGTGACCTTATGAATAAACTTAATTTTACGATTAAATATGATAAGTGTGATTATTATATTTTAAAGGGTGTAAAATCAAATGACATGGGAATATAAAGTATCGACAGGTATACTGAGCCATAACGGTGAGTTAATTGCTTATTGCTACAGTGGTGCCGGTGAATCAAAGGATAAACCGAACTGTGAACACATACGTAACAAGGGTCCCATTCCTCGAGGTATTTATTTTATTGCAGGATGGAATAATCACAAAAGCCCCTCCGCTATCATCCTTGAACCTATTGCAGGGACCAATACTTTTGGCAGAGATCATTTCGAAATTCATGGCGATAAAAAAGGGCAGCCACCGGGAACGGCATCTGCAGGGTGTATCATTATGAATGGACAAGATAAGCGCCAAACCATTTACGATTCGGGTGATACAATTTTGGTGGTAAGATAATGAAATTTATTATTATCTTCTTTCTATTTATGCTTTCGGGTGCCTCCTGCGCTGCAGAGCATACTGCACCTCAGCTTCTGCAGATGATAAATGAAAAAGGAGCAAATGCTGTTGTACACACACTTTATAATGACAATGAATCAGAATGGTGGAACCATATTATTCCTGAAATTAGCAAAGGTAATAATGGCTGGTTAACGGTGGCAAGTGCTTTGGAACCCGGAGTTGATGCCAGTACTGCGGAAGATTTGCAGGGGGCGGTATCTGAAGCCATTCCACATAATCCAGCCGGTGTTCTGGCTATTCTCAACGATAAGAGACCATTGCTGACTATTGAGCAGATATGTGCATTTTCCTCTTTCCCTGAGTCAGAAGACGAAATGAATAAGCTATTTGTTAACTCCATCAGGGAAATGTATAAGATCAAAACGGCAGAAGGGAAACGGTGTATTGCGGTCATGATAAATACTGTCGAAAATTCTGTTCCCTTTAATAAGGATTTATAAATGGCTATCCCTGGATATATGTCACTAATCGATGATGCTGGTAATGTTATCAAAGGTAGTGTGATGGTAAAAGACCGTGAAAATCAGATCGAGGTTTTAGGTTTGTATCATAATGTGAGTTACAACTCTGACTTGCATAATGGAAGGGTATTGAGTAAACGTCAACATCGTCCATTTTTAATTGAAAAGGAAATTGATGCTTCTAGTGTGCTTTTGTATAAAGCATTAAGTACCGGAGAAACATTAAGGAAAGCGGCTATTGATCTCTATCGAATAAATGATGCTGGTCAGGAAGAGGTCTATTTCACGATAACCCTGGAAGATCTGAAAGTCGTTACGATTTTTTCACTGATGCACGATGTTAAAGATCCTTATTACGAAAAACAGACCCATCTTGAACTTGCTCAGTTCCGCTACAAGAAGATTACCTGGCACTATCATGATGGGAATATAGTCCACTCTGATGATTGGGATTATCGCATAGGGTCTTGAGTAAATGACTCTGAATAAAATGATGTCACCCTGAGCCGTAATGCAATCAATACACGGCGCTTATACTCCTAAGCGCCGTCTGGCATCTTAGAAGTTATCCCTGCTTGCGCGACTTCGCTGAAATCACGTTGATAAACTCCTGCACCTGCTGTTGCTTACGCGCGGACAGCTTGCACACCCGACGCAGCGACTGTAATAACGCCGGTTCTTCCGGCTCCGGCAGCTTTGTCGTCAGCAGAATGCAGCCGGGCATCACTCTGACATCGAATTTGCAGCCGGTGGTAAAACCGGCGGCTTCCAGCCACTGGCCGAGATGTTTGGCGGTGGCTTCGCCAAACATGCGCATTTTAATGAGGGTGGTGTTGGGGTCGTCGGGGTAGTTATTTTCCGCCGCGCAGGCAATGGCATAAATGAAGTCGTTAACGCCTTTCAGAAAAACGAAGTTAGATTTTTCCATTGTTTTCTATCCAGATCCTGAGCGGGGGATGAATCTATTACCCCAAATCGTAATGGGAGCTATCAGGCTTCATGGTAGCCTTCATGTTCCGTTCAATCAATGAACGATAAGAGAGTAACCGATTCTTTCTTAATGTGTTATTGAGGAATATAGTTCCTGAGAAGGTTATCTGATTTGTATCAATACAGGGATGGATTTATGGCTGTTCCAACATATGACAAATTTATTGAACCAGTGTTGCGTTTCCTGGCAACTCGACCCGAGGGCGCTTTGGTCAGAGAGGTGCGTGAAGCCGCAGCCAAAATGCTTGGGCTAGATGAGCAGCAGCGTGCTGAGACGATTACCAGTGGGCAATTGACGTACCAGAACCGCACCGGCTGGGCGCACGATCGCCTCAAACGTGCCGGGTTATCGCAGAGTCTATCCCGGGGGAAATGGTGTTTAACACCCGCGGGAATGAGCTGGGTTGCCTCGCATCCGCAGTCGATGACCGAGCAAGAAGTGAGTCATTTTGCTTTTGATTATAACGGTGTGAAGCTCAGTAAGCAGGCGGATGCGGTGGCGTTAGATCCACAGCCAGAATCGATTGAGGAGGGTGAGCTTGCCCGAAGCAGCCCGGACGATCGCCTGGAGCAAGCGCTCAATGAGATTCGTGAATCTGTTGCCGAAGAACTGCTGGAGAATCTGCTTCAGGTTTCGCCCGCGCGTTTTGAAGTGATTGTGTTAGATGTGCTGCACCGTCTGGGATATGGCGGTCATCGCGGTGATTTGCAGCGCGTAGGGGGAACCGGCGATGGCGGCATTGACGGTATTATCTCTCTCGATAAGCTCGGGCTGGAAAAAGTCTACGTTCAGGCCAAACGCTGGAAAGGTGCTGTTGGGAGCGCTGAAGTCAGGGGCTTTTATGGTGCATTGCCTGAGCAAAAAGTGAAACGTGGTGTCTTTATTACCACCTCTGGCTTTACGGCGCATGCCAGAGACTATGCTAAAAAAGTTGAAGGTCTGGTGCTGGTGGATGGAGACAGGCTGGTACATCTGATGATTGATAATGATATTGGCGTATCCTCACGTTTACTCAAGTTGCCAAAGCTAGATATGGATTACTTTGAGTAGTGGTAACACTGGAACCTGATTGCGGGTAATGGTGATGGAGCACGTTGTGGGCATCCGTGTTTCTTCTGGCCCAGAAATCAAGTGACTTTTGTGGCTGCGTATCAGCGCTAAACCCATGCCGGATGGCGGCTGCGCCTGATCCGGCCTACGGGAAAGTGCCATTTCCAGGCCCGGTAAGCGTAGCGCCACCGGGCAATTCAGCAGGGGATTACTTCTTCAATCCCGCAAACGCGGCTCTGATCTCGTCTTCCGGCAGGTTAATGCCGATAAACACCAGCAGGCTGTGCGGTTGTTCGTCGCCCCACGGGCGGTCCCAGTCGGCGCTGTACAGGCGCTGGACGCCCTGGAATAACAGGCGGTTCGGCTCGCCTTCAATCCACAGCATGCCTTTGTAGCGCAGTAGCTTCTCGGCGGATTCCAGCAGCAGGTTTTCCATCACTCGCGACACGTCGCTGATGTTGACCGGGTAATCCAGCTCGACGACGATCGAGGAGATATCGTTTTGCTTGTCGGCAATAAAGTGGAAGCGCGGTTTGGCGCTGACCACGTTCTCTTCCAGCATAAAACCGTTGGTGTCGAACAGCAGAGAGAGGTCGATGTCGCCATGCGTGACGGTATACACCGGGGCGCGGGCATTGATGCGCGCCAGGCGCTCACGCAGTTTCTCGCTAACACCTGCGACGTCGGTTTTGGTCAGCAGGATGCGGTCAGCATAGCCGACCTGCGACTGGGCGATGGTGAACTGGTTCATCTGTTCATCAGCATGTACCGCGTCAACCAGCGCAATTACGCCGTCCAGCAGGTAGCGTTCGCAAATCACTTCATGGGAGAAAAAGGTCTGAATAATCGGGCCGGGGTCGGCCATGCCGGTGCACTCGATCACCAGACGGTCGAAATTGATGGTGCCTTTGTCGAGGTTGTCGAGCAGATCTAACAGTGCGTCTTCCAGCTCACTGGAACGGGTACAGCAAATGCAGCCGTTGGTCAGGGTTTTGATCTGCGTGGCGCGATCGCCAATCAGCTGATCGTCCACCGAGACTTCGCCGAATTCGTTTTCGATAACGGCAATCTTGTAACCGTGCTGCTCGTTGAGAATATGGCGCAGCAGGGTGGTTTTACCCGCGCCAAGAAAACCGGTGAGTAGGGTAACTGCAATCGGGGTCATTCACTTCTCCTTCTAACAGCAACTGCTTCCGCCGCTACCGTAGCGGGCTTCCTGGCGCTCGCGGAAGAATTCTTCGTAGGTCATGTACGGCTTATCGGGATGGTTGGTCTTCATGTGCTCGACGTAGTTGTCGTAGTCCGGAATACCAATCAGCATCTTCGCCGCCTGACCGAGATACTTTTTTGCCTGACCTAAAGTACCAAACATTCTATCGTCCTGTTAATGAATAAAGCCGGATGGCGGCTTGCGCCTGATCCGGCCTACGTTAACTGCGGCACTAAGTGATCCTGGCCGGGTAAGCGCTCGCCACCCGGCTTCAGGTTAGTGGTGTGAAGAGGTCTTCACGCCGCCTTCCGGCACCGGTACATACGGTGTCTCTTTATCAGAGCGACCGTTGATGGCGCGGGCTTTCTGCCAGGTACGGAACCCGTAGAAAATGATGCTGTACACCACCACCAGGAACAGAATACTCAGACCTGCGTTGGTGTAGTTGTTGATGACGATGTGGTTCATGTTGGCAATCTGCTGTGCGGTCAGTTCGCCGCCGTTAGCAATCTTCTCTTTGTACTGACTCGCCATGAAGAAGAAGCCTTCCATCTGCGGGTTGGTGCTGAACAGTTTCAGACCCAGCGCCCAGGTGGTGCAGATAAGCAGCCATACTGCCGGAACCACGGTAACCCAGATGTATTTGGTGCGCTGCATTTTAACCAGCACCACGGTGCCGAGAACCAGCGCCACGGCAGCCAGCATCTGGTTAGAGATGCCGAACAGCGGCCACAGGCTCTTAACGCCGCCCAGCGGGTCAACAACGCCTTGATACAGCAGATAACCCCACAGGCCGACGCAGCCCGCAGTACCGATGATGCCCGCAACCAGAGAATCGGTTTTCTTCAGGAACGGCACGAAGTTACCCAGTAAATCCTGCAGCATAAAGCGGCCAGAACGGGTACCGGCATCCAGTGCGGTCAGGATGAACAGCGCTTCAAACAGAATACCGAAGTGATACCAGAAGCCCATATCAGCCATCGGCAGCACTTTGTGGAACACGTGAGCGATACCCACGGCCAGCGTCGGTGCGCCACCTGCGCGGTTCAGAACGGACGGTTCACCGATGTCTTTCGCGGTCTGCAGGATCTGCTCAGGCGAAATCACGAAGCCCCAGGAGCTGACGGTCGCTGCCGCATGTGCGGTAACATCTTTCAGCTGCGCCATAATCAGCGGTGCGTTTTCGCCGCTCATTTCATGCAGGTTCGGCATGGTGATGCCAAGGCCCGCAGGCGGGGTGTTCATCGCGAAGTACAGACCCGGTTCGATGATAGACGCAGCAACCAGCGCCATAATCGCCACGAAGGATTCCATCAGCATCGCACCATAACCGATAAAGCGCGCATCGGTTTCACAGGCCAGCAGCTTCGGCGTGGTACCGGAAGCAATCAGCGCGTGGAAGCCAGATACCGCACCACAGGCGATGGTGATGAACAGGAACGGGAACAGAGCGCCTTTCCACAGCGGGCCAGTACCATCAACGTACTGCGTCATCGCCGGCATTTTCAGTTCCGGGTTGAGGATAACAATCCCCACCGCCAGACCGACGATAACGCCGATTTTCAGGAAGGTCGCCAGATAGTCGCGCGGGGCGAGGATCAGCCATACCGGTAGCAGCGCAGAGATAAACGCGTAACCGATCAGGGTAAAGGTAATGGTGGTGTCTTTAAAGGTCAGCGCCGGGCCCCAGTACGGGTCGTGCGCAATCACGCCGCCGAAGTAGATTGAGGCTACCAGCAGCACAATACCAATCACCGACACTTCACCCACACGCCCCGGACGCAGGAATCGCATGTAGATCCCCATGAACAGTGCGATAGGTACGGTTGAGCAGACGGTGAACACACCCCACGGGCTTTCCGCCAGCGCTTTTACCACGATCAGCGCCAGTACCGCGAGGATGATGATCATGATTAAGAAGCAGCCGAACAGCGCAATGGTTCCTGGGATCGGGCCCATCTCTTCTTTGATCATCTCACCCAGAGATGCGCCGTTACGGCGGGAAGAGATAAACAGTACCATGAAGTCCTGCACCGCACCGGCCAGCACGACGCCTGCCAGCAGCCACAGCGTACCGGGCAGGTAGCCCATCTGCGCGGCCAGTACCGGCCCAACCAGCGGACCCGCACCTGCGATAGCGGCAAAGTGGTGACCAAACAATACGTTACGGTTGGTTGGAACGTAGTTCAGACCGTCATTGTTGATGACCGCCGGCGTGGCACGCGTCGGGTCAAGTTTCATCACCTTTTGGGCGATATAAAGGCTGTAGTAACGATAGGCCACCAGATAAACAGAAACTGAGGCGACCACGATCCACAGGGCGCTGATGTGTTCACCCCGACGTAATGCCACTACCGAGAGGCAGAATGCACCGATGATTCCAAGAATCACCCAGGGTATGTGCTTGAATAACTTTTTCGTATCCATAGTAAAACCTGGTTTTTTACCCGTCATACTTCAAGTTGTATGTGCGTTGGCTTCATTCGCTCACCCCAGTCACTTACTTTTGTAAGCTCCTGAGGATTCCCTCATTTGCCGCCTTCTTACAACTCGAATTATCTAGGGTACCTATTAATAATTGGCCGAAGCCGCGTGGGTTTGATCTTGTGTTTGA
Source organism: Citrobacter sp. Ce119 (assembly GCF_030334525.1). Classification (NCBI taxonomy): domain Bacteria; kingdom Pseudomonadati; phylum Pseudomonadota; class Gammaproteobacteria; order Enterobacterales; family Enterobacteriaceae; genus Citrobacter; species Citrobacter sp. Ce119. Next base: position 237,364 of record NZ_JAOWDR010000013.1, read on the forward strand.
GGAGGTTATTTGACTGCTATGTTGGGGGGATCTTGCCAGAGAATTACGCGCGTAAAGTAAGGTAAATAAGTGAGCGGTTGTATGTCAGCTTAAGCGGTCCCAAATGTCAGTGAGCGGTAAGTAGTGGGGATGAGCGGGGAAATTTATGTGATTGAGATCACTAATAAACCTATTTAGATCTTTGGCTGGCGGTGGGCATCGACGAATCGTCGATGCTGAGATCGATTCAACTAGCACGAATTTCATAAAGTTTTCCCTTTCCAGGCCGAAAATTCTGACATCTGTCTAGCGGAAAGAGAAAACATGTTAAAACGAATGAAGATTGTTACCAGCTTACTGCTGGTATTGGCGCTGTTTGGCCTTTTACAGCTCGCCTCGGGCGGCTTGTTTTTTAACTCACTTAAGAATGACAAAGAGAACTTTACCGTTCTGCAAACCATTCGCCAGCAACAGTCTGCGCTGAACGCCACCTGGGTTGAGCTGCTGCAAACGCGTAATACCCTGAACCGGGCGGGCATTCGCTACATGATGGATCAGAGCAATATCGGCAGCGGCGCGACCGTTGCCGAACTGATGCAGGTAGCCAGCACGGCGCTGAAGCTGACGGAAAAAAACTGGGCGATTTACGAGTCGCTCCCGCGCGATCCGCGCCAAAGCGAAGCCGCGTTCCAGGAGATCAATCGCACCTATGACATCTACCACGGCGCGCTGGCGGAGCTGATCCAGTTATTGGGTAACGGGAAGATCAACGCGTTCTTTGATCAACCGACGCAGAGCTATCAGGATGGCTTTGAGAAGCAGTATATGAGTTACATGCAGCAGAACGATCGCCTGTATGACATTGCGGTGGAAGATAACAACAGTTCTTACAGCCAGGCGATGTGGGTGCTGATCTGCGTGCTGATTACCGTACTGGCGGCGATTATTGCGGTGTGGTTTGGTATCAAACTGACCCTTATCTCCCCAATGAACCGTCTGATCGACAGCATTCGTCATATCGCCAGCGGCGATTTGGTGAAACGTATTGAGGTGGAAGGTTCCAACGAGATTGGACAACTGGCGGAAAGCCTGCGTCACATGCAGGGTGAGCTGATGAATACCGTGGGTGACGTACGTAACGGTGCCAACGCGATTTACAGCGGGGCCAGCGAGATTGCGATGGGGAATAACGATCTCTCCTCGCGTACCGAACAGCAGGCCGCATCTCTGGAAGAAACTGCGGCCAGCATGGAACAACTGACGGCGACCGTGAAGCAGAACGCCGAAAACGCGCGTCAGGCCAGCCATCTGGCGCTGAGCGCTTCTGAAACCGCGCAGAAAGGCGGCAAAGTGGTGGATAATGTTGTGCAAACCATGCGCGACATCGCTTCCAGTTCGCAGAAAATTGCCGACATTATCAGCGTTATCGACGGCATTGCCTTCCAGACTAATATTCTGGCACTCAACGCCGCGGTAGAAGCCGCGCGGGCGGGCGAGCAGGGCCGTGGATTTGCGGTGGTTGCGGGTGAAGTTCGTAACCTGGCCCAGCGTAGTGCGCAGGCCGCGCGCGAGATTAAGAGCCTGATTGAAGACTCGGTCAGCCGTGTGGATGTGGGTTCAACGCTGGTTGAAAGCGCCGGTGAAACCATGGATGAGATCGTCAATGCGGTAACCCGCGTGACCGATATCATGGGTGAAATCGCCTCTGCTTCTGATGAACAGAGCCGCGGTATCGACCAGGTCGGTCTGGCTGTCGCTGAGATGGATCGCGTGACGCAGCAGAATGCCTCGTTGGTGGAAGAATCCGCCGCCGCCGCTGCGGCGCTTGAAGAGCAGGCCAGCCGTCTGACTCAGGCCGTTGCCGTGTTCCGTATTCAGCATGACCAACAGCGCGCGCGTGACGTTGCCGCCGCAAAACCGGTTTCAACGGCCCAGCCGCGTAAAGCTGCGGTAACGGATGCCGGGGATAACTGGGAAACGTTCTAAACCTGTGATGCCGGATAAGGCGTAGCCGCCACCGGGCAATCAACGCAACATCAGGCGCATGGCGCAGCGTAGTTCGTACGTCTGCCCGTGCGCCGCTTCTTCAGCTCTTTTTTCGCGCAATTCCGGCGAAAGCGTCTCGTCAGCCAGCATTTCAAATCCCAGTCGCGCGTACAATGGCGCATTCCACGGCACACCGCGGAAGGTGGTCAGCGTGAGCGACGTATAACCTTTCTCACGCGCCTGTTTGGCAACATAGTCAAGCAATCTGCGGCCAATTCCTTTTCCCTGCCACTCCAGATGCAGTGAAAGTTCAGCAATAAACAGCGATGACCCCAGCGCTTCGGCAACCAAAAAACCGACCGGACGCGCATCGACCAGCGCCAGCCAGCTCATGCCTGCGGCGGCAAATGCCCGATGCTGAGCAGCCGATATAATCTGGTCGTCAGCAATCCACGCCAGTTCGGGGATGAGTAAAAAACGTTGCCCCGCAGATCGTTCGATGGCGGGAAGAGCGGCAGTGTCTGCCAGAGTAGTCGCGCGCAAGGTGATGTTCATACGAGGAGCATAACATGCCCGATAAGCGCGGTGTTATCGGGCATCTGAAGGATTAATCTTTACGCGGATCGCTGATGGGTTGGCGAACCAGGAAGATGTAGGCGAGGGCGCCCACCATGGTGACGCAGCCGCAGATGATCAGCGCCAGACGGAAAGAGTTGGTGGTATCAACAATAAATCCGGTGACGATCGGCGCAAACGACGCGCAGATAAAACTGGCAAAGTTCTGGATACTGCCCACGGAAGCGGTCATGCGTGAGGCGACGGCGACGTGGATCAGGCCCCAGCACGAGGTGCCGGCGAAGTGGATACAGAACAGCGCCATACCGATCAGTAACACGGCGGCCATCGACGTTGTTGCCTGCGGCACGACGAAGGTGAAGGCCGCAGAGCAGAACATCCCGGCGATAATACAAATTTTTCGGCTCTTAATCGGCGCCATACCGCCTTTCACCAGCCAGTCGGTGACAAAACCGTTAATCAGCATGCCGGCTGCGCCAAACAGGAACGGGATCGCCGCCATTAAGCCGGTGCTTTTTAAATCCAGGTTATAGGAGGTCTGCAGGTAGCCCGGCAGCCAGGCCAGGTATAGCCATGCGGTATAGTTGATGCCGCTAAAGCCCAGCATCATGCCCCACATAGTACGGTTGCGAAACAGGCTGCGCCATTCGGCAAAGCTTAACGGATCGCGGCGGGCATTGACGCTGCCGGCGTTCAGGTACGCTTGTTCCGTGGCGCTCAACTCAATTTGCTCGCGGTTGCGATACAGCATGTACCAGCCGATGGCGAGAAAAATACCCAGCACGCCGATAGTAATAAACATCCAGCGCCAGCCCATTACCAGCATCATGGCGGCCAGAATCGGCGGGCTAATGGCAACCCCGATGGTCGAGGCGGCGTTAAACAACCCCATCGGGCGACCGCGCTCTTTGATGTTAAACCAGTCGTTGATCACCTTTACGCCGCACGGGTTCATCGGCGCTTCGCCAATCCCCATCCCGATACGCACCAGCACAAACTGTGTGAAGCTGTGCACCATGCCGGACATCGCCTGAAACAGCGACCAGAAGAACATCCCCAGTCCCAGCATAATGCGCGGCCCCTTGCGATCCAGCAGCGGGCCGCAGGGCAGTTGCGCAATACCGTAAGCGAGAGAGAAGACCGACAGCAGGACGCCGATTTGCGTGGCGCTCAGCCCCAGTTCTTCCCGAATTGTTAAGTTGGCGACCGATAATGAACTGCGGTCTAGGTAATTAATCACCGCAGCAAAAAATAATAAAATCATTGCTGTGGTCTGAATACGTTTTATTCGGCTACTGCGTTGCACCATGCCCTCAGGCGGAACATTAATATCCGCAGATGACGACGTGCCAAACGAAGAACTCGGGTCGAGGGTAATATTATTTTTTTCCACGCCGGACTCCTGAACCTCAATAATTTATTTTTCACACAGCCGGGGCTGTGCAGTATTGAAAAAAATACCAGTGATGAATCAATTCGCTCATCACCGCTCACAAAAGTTTTTAATGCAGTCGACTTAGCGTGAGCATAGGCAAGAGGTATTTTTCAGGCGTTTTTATTTTTATAAAATCGTGCTCCCGGTAATGGTTTGCTGTTTTTTATCGGTACTTAATGGGCGGCGCTATGACTCTGGTTGATGGAGCGAATCATCGATTGTTTGGCTGAATTCAAATGGTTACAGAGCGCCAGGGTGGCATCCAGGTCGCTGCGACAGATCAGCGCGCTGAGGATGGTCATATGTTCATCGATGGCAATGATGTTGCGTTGTTTGAGGTCGCTCTCATCCCACTGATAGTGGAAGTGGAAAATCACGGAGATGATTTCAAGTGATTGATTGAAAAATATATTATCGGCAGCAGAGAGCAGCAAGGCATGAAACTCACGGTCTAACTGCGAGAACATACGAAAGCTGCTGCCGATGCTGTCGCGCAGGATCCGGTGGCGTTCCAGCAGCGTTTTAGCCTGCAGCCAGCGTGGGTCATCATCCGGCAGATTGAGAAAATGCTGCAGGGAATGGGTTTCCAACATTTCTCTGAGTTCAAACAGCTGCTCCGCATAGGCCTGATCGAACTGCTTCATGCTCCACTGACCGCGTTTTTCGTTTTTGATCAGGTTGTAACGTTCGAATTTTAAAAGATATTCCCGTACGACTACCGGACTGACGCCCGCGGCTCTGGCAAGCTGCAGTTCGGAGAAGCTCTCGCCTGCACGCAGCTGGCGCTGGTTGATCATGGTGAAAAACGCCTGCTCAAAAATCCGGTTTTGCTCGGTCATGGAGGCGGTGGTGCAGGCAAAACCGTCGTCATGGTCGGGTTTACGCACGATGACATAGTGGCTGCCGACCTGGGTCAGCACGCCGCACTCGTCTAAGTGGCTCAGCATATGGCGCACTGTGGTGCGGCTGATGTTGTACATCTCCGCCAATGCGCTTTGCGACGGGAGAGGGGAAGGGATATGACCACGCGCCATATCATCGATAATCTGGTTAATCACATTGTGACGTAAGTTCTGCGAACGGCTCATGGTTTCTCCTTTTTGCCTATTAAAACCCGATTTAAAACATTTTTATGCGTTGGAATTCACAGATTGTGTTTCTGCTTTCTCCGGCTTTTTTATTTTCGTTGATATCTGAGGCAACAAAAAAACAGGAGAGCAGAATCATGTCTACGATGAATACGTTGATTTGCCAGGAACCTAAAAAATTAGTCTGGAAAGAACGCGAAATACCTATTCCGGGTGAGGGTGAAGCATTAATAAAAATTAAATCGGTAGGAATTTGTGGTACCGATATTCATGCCTGGGGCGGCAATCAGCCTTTTTTCAGCTACCCACGTGTATTAGGTCATGAAATATGTGGGGAAATTGTCGGGCTGGGAAAAAATATACAGAATCTAAAAAATGGTCAGCAGGTGGCGGTTATTCCTTACGTGGCCTGCCAGCAGTGTCCGGCATGCCTGAGCGGACGTACCAACTGCTGCGAGAAGATTTCGGTGATTGGCGTACATCAGGATGGTGGTTTCAGTGAATATCTGTCCGTTCCGGTGACCAACTTACTGGACGCGCAGGGGATTGACCCGCAGGCGGCGGCGCTGATTGAGCCTTACGCCATCAGCGCGCATGCGGTACGTCGGGCGGCGGTGGCGCCAGGTGAGCAGGTGCTGGTGGTCGGTGCTGGTCCGATTGGTCTGGGCGCAGCGGCGATTGCCAAAGCCGATGGCGCACAGGTGGTGGTCGCCGATACCAGTCCCGCGCGTCGGGAGCACGTGTCTTCCCGGTTGGGACTCCCGGTTATCGACCCATCCGCTGAAGATTTTGATGCGCAGCTGCGCGCTCAGTTTGGCGGTTCGCTGGCGCAAAAGGTCATTGATGCCACGGGAAACCAGCATGCGATGAACAACACGGTGAATTTGATTCGCCATGGCGGCAGCATCGTTTTTGTTGGGCTGTTCAAAGGTGATTTGCAGTTCTCTGACCCCGAGTTCCACAAGAAAGAGACCACCATGATGGGCAGTCGCAACGCCACGCCGGAAGATTTCGCCAAAGTGGGCCGTCTGATGTCGGAAGGCAAACTGACCGCCGACATGATGCTCACGCACCGTTACGCGTTTGCCACACTGGCAGAAATCTACGAGCGGGATGTTATTAACAACCGTGAGCTGATTAAAGGCGTGATCACGTTCTGAGAGGGTAATTGCGATGAACACATTGAATCGACGTGATTTTCCGGGGGCCAGCTACCCAACGCGCGTGATCCAGTTTGGTGAAGGAAACTTCCTGCGGGCGTTTATCGACTGGCAACTGGATATCCTCAACGAGCACACCACTCTGAATGCTGGCGTGACCATCGTTCGCCCGATCAATACTGATTTTCCGCCGTCGCTGAATACCCAGGACGGGCTGTATACCACGCTGATACGCGGGCTTAACGAGCAGGGCGAAGCGGTGAGCGAAGCGCGGCTTATCCGTTCGGTGAATAACGAAATCAATCCGTACCAGGATTTCGCGGCGTATCTGGCGCTGGCGCACAATGCGGACATCCGATTTGTGTTTTCGAATACCACTGAAGCCGGAATTAGCTATCACGCGGCAGACTGCGTGGATGATGCCCCGCCGGTGAGTTTTCCGGCCAAACTGACGCGACTGCTGCTGGAACGTTTTAATCACTTTGCAGGGGCGGTGGATAAGGGGTGGGTAATTATCCCGTGCGAGCTGATCGACTATAACGGTGAGGCGCTCAAAACCCTGGTGCTGCGATATGCGCAGGAGTGGCAGCTTCCTCCGTCATTTGCCGACTGGGTGGAAACGGCGAACACCTTCTGTTCGACGCTGGTCGACCGCATTGTCACCGGCTACCCGCGTGAAGAAGCCGCCGCGTTGGAAGCGACGCTTGGCTATCACGATGCGTTTCTCGATACCGCGGAGCATTTTTACCTGTTTGTGATCCAGGGGCCGCAGTGGCTGGCAGAGGAGCTGAAGCTGGTGCAGTGTCCGCTGAACATCCGGGTGGTGAGCGATATCAAACCGTACAAAGAGCGCAAGGTCGCCATTCTCAATGGCGCGCATACGGCGCTGGTGCCGGTGGCGTGGCTGTGCGGACTGGAGACCGTCGGTGAGGCGATGCAGGATGCCGATGTGCACCGCTTTGTCGAGCGGGCGATTGGCGAGGAAATTATACCGGTATTGGATCTTCCGGCGGATGAACTGCGAGAATTTGCCGACGCGGTAAGCGGGCGTTTTCAGAACCCTTACATTCGTCACCAGTTGCTTTCCATTGCGCTAAACGGCATGACTAAATTCCGTACCCGAATTTTGCCGCAGCTGCTGGCGGGTCAGCGAAATGGGCGCTGGCCCGTGCGGTTAACGTTTGCCCTCGCTGCGCTGCTGGCGTTTTATCGTGCAGAGCGCGACGGGGAACGCTATCCGATACAGGATGATGAACAGTGGGTAAGCCTGTATGCCAGCCTGTGGCCGCGAGTAGGCAATGATTTAACGCTGCGTGAACTGGTGGATGCCGTGCTCGGCGATACGGCGCACTGGGGTGAAGATTTAACGTTGCTGCCAGGGCTTGCCGGACAGGTGACGGCTAACCTCGAGATGATTCTGGTGCAGGGTATGCGCCAGGCGGTGAACGGTCTGGAATAAGGTTGCCATGCAGCGCCCGGTGTGGTGTTGGGCGCTGTTTTTTTTCAGGCAATAAATGGGATTAACGATAGGCCTGATAAGCGAAGCGCTATCAGGCCTATCATGTTACGAACCCTGAGCTACTACTTTGATTTCAACCATCCCGATCCCCAGCTTACGCGGCGAGTGGCCGAGAATATTGCCCTCGTTGGTGGCGACCGGATCGGGTGGGACAATTACCAGCGTATTGGCATCCGCCGGGTTATCAAAATGCAAGGTGGTGGTGCTGACGTCATGGCCTAACACCAGCGTCTGTTCCTCGTTGCCAACGCGCACGGGGATCGGACGATTGGCGTTGTCACCGAAGGCTTTCGCGGTGATGACCAGATCGAATTTCTTCGGCAGTGGGGCCTTGTATTCGATGGTCACTTCTTCACTGAGCTGCGCATTGGACCAGCGTCCCCAGGATTCGGGGCGTGATATGCCGCTAAACTGTTTGACCTCTTCAGGTGCGCCCGCCACGTTGAAGACGAAGCTATCGGCTTTGTAGCGAATGTCGTTATCGACAATTTTCAGCGTATCGACGTTACCTTTGTAGCGCTCCATGTCGATCACCGTGTCTTTAAAGACGGTTTTGCTTTTCCATTTGGCTTTGTCAACGTGCTGCACGATTTGTTGCCCACCTAACTGACCCTGCGATACGCACCAGTCGGTAGAGAGCGCCAGCTCCGGCGCCCATAGCTGCGCCATTTTGTAGCAGCGATCGACCCAGACGAAGTTATCGCGTGGGGCGAAATCCGCCAACTGGAAGCGCAGCGGGGCCGAGTATTCGCTTTCCGGCAGCGGCTCGACGCGTTTGTCCGACACGCGCAGCAGCAGCGGCAGGCGGAAGTGGCTACCGGAGAAAGAGATCATGTTTTTGTCCTGGTCGACGGTGAACTCTTTCATCTCTTTCGGGAAATTCCACAGACGGATAATATCGGGCTTCCACGCCAGCATTTTTTCTTTGATGTTCAGGAACACTTCCGACACGGATTCGCTCGACAAACTGCTGCGGCCAAGGCCGATAAAGTTATCGCCGCCGAGAATATCCAGTACCGTTGCGCCGTTATCCATCGTGTTACGCTTCACCGCCAGCGTGTCCTGCTGCGGCTGGTCGCCGCGCAGCACGAAGAACAGGTTGTTGCGATCCTGCTTGTTCAGATACTTCCATGCGGTGTTGTTCATCGCCAGATGATCGGAAGAAACCACGATTACGGTATCTTTAAACCATGGCGATGCTTTGATTTTATTGATAAATTCGGCAATATTTTCCTGACTGCAACTGACCGCGCTGAACGACTGGTTGGCCTTCCCGTCGATGTCATAACGTTTACGGTTGCAGCTACGTGAGATAAATCCATCCGGATGATGGGTATCCACAGTCAGCGTAAACAGTGAAAAACGCTGGCCCGAGCGCGAAAGCTCTTCGAATTTTTTCCACGCTTCGTCCAGTACGGTATCGTCGTAGAAGCCCCAGTCGTTGCGATAGGCCGGGTCCGCCACCACGCTTTTTAACTCTTCTGCGCCATACAGATGGTCAAAGCCGTGAGATTTCAGGAACACGTCTTTGCCGGCAAAGCGCAGGTTGGCCCCCTGCACAAAGTAGTTCTGATAGCCGGAGTTTTTCAGGATATCGCCCAGACAGATATTGTTGGGGAAAAAGCTTGAGACCGACGCCGAGGCGTTGCCTTCAAATGGCGCAAACAGCGGAATACCGCACTGGGAGGCGACCATGCCAGCGATGGTGTAATCGGTGCCCGGAAGCTGCATGGTGTTGCTGAAATCCAGACCTTCATTTTTCAACGCGCCGAGTTCTGGGGTCAGATCCGGGAACGCGTCATTGTTAAAATAGGTGCGTTCGAGGCTTTCGCCGTAGATATAAACCAGGTTCAGCTTGGGGTTGGGAATGGTTTTCGATGGCTCTTTATAATACGTTGGGAAATCCGGATCGCCATCGCGCGACTGCGACTTCACCAGTTCGGTTATCTGGTGAAACGCCGGGCTGGCGTCAACGGAGGCCAGCGCCAGCAGCAGGGCCAGCAGACTGTAACCCACATGATGCGGATGATGGCGACGGCGGCGTAGGATCCAGCCGAGAGCGACAAAAACCGTCGTCAGCGCCAGCGCGATGCCGACCCCCGGCAAAATATATTTTCCGATCCCCGCGCCGGTAAGGCTGTTGGTCAGCGTGTAGAGTACCGCGTCATTGATCCCATCGCCGGTGAAATAGTCACTGGCGTACAGCGTGATATTCAAGACAATAAAAATCCCCAGCACCGTTAACGTGGCGGCAAACCACCAGGTGTTGCGACCCGCTTTCCAGGCGTAAATCAGCACTGAAGCGAGAAACAGAGTGATGGAGATTAATTCTGACAACGGTCGATCCTCAATAAACCGGGCACATGCCTGGCAGGCTAATCATTAGGGGAAAGCACAATGTAATAGCGATGTTATATTGCTGCAATTGTAGTGACATTAAATTACGTTGTTATTCAGAATTGGTTTAGATATGCGTGTTTTTTGCAGGGGATTTGCTGGTTATTTGACGTGTGAATGTAATGGGGTGAAAAATTGATGCCGCGCAGGTAATACGCGGCATGTCGTGCATCAGGAAATGAAGTTCATACCCTGTTTTAACACCAGATCGCAGGCCTTGGTTTTTACCTGCTTCGCCAGCGAGCTATTGCCAATCGTGTTCAGGTCCAGTTGTTGACCATCTTTGGCGTTGAGCAGACCCTGAATACCGTCCATATAGTTGGTATCTTGCTTCTGCTCAGGAGCACTGAGCCCCAGTTTATCCAGCACCTGGTTTTTGACGTTTTGCGTGTCGGTGACCGAGGCCAGCTTCTGTTTCGCACAATATTCCAGGATCCCAGCGGCGTTATTCATACTGCTGGAAGTCAGCGACTGATTGCTGCCATTCAGCAGGCTGGTCAGGGAAGAGAGCGACGAGCTGCCCTGCGAGCCGGAGCTTTGTTTGCTCAGTTCGCTGGCCGCGCTGGAGAGTGAATCCTGCCAGGAGGCAGCAAAAACGCTGGTGGAGATGAGCGTGCTGGCGGCAAGCGCACAGCACAGCAGACGTTGGGGTGTTTTCATCATTATATGCAACTCGTGTTATGCCTTTTCAGCGCAGTATAGCGCTGGCAGTCTTAGGAGTGGTCCTAATACGTTAATACTCTTTACCGGTTACCCGACTACGGTAGCTTTCCCAGTTAAAGATTACCCACAGGCTGTTGCCAAGCCGCATGCGGTCCATTACCCGCTCGCCCAGCAGTTTGTTCATTTCATCCATATTACTGTTGGTTAACATGCCTGTTGGTCGTTTTGAAGACGAGCGGCGATCGACGATCTGATTGATGATCACTTTTTCGTAGCGCGATTCGGTTTGCATGCCGATCTCGTCGATCACCAGCAGATCCACGTTACTCAGATCGTTGAGTAACTGTTCTTCGCTGGTTTCACGATTACTGAAGGTTTCTTTCATCGCCGACATAATATCAGCCACGGTAATGATCAGCACCGACTTGCCGCGCAGCAGCAGTTCGTTGCAGATGGCGGCGGCCAGATGGTTTTTACCGGTGCCGGGCTTGCCGGAGAAGATAAAGCTGGCGATATTGCCGTCAAACTCTTCAACGTACTGACGGGCTTTGCTCAGGGCGTTCATCTGGCCCTCGCATTCCACCCGATAGTTATCGAACGAACAGTTCTGATGCAGCGGACGGATCCCGGAACGGTTGAAAGTGCGCTGCATTTTCATGGCCCGGTTTTCGCGGGCCAGGGCTGCGGCACGAATTTCACCTTGCTCTTTTTGCCATGCCAGCAGCTCCTCGCCCGTTTTAAAGGCAGGCTCGACATTAGCCGGCATCATTTTTTGCAGACGTTTCATCAGGTCGCCAACGTTTTTCATCGTTATCCTCTAAAACCCGGTGGTATATGGTTGTCAGGCTCGCTGACGCTGTTCACATCGCGCTTAGGCATTCCGCCATTGCTGGCCCGGCCAATCTGGATACTGCGCGCCAGTTTTTGCTGCCACTGAATATGGTGAAAAACTTTGCCTTCGGCCTGCCAGTAGGCGACAAATGAGGCCAGTTCTTCAGCGGTGACCGGTTCTCTTAACGCCACGCCCCACAGGGCGGCCTGGCGCTGAAAGTCGGCATCGGGCTGCCAGTCAGCGTACATCGCAAATTTCCCCATTGGTATGGCAACGGGGGCGGCTTGCGGCTCTTCATAAAATTGTGCATCCAGCGTCACATCGCTTCCCGGGCGTGACAGCTTCTCTTCAAGCGCCAACAACTCGGCCAGTCGCGCAGGCGTCACCGCGTAAAACGCTGGCGCGTTATTGGCGAAAACGGCTACGGCACCGCCTGCAGACCTGGCCAGCACCGCGTGGTGATCGTGTAGTAAGGCGTCAATGCTAGTGACGTCCGGCGTCAAAATTTTGCTGGGCATAATGTTTCTCAATACTGAACAACAACCGAGAAGGGGACTGCTTTTATAGTAACACAGAGAAGAAGGAGAGCAGCAGATGAGGGGGCGATTCCCCTCTCTGCGAGGTGCGAAAAAAGCGTGCCGCTACACGCGCGGGCGTTTGCGATACAGCCATAATCCCGGAACGGACAGCCCGATGGAGAGCGCGCCGACAATTGATGAGGCTTTGAGGAAATTGGTCAACAGGGTGATCATCAGCGCTTCGCTGTAGCCAAAATGACCGATCTTTACCGCCGAGATCATGGCTGTGTAGGCGGAGATCCCTGGGAACATAGGGATCACTGCCGCAACCGTAAAGACTTTCGGATGCGCCAGATACCAGCGTGACCACTGGATCCCAATGCAGCCGACCAGCAATGACGCCATAAAGGTCGACCATTCGATATTAAACCCTGTGCTCATCATCACCGTTCGCGAACCGTGCCCAAGCGCGCCGAGTAACGCGCACCAGGGGAGCGCCCGATGCGGTACGTTAAATACCATGGCAAAGCCGAGCGCCGGGATCGCAGACAGGATCATGTCCTGCATCAGCACCAAAATGAAATCGATCACGCCCATCCGCGCAGCCCCCATAAAGTCATCGACATGACGACGCCAATGCAGGTCGCCAGCGTTAGCAGGCTGGCAATCGCCCAGCGGGCGAGTCCGGTATTAATGTGTCCCTTAAACATATCCGCGACGGAGTTGATCAGCGGAAAGCCCGGAACCAGCAGCAGTACGCTGGCGGCCATGGCGATGGTTGGAGTGTGGTTAAACGTCGGCAACGTCAGGAGCAGGCCTGAAATCGTGGTCGCCACAAACGCGGTGATGCAAAAGTTGATTTGCGGGTGCAAATGCCGGGACGCCAGAATCTGGCGGATATACATCGCCACCATGCTGGCGAAAAAGGTGATCACCGCGCCATCCCATCCGCCGTTATTGAGTTTACAAAAGCAGGCGCAGGACAAGCCGACCATCAAGGCGACCAGCCATCTTGGATAGCGCAGCGGTTTAATCTGGCTAAAGCGTTTCTCAACGCCTTTAATATCCAGCAGTTTGTGTTCCGCGAGAATAACGATGTGCTGCACCTCCGTCACGACGTGCATGTTAATCCCGCGATCCTGATTTTTTCGCGTTGAGGTCAGGCACTGCCCATCTTTAATGGTGGTCAGGACGATAGCGTTAGAAGAGATAGCGCTTTCTACGCTGTCCATGCCAAGCGCCAGCCCGAGGCGGGTGGATAGCTCGTCAACCAGCGCGCTTTCTGCCCCATGCTGAAGTAAAAAAAGACCGCATTGAATACATAACCGTGTAACCGTTCGCTGTGACGACTGCTCTGTTTGCATGGCTCGCTCTGACTGATAAGGATCTCTTTGCATGAAGGATGCCTTCTTTTTATCATGAAGCATGATCCTGTTGGCTCTGGCTAAGATCAATCTTTGCGTCGAAAAAAGACGCAGGTCTTACACGCCTGGACGCCTTACCTGCTTATCAATAAAGACAACGCTTATGAAAATGTAGTGTTATTTATCAGGATGGCAAATACGTAAGCAACGCTAATGTTCTATTGTAGTTCTTTTAATTGTACATAGAATGTATTTATGCGTAATTTTGTAATAATGGTTCAATAGTTTGACGCTATTGGGATTGTAGCGCCATTACTTTATATTTGAATAAAAGCCAAGGATAAACAATTCACCTCGTCTATTGTTTAGAGGTTTTCTGTTAATTAATATTTTTAATTTATCAGGGAATTTTTAATAAGTGCGAATACGGACTGGTGAGTGTGGAGGAGATATGTTGCCAGGACGCCGCAAAAACGCAATTATTATTAGTAAATTACCAATCGTACAAACCGGACTTAAAGGTGTAATGCAGGGGCAGTTCGCTGATTACGAACTTACCTACTGTCGTTCCGTTGAAGAACTGACATTGTTGCAGCTGCGGTGCGCTGATTTGGTGGTTGCTGATTTATCCGGAGACTGTAATCATCCACGTTCAGTCTGCGAACAATATTACTCTTTATTATCTCAATACCGTGATATTCACTGGGTATTTCTCGTTTCCCGTATTTTTTATCCTCTGGCCATTGAGCTGCTGATGTGTCCTGTCAGTTCGCTGTTATCTGATGCCGAGCCGATTGAAAGTTTAGTGAATGTTATTCACGCAGGAAATACTCGTGCTGAGAGAATTAGCAAGTCGCTGCTCTCTCCGCCCGTGATGCCAGAGTTAGCAGACCATAGCGCCCGCTCAATTGTACTTACGCTCTCGGAGAGAAAAGTGCTGAGACTGCTGGGAAAAGGTTGGGGAATTAATCAGATTGCGACATTGCTGAAGAAAAGCAATAAAACAATCAGTGCCCAAAAGAACAGCGCTATGCGTCGCTTATCAATACACAGCAATGCAGAAATGTACGCATGGATAAACAGTTCTCAAGGATCGCGAGAACTGAATTTACCTTCAGTTTATGGAGAGACCACGGAATGGAAAGCAGAAGCATCAAAAGAAACGTCGCACTGGTAGAAAAGTGCGCGATGAGTAGTGTGGGTATTAAGAGTTTATTTAATACCATGCCGGATGACCGATATAAACTTCATCTTTTTTCTAATCAGCCTGCCTTTAGTCAGGCGATGTTAAAAACGCCATTTTCGGCAGTTATTTTCTCTCTCTCTGCAATCAGAACCGATCGCAGAGCTGGACTCGCCTATCTGACTGAGCTGGCGATTAATTTTCCGCGCATCAAGCGTGTGGTCATTGCCGATGATGATGCGGAGGCGCGCTTAATTGGCTCTCTGTCACCCTTGCCGCTAGATGGTGTTGTGAGTAAATCTTCCTCGTTAACGGTACTTCAGGACGCGCTATTTACGGCACTGAATTGCTCCAGCCGAGGAACCGAAGGTTCGAAAAACCATTGGTATATCAATCAAAGCCGGATGCTCAGCCCGACAGAACGCGAAATACTGCGCTTTATGTCGAATGGCTATTCAATGCCGCAGATTGCTGTGCAGCTTGAGCGGAATATTAAAACTATTCGGGCACATAAATTTAATGTGATGTCGAAACTTGGCGTGAGCTCAGATGCCGGACTGCTGGATGCGGCAGATATTCTGTTGTATCTGCGTGCAGGTGAACCGGCGCCTTTCCTGCAGGCGGCTTCTTAACGGGTCATGTCAGATCGCCCCGTGCCGGGTTTTGCTACTGGCACGGGGCATGAAGCCTCACTGACACACATCCACCCAGGTGGCGGAAGTCAGCTCAGCCATCCTTTCCGGTGTGATTCGAACAGCACTGTGGATGGCGCCTGCGGCGGGAAGTACTTCAGCGTAATGCTTTAACGAGACGTCGCAGTACACCGCAATCGGCGTTTCCAGTCCGAAAGGGCAAACGCCGCCAACGGGATGACCCGTCGCGTTCACCACCTCATCGCTACTCAACATACGGGCCTTGGCGCCGAACGTACTCTTTAGCTTTTTGTTATCCAGTCGGGCATCACCTTTGGCGACGACCAGAATAATGTCGTTCTTGACCTTCAACGAAAGCGTTTTCGCGATCTGACCGGGTTCGACGTTATGGGCTTTTGCTGCCAGATCGACGGTAGCGGTACTCTGATCTAATTCGATGATCTCAATATCTGGTGCATGTTGCGCTAAAAATTGGCGCACTGATTGCAAACTCATTCTTCTCTCCAAATCGCCTACAGGCAGCTGCGTACAGCAGAAAACCGCATGGCGTAATTTGTCATAGGGGCAAGCTCGCTGTAAATATTTTAATGTAACAACATGGCAACATTGGCAGTTTTTCGATCCTCTTCACAATCAAAGAAACCGGTTACAGTAACCGGTTGCAGAATGCTGAAATGACGATTAATACTGAAGTTGTCACTTCCTCTGTATCACATAATAAGAGCCAACTATGAAACTTAACTCAAAATGCAGTAGCGCTGGCGTTCCTCCCGGCACGGTTGCGAAAAGTGGTAATGGGCTTTACGTGGTGGTGTTAATGCCAGCACGGTTGCAGGGTTTTGCACAACGGGAGAACGGCTATGTCTACTAATCATGCTGTGTTTAATGTAATTTTCCGCTTTGTTGAAAACTATGTCAGTCCTGTTGCCGGACGCATTTCTTCACAACGTCATGTGATGGCCATCCGCGATGGGTTTATTTCGGCGATGCCCTTTATGATCGTAGGCTCGTTTTTGCTGGTTTTTGCCTACCCGCCTTTTTCTCCTGATACGACCTGGGGGTTTGCCCGCGCGTGGCTTGATATGGCGAAACAGTTTGAAGGCCAAATCCTTACACCGTTTGATATGACGATGGGGATTATGTCGGTCTACATCTGTGCGGCTATTGCGTATAACCTGGGCAAGCACTATGTGAAGTCACATCAGTTAGATCCATTCATGTGCGCGATGCTATCGATCATGGCTTTTTTACTGATTGCTGCACCGAAAACCAAAGGCACGATGCCGGTTGATAGCCTGGGCGGTACGGGGATTTTCACCGCTATCCTGGTGGCCATTTACTGTGTTGAAATGATGCGCTTCCTGAAGGCGCACAACATCGGCATTCGTTTACCCGATCAAGTGCCGCCGATGATCAAAAACTCCTTCGATCTGCTGATCCCGGTGCTGGTGGTGGTGCTGACGCTGTACCCGTTGAGCCTGGTGATTCAGTCGCAGTTTGACATGCTGATCCCGCAGGCCATCATGGCCATCTTTAAACCACTGGTGTCGGCGGCAGATTCTCTCCCGGCGATACTTTTGGCAGTACTGATCGGCCATCTGCTGTGGTTTGCCGGCATTCATGGCGCGGCAATTGTGTCGGGAATGCTGCAAATGTTCTGGCTCACCAATCTCGGGATGAACCAGTCGGCGCTGGCGCAGGGGGCGCCTTTACCGCATATCTTTATGGAAGCATTCTGGACGTTCTTCATTGTGGTTGGTGGTTCCGGCGCGACGATGGGGTTGGTGATTTGCTATCTGCGGAGTCGCTCGGCCCATCTACGCTCGATCGGACGTTTGAGCGTGGTCCCCAGCATTTTTAACATTAACGAACCGGTGATTTTCGGTACGCCGATAGTCATGAACCCTGTGTTCTTTATCCCTTTCTTGCTGGCCCCGATGGTGAATGCGGTACTGGCGTGGGCGGCGATGAAACTGGATTTAATTGGGCGAGTGATTTCAGTCGTTCCCTGGACGGCCCCGGCGCCGGTTGGCGCGGCATGGGCGTTAGGCTGGGATTATCGTGCGGCCATTCTGGTTGTTCTGCTGGCGCTGGTGTCTGCTGTTATCTACTTTCCATTCTTTAAGGTTTACGAAAAGCAGCTATTAGCGCAGGAAAAAGAAGAAGCGCAGCGTATAGAAGAGGAAAGTCAGCAGGTTGCATAAAGTGTTGGCGGGGGGCTACGGCTCCTCGCTTACTTCAGCGTGCAGTCACCGCACTGTTGAACATCGGGCAGGCGATAGCGCTGGCAGCAGGTTCTGCGCACCAGTAGTCCCTCGCGTGGAACAACGGTACGCCACAGGGGGTTATCCTGGCCGCAGGAGAGTTGTTTCTCAAAAAAGCAGGTCTGACGCAACGTGTTCAACAGTTCTTCACCTAACAACGGCTTCATTTCCGTTAAGTACCAGTGAATTAAGTATCCCGTATTACTCCAGATAAGCTTCGCGTTGATCTCGCCTGTCGCTTCCAGCGCCTGCACAACCGGCGTCAGCGCTGTGAGAATCAGCGTTTCCATACGTTGTTGAGGAGACAGGGCCGTGGCCTGGTGATCCTGATGCACATCGATCCAGAAACAGGCTGCACGGCCCGTTTCGTGGAATTCTACGTGCATGTGTTCAGGAGAGACATCGATAGCCTCTTTTTGCGTCAGCAGAGCTACCATGAGCGGAGGCATCATCAGGCCGATATACCACTGGGCCCAGAGAGAAATCAGCGGCTTATTTTCGCGTGTCAGCGTGGGTTGATTGCGATAAATATGGTCTGAATAAACCGCCAGCAATGAACTTAACGTCGTGGGTTGCGTCCATTCATGCAGCGTCATCGCACCTGGTACAGGTGTTTCGTCCAGACGAATGAAGTCCAGCAGGTGCTCACGGGTTTTGGCTATCGTTGCGCGTACGGCAGCAGCCAGCGAGGGGATCTTTGCCGGGAGATGGCTACGCCAGATGACATCTTCAACGATCGGTGCGGAACGATAAGCCATGTCGATATAAGGATGTTAATCTTAATGATAATGATTGCTAATCCTATAATTGGCGTTGAGCGATGGCAAGATCTTTGTCGCCATCTCGGGCGACACCGCACAGATAGCTCAGGCAGAAGGGCAGTTTACCCGTAGTTCATCGCTGACCAGCGTGCTGTTGCGCCCAAGGTTCTTGGCCTCATAAAGGGCTTTATCCGCTCGGGCAATAGCGGCCTCAATATCCTGCTCAACAAGAGGCGCAATGCCGATACTAACGGTTACGTTAGTTGCCACGCTCTCATTAAACATGTGGGGAATTTTAAGGTCGTACACTTTCTGGCGAATGCGCTCGGCGGCTGCCTGGGCCTGTTGGGGATCGACTGCGGTCAGCAGAACCATAAACTCTTCGCCGCCAAAGCG
This sequence comes from Citrobacter sp. Ce119, assembly GCF_030334525.1. Taxonomy (NCBI): domain Bacteria; kingdom Pseudomonadati; phylum Pseudomonadota; class Gammaproteobacteria; order Enterobacterales; family Enterobacteriaceae; genus Citrobacter; species Citrobacter sp. Ce119. The sequence continues at coordinate 256,138 of NZ_JAOWDR010000013.1, forward strand.
CGCCACCACGTCCCGGGAACGCACGGAGTCACGAATCGCGGCAGAAACCCGGATCAGTGCCTGGTCGCCCATCATATGCCCGTAGTGATCGTTATAGGCTTTGAAATGGTCGATATCCAGCAGCAGGACGTAGTGCTTCGAATTACTCAGGGCCAGCAGCGTATCAAGTCTGTGTTGCAGCCCCCGGCGATTGTACAAACCGGTCAGCGGGTCGAGCATGCTGAGTCCGTTCAGGGTTTCCCGTTCTTCCAGCAGTTTATACATCAGCTGTTGGGCGAAGCCATCGTAGCGCTTTTGTATAACATGCTGGATGGCAATCCCGGCCATGGGCAGCGCCATAAAATAGAAAATTCGCAAACCATGCTCGCTGCCGTTCAGCCATAAACAGACGGCGACGGATGGCAATGAGTGAAGCGTAAACGCGATGATATTATTGGCAAAAGCGATAGATCCAATAAACAGCACGCTGAGAAGGGCGATCAATAGAAAATAATAATCATTATGACCTAGCGCGTTATATTTCAGGAAAATATGTAACGCCCATAGCAAGCCAAAAACGATTGAAATAAAAGGGAGATTAATTCTTTTGTCCGCATATTTCCCATGCCATGCCAGCAACAATGTACTCATTACGAGCATCAGCAGTGCCGGTACAGACAGAGCTTTCACCGCAAACAGTGGGAAAAAAAGCGTAAACAGTGCAGAGATTGCATTGAGCAGCAGAAACAGTCGTAAAGAGAGTTGGTATTTTTTGGTACGCAGAGTTCGCCAGGATTGTACTGTCATAGGTAAATATTGTTAGTTATCTGCAATGTACGAAGGTGTGTTGGTAAATAAAACAAATAACGAACGGGGTAACATTCGCTGAGGTTTTTATTGTTTTTAGTTGAAAAGCTAACCGGCGAGCAATTTATCACCTTAAATTATTTATGTCATCAATCGTTAAGTAAAACTCATATAATTGATAGTGCCCCATAGCTGACAAATGAGAAAATTTATCATATGATATTGGTTATCATTATCAATTTCATAGGTGATACCATGTTGCAACGTACGCTGGGCAGTGGATGGGGGGTTCTGCTGCCGGGAATACTTATTGCCGGGATGGCATTTAGTGACCTGTCGGTCTACGTATGGAAGGCGATGATTGTATTAGGATTACTTCTGACTTCGCTCATGTTGTACCACAAGCGTTTACGGCACTTTGTGTTGTTGCCTTCTTGCGCGGCGCTGATCGGCGGCATTGTTCTGATAATGATGAACTGGAATCAGGGATGAACAAAACAGGGAAGAAAACCGAGAGGGGAATAAGATAATTGGTGCGAGGGGGGGGACTCGAACCCCCACATCCTAAGGACACTAACACCTGAAGCTAGCGCGTCTACCAATTCCGCCA
>NZ_JAOWDR010000014.1:0-265 GCF_030334525.1 Citrobacter sp. Ce119
GCTTGTAGCTCAGGTGGTTAGAGCGCACCCCTGATAAGGGTGAGGTCGGTGGTTCAAGTCCACTCAGGCCTACCAAATTCTTTCTGATACCGCGTTGTGAAACGACTCGCATACTTCAGTATGCTTCGCCGCTCCACGCCTTGTCTCAGCAAGAATTAAGGTGAATGAGATAACTACGATGGGGCTATAGCTCAGCTGGGAGAGCGCCTGCCTTGCACGCAGGAGGTCTGCGGTTCGATCCCGCATAGCTCCACCATCCTTTACT
>NZ_JAOWDR010000015.1:0-230 GCF_030334525.1 Citrobacter sp. Ce119
CCACCCGGCGCCAGACGCGGGTCGTCAAAAGGGTATGAGCTCATATACAAATGTCCTTGTGCAGTGGAAATAAATGCCTGATTATTAACCACCACCACTCTTTTTATTTCTTTTCCTTCAGGGCTGTCACGCATAATACCATCTGAGTTTTTCTCCAGCGCTGGGAAAGAAGCCATATATGTTGCCACCTGCCACGTTTGCCCGTAATCTTTAGATATTTTATATGCTCC
>NZ_JAOWDR010000016.1:0-739 GCF_030334525.1 Citrobacter sp. Ce119
GGGCGACGCCCGGAACGCCCCGCCGTTCCAGCCATAAGCGACACTCCTGGTTAAATTTCATTTTTCGCGGGTATAAAAATACGAGGAAGCGGGCAGTCCTGAAAGGCGAAAGGGGTCAGGGATTTGATCCCCCCTCCCCCTGGCCTGTGTGGGCATCAATCAAGATGGAAATCATCATTCAGGTTGCACCGACAAGCGCTGCTCGCATTGTGCGGACAGGCATTAGAGTTATGCCCTGACTGCCCACAATAGCTGCAGCGCAGGTTGGCGCGGCGGGATGAACCACCCCATGTTTTGGGACAGTTCGCGTATGTATGAAGCCGTGAACCGCAGTACGTGCAATAGGTATAACTCATCGGATACGCTCTCTTGCCGTCTTCGCTCTGTGGCATTCCCAGCACAACGACTCAAGATTGGAATCGTCATCAGTACCTCCATGAGCTTTTGGGATGATGTGGTCAACGCTTGCCGCTTTCTTCGCTATCCTCTGTCGGCGATGGTTCTGACACAGGTATTTATCACGCTGAAGGATACGCGCTCGTTTAATTTCCCAGAGTCGCCCGTATCCACGTTCTTGCCTGCTCTTTCCTGACTGATAACTCCGCCAGCCGTCACCAGCATGCTGCTGTCGGTGTTGGTCACAATATCCGCTGACATCATTGGTGATTGCCGCACACCCTTTGTGTCGGCATGGGCGTTTAGCACGTGCTGGCATCGGCATAGTCCTGTTTGTTGGATA
>NZ_JAOWDR010000017.1:0-109965 GCF_030334525.1 Citrobacter sp. Ce119
GAGGTTGAGTAACGGGTACGGCCGTCCGAGATCGTCCACTTCTGTACGTCCCGTCACGTTAAATCCCATCTTCTTATAGAATCCAACTGCCTGCTCATTCTGTTCGTTAACGTTGGTTGTTAGCGTTGAACTCATTGATAAAGCATGTTCAATCAGCAACTTACCCACACCACTCCCACGCACATCCGGATCGACAAACAACGCATCTATATGCTTATCGGTAAGGAGCATGAAGGCGACGGGCTCATCCTGTTCTGTCACTGCAACCCATAGAGGGGCTTCAGGTAAAAATGAACGTACCAGCTCCTCCAGCTCAATCCGATAATCCGCAGAGAGGAAATGGTGTGTGGCATCTACTGAACGACACCAAATAGAAACTAACTTATCTCCTTCGTCCTGACGCGAACGACGAATGGTAATGGTCATAGCATTCTCCTTTTTTTCTTTACTCCACTATTCTACAGCAAGGAGCCGTGAAACTTTCTCAACTTGAGGATGCAGGCTCGACATTCGCATAATTCCTGGGTATCTTCAGCTATCTGGATGTCTAAACGTTTAAGCGTATGTAGTGAGGTTATCAGGTTATGCCAATTCGCGTGCAGGACGAGCTACCCGCCGTCAATTTCTTGCGTGAGGAGAACGTCTTCGTGATGACGACATCCCGCGCTTCCGGTCAGGAAATTCGTCCACTGAAGGTGCTCATCCTCAACCTGATGCCCAAGAAGATTGAAACGGAAAACCAGTTTCTGCGTTTACTCTCTAACTCACCGCTGCAGGTAGATGTTCAGCTATTGCGCATCGATGCCCGCGAGTCACGCAACACCCCAACGGAGCATCTGAATAACTTTTACTGTAATTTCGAGGATATCTGCGATCAGAACTTTGACGGACTGATTGTGACCGGCGCGCCGTTGGGCCTGGTTGAATTTAATGATGTGGCTTACTGGCCGCAGATTAAACAAGTGCTTGAATGGGCGAAAGATCATGTTACATCGACGCTATTTGTCTGTTGGGCGGTGCAAGCCGCGTTGAATATCCTGTACGGAATTCCCAAGCAAACCCGCACGGATAAGCTCTCAGGCGTCTATGAGCACCATATTCTTCACCCTCATGCGCTGCTGACGCGTGGATTTGATGATGCGTTCCTGGCCCCGCATTCGCGCTATGCCGATTTCCCTGCTGCGCTTATCCGCGACTACACCGATCTCGAGATTTTTGCTGAAACCGAAGAGGGAGATGCTTACCTGTTTGCCAGCAAAGATAAACGTATTGCCTTCGTGACGGGTCATCCTGAGTATGACGATCACACACTCGGCAGCGAATATTTTCGTGACGTCGAAGCGGGCTTAACGCCGGAAGTTCCCTATAACTATTTCCCGAAAGATGACCCACAAAACAAACCGCGGGCAACCTGGCGTAGCCACGGCAATCTGTTGTTCACCAACTGGCTCAACTATTACGTCTACCAGATCACGCCATATGATCTGCGTCACATGAATCCAACGCTGGATTAATCTTCTGTAGCAGACGATCCTTAAGCGTTTCAGCATGTTGAATCAGGCACCTTCGGGTGCCTTTTTTATTTCCGAAACGCACCTCATCATGTAATTAAATTTAATTTATATTGTTATCAATAAGTTAATTGATAATTAAATTAAAAATGGAAATTGTTTTTGATTTTGAAATTTAAATGAGTAGTCTTAGTTGTGCTGAACGAAAACCGCACAACGATCCTTCGTTCGCATTGGGGATGTGTTTGGATCAATGACGAGGAACTACGCAATGAATCAACAGGCAACGACAACCGATGAACTGGTCTTTACCAGGCCGAGCGGCGAACAGGAGCAACAAATTCTGACCGCTGAAGCGGTAGAGTTTCTTACCGAGCTGGTGACAAGATTTACGCCAAAGCGGAATAAACTTCTGGCTGCGCGTATCCAGCAGCAGCAGGATATTGATGACGGTAAGTTGCCTGATTTTATTTCGGAAACGGCTTCCATTCGTGAGGGTAACTGGAAGATCCGCGGAATTCCTGATGATTTACTGGATCGCCGCGTAGAGATTACCGGACCGGTTGAGCGCAAGATGGTCATCAACGCGCTGAACGCGAACGTCAAAGTCTTTATGGCTGATTTTGAAGATTCGCTGGCTCCTGAGTGGAGCAAAGTTATCGACGGGCAGATCAATCTGCGCGATGCGGTCAATGGCACCATTAGCTATACCAATGAAGCGGGTAAAATTTATCAGCTCAAACCCAATCCGGCTCTGTTGGTGTGTCGTGTTCGTGGTCTGCACCTGCCGGAAAAACACGTCACCTGGCGTGGCGAATCCATCCCAGGCAGCTTGTTCGACTTTGCCCTCTATTTCTTCCACAACTACAAAACGTTGCTGGCGAAAGGCAGCGGCCCTTATTTCTATCTGCCAAAAACACAGGCCTGGCAAGAAGCGGCATGGTGGAGCGAAGTGTTCAGCTATGCAGAGGACCGCTTTAACCTGCCGCGCGGCACCATTAAAGCGACCCTGTTGATTGAAACGCTGCCGGCTGTTTTCCAGATGGACGAAATTCTGCACGCCCTGCGTGACCACATTGTGGGCCTGAACTGCGGTCGCTGGGACTACATTTTTAGCTATATCAAAACGCTGAAGAACCACCCGGATCGCGTGCTGCCGGACCGTCAGGTGGTGACGATGGATAAGCCATTCCTCAGCGCCTATTCGCGTCTGCTGATTAAAACCTGTCATAAACGCGGCGCGTTCGCGATGGGCGGCATGGCGGCGTTCATTCCCAGCAAAGATGCGGAACGTAACAACCAGGTTCTGACCAAGGTAAAAGCGGACAAAGCGCTGGAAGCGAATAACGGTCATGACGGCACATGGATTGCCCATCCGGGACTGGCAGATACCGCTATGGCGGTGTTCAACGACGTACTCGGTGAAAACAAAAATCAGCTATTCGTGACCCGTGAAGAAGATGCGCCGATTACCGCAGAACAACTGCTGGCGCCTTGTGAAGGTGAGCGTACTGAAGAAGGCATGCGCGCCAATATCCGTGTCGCGGTGCAGTACATCGAAGCGTGGATCTCCGGTAACGGCTGCGTACCGATTTACGGTCTGATGGAAGATGCGGCCACCGCCGAAATCTCCCGTACCTCCATCTGGCAGTGGATCCACCACCAGAAGACGCTCAGCAACGGTAAGCCGGTTACCAAACCGCTGTTCCGTCAGATGCTGGCCGAAGAGATGTTGGTGATTCAGGACGAACTGGGCGAGCACCGCTACAGCAGCGGGCGTTTTGACGATGCCGCGCGCCTGATGGAACAAATCACCACATCAGATGACTTAATCGACTTCCTCACCCTGCCAGGTTACCGCCTGCTGGCGTAATCCACCACATAACAATATGGAGCATCTGCACATGAAAACCCGTACTCAACAAATCGAAGAATTACAGAAAGAATGGACTCAACCGCGCTGGGAAGGCATCACCCGTCCATATAGCGCGGAGGAAGTGGTGAAATTACGTGGCTCGGTCAACCCGGAATGTACGCTGGCGCAGCTTGGCGCGGCGAAAATGTGGCGTCTGCTGCACGGTGAATCGAAGAAAGGTTATATCAACAGCCTCGGCGCGCTGACCGGCGGTCAGGCGCTGCAGCAGGCGAAGGCCGGTATTGAAGCGGTCTATCTTTCAGGTTGGCAGGTGGCGGCAGATGCCAACCTGGCATCCAGCATGTATCCAGACCAATCGCTGTATCCGGCGAACTCCGTCCCGGCAGTGGTGGACAGGATCAACAACACATTCCGTCGCGCCGATCAGATCCAATGGTCAACCGGTATTGAGCCGAACGATCCGCGCTATGTCGATTACTTCCTGCCGATTGTTGCCGATGCGGAAGCTGGGTTTGGTGGCGTACTGAACGCGTTTGAACTGATGAAATCGATGATTGAGGCTGGTGCAGCGGCCGTTCACTTCGAAGATCAGCTCGCATCGGTGAAAAAATGTGGTCACATGGGCGGCAAAGTGCTGGTTCCGACTCAGGAAGCTATCCAGAAACTGGTGGCCGCCCGTCTGGCAGCCGACGTCATGGGTGTTCCGACGCTGGTGATTGCGCGTACTGATGCTGACGCAGCCGATCTGATTACGTCTGATTGCGACCCTTACGACAGCGAGTTCATCACCGGCGAACGTACCAGCGAAGGGTTCTACCGTACGCATGCGGGCATTGAGCAGGCGATCAGCCGTGGCCTGGCCTACGCACCGTATGCGGATCTGGTGTGGTGTGAAACTTCCACGCCGGACCTCGAACTGGCGAAGCGCTTTGCCGATGCGATTCACGCGAAATTCCCAGGCAAACTGCTGGCCTACAACTGTTCGCCGTCGTTTAACTGGCAGAAAAACCTCGACGACAAAACCATTGCCAGCTTCCAGCAGCAACTGTCGGATATGGGTTACAAATACCAGTTCATTACCCTGGCGGGCATCCACAGCATGTGGTTCAACATGTTCGACCTCGCGCATTCCTATGCGCAGGGCGAAGGCATGCGCCACTATGTTGAGAAGGTTCAGCAGCCAGAATTTGCGGCGGCTAAAGACGGTTACACCTTCGTATCCCATCAGCAGGAAGTGGGTACAGGCTACTTCGATAAAGTCACCACCATCATTCAGGGCGGTACTTCCTCGGTGACCGCGCTGACCGGCTCGACCGAAGAATCGCAGTTTTGATTAATGCCCGGTGGCGCTGCGCTTACCGGGCCTACGAAGGGATGTAGGCCGGATAAGCGAACGTGCCATCCGGCATGACGTTGTGCCGGATGGGAGAAATCGATGACGCGTGGCCTGGAATTACTGATTGCTCAGACTATCTTGCAAGGTTTCGACGCCCAGTACGGGCGTTTTCTGGAAGTCACCTCCGGCGCGCAGCAGCGTTTTGAACATGCCGACTGGCATGCGGTTCAGCAGGCGATGAAAAGTCGTATTCACCTTTACGATCACCATGTGGGTCTGGTGGTGGAACAGCTGCGCTGCATTACTGACGGTAAAAGTACCGACGCGGATTTTTTACTTCGCGTGAAAGAGCATTACACCCGGCTACTGCCGGATTACCCACGCTTCGAGATTGCGGAGAGTTTCTTTAACTCCGTCTACTGCCGGTTATTTGACCACCGCTCGCTGACTCCCGAGCGGCTGTTTATTTTCAGTTCTCAGCCAGAGCGCCGTTTTCGCACGATCCCACGTCCGCTGGCGAAAGACTTCTTTCCTGATACCGGCTGGGAGTGGCTGCTTACGCGCGTTCTCAGCGATCTGCCTCTGCGTCTACCGTGGCAGAACAAACATCGTGATATCCACTACATCATCGAACACCTGACCGAAACTCTGGGTGCGGATGTGTTGCAGCGCTGTCATTTACAGGTGGCGAACGAACTGTTTTATCGCAACAAGGCCGCCTGGCTGGTTGGTAAGTTGATCACCCCTTCCGGGACGCTGCCGTTTTTACTGCCAATCCACCGGACTGACGAAGGCGAATTGTTTGTCGATACCTGTCTGACCACGACAGCGGAGGCGAGCATTGTGTTTGGCTTCGCCCGCTCCTATTTTATGGTGTACGCTCCGTTGCCTGCGGCGCTGGTGGAGTGGCTGCGCGAGATCCTGCCCGGAAAAACCACCGCCGAACTGTACATGGCGATTGGCTGTCAGAAACACGCGAAGACCGAAAGTTACCGCGAGTATCTGCTCTATCTTGCCCATTGCGATGAGCATTTTATCGAAGCGCCGGGTATTCGCGGCATGGTGATGCTGGTGTTTACCCTGCCGGGCTTTGACCGGGTGTTTAAAATCATCAAAGACAAATTTGCCCCGCAAAAAGAGATGTCTGCCGCCCACGTCCGCGCCTGCTATCAACTGGTCAAAGAGCACGATCGTGTTGGGCGAATGGCTGACACTCAGGAGTTCGAGAACTTTGTGCTGGATAAACGGCAAATCGATCCGGCGCTGATGGCGCTGTTATTGCAGGAAGCCCCGGAAAAAATTACCGATCTCGGCGATCAGATTGTCATTCGCCATCTGTATATCGAACGACGGATGGTGCCGCTGAATATCTGGCTGGAGCAGGTCGAAGGCCAGCAGCTGCGCGATGCCATTGAAGAGTACGGCAACGCGATTCGCCAACTGGCTGCCGCCAATATTTTCCCCGGCGATATGCTGTTTAAGAACTTCGGCGTGACCCGCCACGGGCGCGTGGTGTTCTACGACTATGATGAAATTTGCTACATGACGGAGGTGAATTTCCGCCATATCCCGCCGCCACGCTACCCGGAAGATGAGATGAGCGCTGAGCCTTGGTACAGCGTATCGCCGGGAGATGTCTTCCCGGAAGAGTTTCGTCACTGGCTTTGTGCCGACCCGCGTATCGGGCCGCTATTTGAAGAGATGCACGCTGACCTGTTCAGCGCCGACTACTGGCGGGGCCTGCAAACGCGGATTAAAAACGGGCATGTGGAAGATGTTTACGCCTACCGGCGCAAACAGCGTTTCAGCGTGCGTTATGAAACCGACCGTAGGGCGGATAAGGCGTAGCCGCCACCCGGCAATCCCATCTTAGCGAATCCCGCCATACGCCAGCGTCACTTCTTTCGCCGCTTTGATCGCCATAGCGCCAAACTCGGTCACGCGATCGTCGGTAATGCGCGAAATGGGTCCGGAAATGGAAATAGCGGCGAACGGCTCGCGGTGCTCGTCATAAATGCATGACGCCACGCAGCGCAGGCCCAGCGCATGTTCCTCATCATCAAAGGAATAGCCGCGCTTGCGCGTCTGGGCCAAATCCTCTTTCAGATGCACCGGCGACACCAGCGTGGCGTGGGTGTAAGCGTGCAGGCCTTTACGGTGTAGCAGGCCAGTCACCTGTTCTTCGCTCAGTTGGGATAAAAACGCCTTACCCGCGCCGGAAGCGTGCATCGGCAGTTTGCCGCCGATAGGCGCGGACATGCGCATCAGTTGTGTGCACTGCACCTGGTCGATAATAATGGCCTGATGGTCGCTTTGATCCAGCACGGCGAGGTTTACCGTCTCACCGGAGTCTTCCATCAGCTTGCGCAGGATCGGGTGGACAATCGCCAGCAAATTACGGCTTTGTAAAAAGCTGCTGCCGACGATAAACGCATGTGCACCGACGGCCCAGTGTCCTAAGTCACCGACCTGGCGGACAAAACCCTGCTGCTGCATGGTGGTCAATAAACGGTGAGTCGTGGAATTTGGCAGGCCGGCCTGCTGCGCCAGTTCGGTTAGCGCCACGCTGCCGTTGGATTCCGCAATCCACTCCAGTAGCTTCAGGCCGCGGGTCAGAGACTGAACCTGCCCGGTTGCAGGCGCAGTAGCAGCGGCGGGTTTTCTACCGCGTTTCGCGGGGATTGTGGCAACCATGGCGGACTCCTTTTCTGTATCGTGGAAATCATTTTCGTTTTATTAAATTATAATGCAAGAATTCCTGTACTGATCGGATGAGTGAAGCTGAACATGTCTCATGTTGGCCGTTGTTCCCTTTTCCACCTCTCAGGTTTGTGCCAGTATGGCCTGTTGAGTTTTTTTCGGTCTGGTTGAGCGTTGTCGGGAGCGAGTGTGAGCAGCAAAGTAGAACAATTACGTCAGCAGTTAAATGAACGTATTCTGGTGCTGGACGGCGGTATGGGCACCATGATCCAGGGATATCGTCTGAGCGAAGAGGATTTCCGCGGCGAACGCTTTGCCGACTGGCCGTGCGATCTGAAAGGCAACAACGACCTGTTGGTGCTCAGCAAACCGGAGGTGATCGCCGCGATCCATAACGCCTACTTTGAGGCGGGCGCGGATATCATCGAAACCAACACCTTTAACTCCACGACTATCGCCATGGCGGATTACCAGATGGAATCCCTGTCGGCGGAAATCAACTTTACGGCAGCTAAACTGGCGCGTGCGGCGGCAGACGAATGGACGGCGCGCACGCCGGAAAAACCGCGCTATGTCGCGGGTGTGCTCGGCCCAACCAACCGTACGGCGTCTATCTCGCCTGACGTTAACGACCCGGCTTACCGCAACATTACCTTTGATCAACTGGTGGCCGCCTACCGTGAATCTACCAAAGCGCTGGTGGAAGGCGGCAGTGACCTGATCCTGATTGAAACCGTCTTCGATACCCTGAACGCCAAAGCCGCTATTTTTGCGGTGAAAACCGAATTCGAAGCGCTGGGCGTTGAGCTGCCGATTATGCTCTCCGGCACCATCACCGATGCTTCCGGGCGTACGCTTTCCGGCCAGACTACCGAAGCATTCTATAACTCCTTGCGCCACGCGGATGCGCTGACTTTCGGCCTGAACTGCGCCTTAGGTCCGGACGAGCTGCGCCAGTATGTGCAGGAACTGTCGCGCATTGCCGAATGCTACGTGACCGCGCACCCGAATGCCGGTTTACCAAACGCCTTTGGCGAATACGATCTCGACGCCGACACCATGGCGGCACAAATCCGCGAGTGGGCGCAGGCGGGCTTTCTCAACGTGGTCGGCGGCTGCTGCGGCACCACGCCGGAACACATCGCCGCCATGAGCCGCGCGGTGGATGGCTTGCCGCCGCGCCGTTTGCCGGAAATCCCGGTTGCCTGCCGCCTGTCCGGCCTTGAACCGCTGAACATCGGCGACGACAGCCTGTTTGTGAACGTCGGCGAGCGCACCAACGTCACCGGTTCGGCGAAATTTAAACGCCTGATCAAAGAAGAGAAATACAGCGAAGCGCTGGATGTCGCCCGCCAGCAGGTGGAAAGCGGCGCGCAGATTATCGATATCAACATGGATGAGGGGATGCTCGACGCCGAAGCGGCAATGGTGCGTTTCCTCAACCTGATCGCCGGTGAACCGGATATCGCCCGCGTACCGATCATGATCGACTCCTCGAAATGGGACGTTATCGAGAAAGGGCTGAAGTGCATTCAGGGTAAAGGCATCGTTAACTCCATCTCGATGAAAGAGGGGGTTGAGACCTTTATTCATCACGCGAAGCTTCTGCGTCGCTACGGTGCCGCGGTGGTGGTGATGGCTTTTGACGAGCAGGGGCAGGCCGACACCCGCGCGCGTAAAATCGAGATCTGCCGTCGGGCGTACAAAATTCTTACCGAAGAAGTGGGCTTCCCGCCGGAAGACATTATCTTTGACCCGAACATCTTTGCCGTCGCGACCGGTATTGATGAGCACAACAACTACGCGCAGGACTTTATCGGCGCCTGTGAGGACATCAAACGCGAACTGCCGCATGCGCTGATCTCCGGCGGCGTTTCAAACGTTTCATTCTCGTTTCGCGGCAACGACCCGGTACGTGAAGCTATTCACGCGGTATTCCTCTACTACGCCATTCGCAACGGTATGGACATGGGGATCGTCAACGCCGGACAGTTGGCGATTTATGACGACCTGCCCGCCGAGCTGCGCGATGCGGTTGAAGACGTGATCCTTAACCGCCGTGACGATGGCACCGAACGACTGCTGGAGCTGGCTGAGAAATATCGCGGCAGTAAAACCGACGACACGGCGAATGCCCAGATGGCGGAATGGCGCACCTGGGACGTGAAAAAGCGCCTCGAATACTCGCTGGTGAAAGGCATTACCGAGTTTATTGAGCTGGATACCGAAGAAGCGCGCCAGCAAGCTGCGCGTCCGATCGAGGTTATTGAAGGACCGCTGATGGACGGCATGAACGTGGTCGGCGACCTGTTCGGCGAGGGAAAAATGTTCCTGCCGCAGGTGGTGAAATCCGCTCGCGTGATGAAGCAGGCGGTGGCCTACCTCGAACCGTACATTGAGGCCAGCAAAGAGAAAGGTTCCAGCAACGGCAAGATGGTCATCGCGACCGTGAAGGGCGATGTGCACGATATCGGCAAAAACATTGTTGGCGTGGTGCTGCAATGTAACAACTACGAAATCGTCGATCTTGGCGTGATGGTGCCCGCGGAGAAAATCCTCAGAACGGCGCGTGAAGTGAATGCCGATCTGATTGGCCTTTCCGGGCTGATTACCCCATCGCTGGACGAAATGGTCAACGTGGCGAAAGAAATGGAGCGTCAGGGCTTCACCATCCCACTGCTGATTGGCGGTGCGACCACCTCGAAAGCACACACCGCGGTGAAAATTGAGCAGAACTACAGTGGCCCGACGGTTTACGTGCAGAACGCTTCGCGTACCGTGGGCGTCGTGGCCGCGCTGCTCTCAGACACCCAGCGCGATGACTTTGTCGCCCGTACGCGTAAAGAGTACGAAACCGTGCGTATCCAGCATGCGCGTAAGAAACCGCGTACCCCGCCGGTAACGTTACAGGTTGCCCGTGATAACGATCTGGCCTTCGACTGGGAAAACTACACGCCGCCGGTGGCGCACCGCCTCGGCGTGCAGGAAGTTGAAGCCAGCATCGAAACCCTACGCAACTACATCGACTGGACGCCGTTCTTTATGACCTGGTCGTTGGCCGGGAAATATCCGCGCATTCTTGAAGATGAGGTGGTAGGAGAAGAGGCGAAGCGCCTGTTCAAAGATGCCAACGACATGCTGGATAAACTCAGCGCTGAGAAGACCCTGAATCCGCGCGGCGTGGTGGGTTTATTCCCAGCCAACCGCGTGGGTGACGACATCGAGATTTACCGTGACGAGACGCGTACGCACGTCATCAACGTGAGTCATCACCTGCGCCAGCAGACGGAAAAAGTCGGTTTCGCCAACTATTGCCTGTCTGACTTTGTCGCGCCGAAACTGAGCGGCAAAGCGGATTACATCGGTGCTTTCGCGGTTACCGGCGGTCTGGAGGAAGATGCGCTGGCGGACGCCTTTGAAGCCCAGCATGACGACTACAACAAGATCATGGTGAAAGCGATCGCTGACCGTCTGGCGGAAGCATTCGCGGAGTATCTGCATGAGCGCGTGCGTAAAGTTTACTGGGGCTATGCGGCGAATGAGAATCTCAGTAACGAGGAACTTATCCGCGAAAACTACCAGGGGATTCGCCCGGCGCCGGGCTATCCGGCGTGCCCGGAACACACTGAAAAGGCCACCATTTGGGAACTGCTGGACGTGGAAGCGCACACCGGGATGAAGCTCACTGAATCATTTGCGATGTGGCCAGGCGCGTCGGTCTCCGGCTGGTATTTCAGTCATCCGGACAGCAAGTACTACGCCGTGGCGCAAATCCAGCGCGATCAGGTTGAAGATTATGCCTTCCGTAAAGGCATGAGCGTGGCGGAAGTCGAACGTTGGTTAGCGCCAAACCTCGGCTACGACGCTGATTGATTCACAAAACTGTCATCTTTATTTACAACAAACAGGGCACTCATTGAGTGCCCTGTCTCTTTATTACGTTTAAACCCTTATACTGAAAGAAGGCTTCGGCCTCAGGAACATATAACGATAAGGAGTACCTGATTCCGTGTTAACTCTGTTACACCTGCTTTCTGCCGTCGCGATGCTGGTTTGGGGTACGCATATTGTGCGTACCGGCGTGATGCGTGTCTTTGGCGCCCGCTTGCGTACCGTCCTCAGCCGTAGTGTTGAAAAGAAGCCGCTCGCCTTTTGTGCGGGTATCGGCGTGACGGCGCTGGTGCAAAGCAGCAACGCCACCACCATGCTGGTCACTTCGTTTGTCGCGCAAGATCTCGTGGCGCTCACCCCTGCGCTGGTGATTGTACTCGGCGCCGACGTGGGGACCGCGCTGATGGCGCGTATCCTGACTTTCGACCTCTCCTGGCTGTCGCCACTGCTGATTTTTATCGGCGTGATCTTCTTTCTCGGACGTAAGCAGTCCCGCGTGGGGCAACTGGGGCGGGTTGGTATTGGGCTGGGATTGATTTTACTGGCGTTGGAGCTGATTGTGCAGGCGGTCACGCCGATCACCCAGGCGAACGGCGTACAGGTTATTTTCGCCTCGCTCACCGGCGATATCATGCTGGATGCGCTGATTGGCGCCATGTTTGCGATTATCAGCTACTCCAGCCTGGCGGCGGTGCTGCTGACGGCCACGCTGACCGCTGCGGGCATTATCTCGTTCCCGGTGGCGTTGTGTCTGGTGATTGGCGCCAACCTCGGCTCTGGCCTGCTGGCGATGTTGAATAACAGCGCCGCGAACGCCGCCGCCCGCCGAGTGGCGCTCGGCAGTCTGTTGTTTAAGCTGGTGGGGAGCCTGATTATCCTGCCGTTTGTTCATCCGCTGGCTAATCTGATGGATGAACTGCCGCTGGCGAAATCTGAACTGGTTATCTACTTCCACGTCTTCTACAACCTGGTGCGCTGCGTGGCGATGGTGCCGTTCGCCGAACCGATGGCGCGTTTTTGTAAGCGCATCATCCGCGATGAGCCAGAACTTGATGCGCATCTGAAGCCCAAACATCTGGACGTTAGCGCGCTGGATACGCCGACGCTCGCTTTGGCTAATGCCGCCCGTGAAGCTTTGCGCATAGGCGACGCGATGGAGCAGATGATGGACGGGCTGAAGAAGGTGATGCACGGTGAGCCGCGTGAAGAGAAAGAGCTGCGCAGGATGGCGGACGACATTAACGTGCTATACACGGCCATTAAGCTCTATCTGGCGCGGATGCCAAAGGATGAGCTGGCGGAAGAGGAATCACGCCGTTGGGCGGAGATTATCGAAATGTCGCTCAACCTCGAGCAGGCTTCCGATATTGTCGAACGTATGGGCAGCGAGATAGCCGATAAGTCGCTGGCCGCCCGCCGGGCATTCTCTGTCGAAGGGCTAAAAGAACTGGATGCGCTCTACGATCAGTTGCTCAGCAATCTGCAACTGGCAATGTCGGTGTTCTTCTCAGGTGATGTGACCAGTGCCCGTCGTCTGCGCCGCAGCAAGCACCGCTTCCGTATTCTCAACCGTCGTTATTCGCATGCGCACGTTGACCGTTTGCATCAGCAGAACGTGCAGAGCATCGAGACCAGCTCGTTGCACCTGGCGCTGTTGGGCGATATGCAGCGTCTGAACTCGCTGTTTTGTTCAGTGGCTTACAGCGTGCTGGAACAGCCGGATGAAGACGATGAGCGGGATGATTATTGAGTGAGGTGAAGCGGTAGGCCGGATAAGGCATTTATGCCGCCATCCGGCAATGCTGTCGTCTACCATATAGGCCGGATAAGGCGAAGCCGCCATCCGGCATCAGACAACAAATCAACTAAAAGCAGTGGCCTGCTTCAACGGCAACCGCCTCTTCACCCGCTTTAAAGATATACGTGGTGTTCGGGCCGCCGAGCACGGACTTACCGTTACTCACCTTAATCCAGTTACCTTCCGGCAAGCCAATTACCGTCAGCTCTGGCGCCACAACCAGCAGCTCGCGAATACGCTGTTCACGCGTTTCGCCTTTGTGGCCTTCCGGCAGCGCGTTGGTGAAATGTGGGTTAATCTGCAGCGGGAACAGACCCAGGGCATCAAAGCCTTTTGGATCGACAATCGGCATGTCGTTGGTGGTGCGGATGGTCTGGCAGGCAAGGTTGGAACCCGCGCTCCAGCCGATATACAGCGCACCGCGTTTGACGACATCCACAATCGGCGCCAGCAGTCCGCGTTCGCGGCTTTCTTTCAGTAACTGGAAGGTATTACCCCCGCCGACAATCACCAGCTCTGCGTTTTCAATAGTGGCAATCGGATCGGCAACGGTATGAATACCCGTAACGTTGACGCCCATTGGCGCAAAGATGGCTGCCGTTTTCGCCGTGTACTCATCCCAGGTTTGCGTCACGCCAGCGAACGGAATAAACACCGCCGTACGGCGACCATTCAGTTGTTCAGCAATCAGCGGCAGCGCATGTTCCATCCAGCCTTTGCCCGGCAGCGTCGAGTTACTCAATAAAAGCAGTTCCATCATTTCTCCATGTAATCAGAAAATTACCAACCGCAGTCATGTTACCACCGTCAGTATAACGCCTCACTGATATGGCTCACGATGTTGGAAGTGAGGTTCTGGAAAGCGCCTCGCAATAGATTTTTATACCTATTTGTAGACGTTGTTGTCGGGAAGGGGGGCAATGTACTGGGCACGCTGAAAGTGAATAACTACCAGTAACCCAAATCAGTCATTAGCAACCAGCTTGTGAAGCCAATCATCCCGGTACCACCGACGATATATAGAAAAACGTTAACATAAAATCCTAAGTCCCCGCGGTAATAGTAATCTTTTATAGGGGAGCTTTTTCTTGTTTCAATGATAACACCTGTCTGGAATCCTCTAATACCATGCAATAACATCCAGATCGCAGTGACGTACATAACGGTCACGAGAGCTATGTTTTTTAACTCCATGTTAATCTTTGACTATCTCCTTTAGTCTGTTTACTCAGCCTTCAGAAAAGGTTGATGAGAATTTAGTATCACTAGACTTCAATTCCCTTCTGTTTCAGCTCTTTTCTAATCACTCGTTTAATCCAGGCTGCCAACGATTCATCGCCATCCTGCCGTTGTGCTTCTTCCATCGCTTTGCGCAGTTCCGGATCCAGACGGAATTGAAACGGAGGATTGCCTCTTCTTTCGTTCATGTGTGTTGACACCTTAATTACACAAGAGTAGTGTGAGTATGTGTGATGACACATTACTCTCACACACCAAAAATGACAACGCCCCGAAAGTGCGGGAACACGATCAGGGCGTCTAACCACAACATTACATCAGCCAGTTGATTCCCGCGTTGGCGCAGTTGGAAGTGAAAGCTGACCAGCAATTGTTTGCTGTTGCATAGTACCTAAAATAAACAGAGCGCCCGTCCCTGGCGCTCTGTTCCTGCTTTTTACCCCGCCCGCGCAAATTCTGCCGCTTCGGCGATTAGCGCGTCATCCGGGCGTACGCCGGTGTACATGGCGAACTGCTCCACGGCCTGTAAGGCAATCACCTCTGCACCGCTGATGGTCTTTTTACCTAATTGCTGTGCCAGTTTAATCACCGGTGTTTCCGGCGGCAGGGCGACGACGTCAAACACCACGCTGGCGGCAGCGACCATTGCTTCGCTGTAGGCCAGTTCATCGCTCTCTTTACCGCCAGCCATGCCGACGGGCGTCACGTTGACCAGAATATCGCAGGTAATCCCTTCCGGCTGAGGCTGCCACTGGAAACCGTACTGTTTTGCCAGCGCCGGGCCGCTCTCACGATTGCGGGCGGCGACGATCACATCGCGAAAACCGGCATCGAGAAACGCGGCGATAACCGCTTTACCCATTCCACCGCTGCCGCGGATCATGACGCGTGCGTGGGTATCAAGCTGGTGGCTGGCAATCAGGCTTTTTATCGCAATGTAGTCGGTGTTAAATCCTGTCAGCTTACCGTTGTCATTGACGATGGTGTTGACAGAGTCAATGACTTTTGCGGAAGGATCGATGGCATCCAGAAACGGCATGCAGCTCTCTTTAAACGGCATCGATACCGCGCAGCCGCGGATGCCTAGCGCGCGAACGCCTTTCACCGCGGCCTCAATATCCTGCGTGGTAAAGGCTTTGTAGATAAAATTTAACCCCAACTTTTCATACAGATAGTTGTGAAAACGTGTGCCGAAGTTGCCGGGGCGGCCGGCAAGCGACATGCACAACTGGGTGTCGCGGTTAATCATGTTAAATTTCCTCGGCGTGAGACAATATGTACTGTTCGGCTTCCTGCGACCAAATCCCCTGATGGCGCTCCAGGATGTCACGCAGGGCTGAATCATCAATCTGGGTGAGCGCGGTTAACGGAAAGGCTTTGCCGGTGTAGACCAGTTTTTTCCCGCCACCGACTTTTGGCAGTTCCAGCGTTGTCTCACCAGCCGCATTCAGCCCCAGAATGTGCGTCACCACTTTTGCGGCCTGAACCTTCTTCTCTTCGATCAGTTTTACCGCCGTGCGCATATCGTCGGTATTGCCGCCAGATGTCCCAACATAATGGGTAAAGGCGTAGTGCACGTCGTAGAAGTTAATCGGCGCGCTAAACTGCTTATCCTGCGGACCCGCAAAGAAATTCATGCAGCCATCGGCAGCCAGCAGGGAAGAGGCCAGCGTGACCAGCTCTTCGTTGGGTACAAATACAAAGATGTCGTCAAACCCATGGCCGCCGCTCAATGCCATCAATGTGTCATAAGCTGCATCCTGGGCGTGAAGGTAGTGGATCAACGTTTGTGGCTCTGACGGATAGTGCTTGCGGGCGTAGCTCAACTTGTCGTTATTGGTGTCGGTCACTACCAGCAGCGCCGGGTTAACCGGACCATGCAGCGCGTAGTCGATCGCCAGTAGTCCCATTGGCCCAGTGCCGCCGAGGATTAACGTACGCCCCTGCGGACGAATGCCCATCTTATGGTTATAAGTGCCTTCCTGCAGGTGATAGTTGGCGTTGAATGCGCCAATCACGCAGGACAGTGGCTCAACCAATGAACCTTCAAAATAGGTTTCGCCTTCGTAAGCCAACAAGCAGTCCTGCTCCATGACTTCATCAGGAATGATGACGTGCGTGGCTTCACCGCCCACCCATGGGAAGGAGTAGCCGGGACAGTCCGGGCGATCCGGCAGTTGCAGGTTAGCCTGAATGACATAGCGTTGGCCGGGCTGAAACTTGTGCTGCCATTTTTTCCCCACGGCAATAATATCGCCGCAGAATTCGTGGCCGATAATGATTGGGTTGGTGGCCACATCATCTGGCACCTTTTTGTGGTTCTCACCCTGATTAGCCTCTTTCCAGGAAGAAAGGCAAAGGCTGTCGGTTACGACGGAAGCAAGAATTTCATCATCCTGCATTTCAGGAAGGTCGAAGGTTTCCAGGCGCAGATCGCGTTTACCATAAAGGCGTAAAGCTGTTGTTGTTTGCATTGTTACCACCTCTTCCTCTTTCGAGGACAATTTGTTGAAGTAGCCCCAGCATCGCCGGGGCGGAAAAATCAGGACAGGAAGCCCAGCGCGTTACCGATAATCCCCAGCGCAAACAAGGCGAAGATCAGCCACACCGGATTAATTTTCTTGTTGAGTAGCCGCACCATCAGCAGCGTCAGACCAAGCGCCAGCAGGCCGGGGCAGAGTTGGTCGAGAATGTTCTGCACGGTCATGGTGACGGTGGTACCGTCTGCGCCAGGCGTTTGCGATACCACCAGTGGTACGTTGATGCTGGTCCATTTGGTGACCAGCACCCCCATGACAAACAGGCCAAGAATTGATGCGCCTTCGGTCAACTTTTGCAGCAGGTTGCCGCCCATGTCGCTAACGATGTTGACCCCTTTACGAAAGCCAAGCTGTAAGCCGTACCACTTCATTGCCAGACGTACTGCATTGAAAATAAAGAAGAACAATAGCGGGCCGAGAATGTTACCGGACAGTGCCAGCGATGCGCCGAGCGCGGCGGTAATCGGGCGCAGTGTTCCCCATACCAGCGGATCGCCGACGCCGGCCAGCGGACCCATCAGCCCAACTTTGATGCCATTGATTGCACCATCGTCAATTTCCGCGCCGTTGGCGCGAGCTTCTTCCATCGCGGCGGTCACGCCAATTACCGGGCCGCAAACGGCAGGTGTGGTATTGAAGAACACCAGGTGCCGTTTGAGTGCCGCAACCTGGTCCTCTTTCAGTGGATACAGGCGCTTGATGGCAGGGATCATGTCGTAGCAAAAGCCCAGCCCATGAATGCGTTCAAAGTTGAATGATGCCTGTTGCAGGTTGGAGCGAACAAACATGCTAAACAGGTCGGATTTGGTCAGTTTTTTCTGTTCCATGGCTGGCTCCATTAGTCATCAAGCTGGTCGAGAGCTTGGGAAGAGGCGGGTTGCGCCTGCGGTTCGGCTTTACGCCACTGTGGGTTTAACTGGATGTAAACCAGCGCGATGATCACGCCCACGCCACCGAAAGCCAGCAGACTCAAATCGAGATACCCTCCGGCAATAAATCCAAGGAAGAAGAAGGGCATCAGGTACTTCACTCCCATCATGCGCAGCACCATGGCGTAACCGACCACCACGATAAAGCCGCCGGCAATCTGTAATCCGCGGGTGACGAATTCCGGAATGGTGTTGAGCATGCTGCTGACCATATCCGCGCTGACAAACAGCGAGACGATTAATGCAGGAATGGCAACGCGCAGCGCCTGTACGCCGAGAGCGGAAACGTGCAGCATGTCGATGGTGCGAAAGCGGGCGTCTTCGGCTGCTTTATCCGCCGCGTGCTGGAATACCACGGTAATGGTACGGGCGAATACCGTCAGTACCTGGCCTGCCGCCGCGACGGGCAGGGCGATGGCGATACCGGTAGCAATGCTTTGCTGACCGACGATAACCAGAATGGCGGAGATAATACTGGCGAGCGCTGAATCGGGAGACTGCGCTGCGCCGACGTTCATCCAACCCAGAGCGATTAACTCCAGCGTGCCGCCGAGCATAATCCCGGTTTTTAAATCACCGAGGATCAGGCCGATAACGGTACAAGCAATAAGCGGACGGTGGGTCTGGAACTCATCCAACACGCTGCCCATTCCGGCAATACAGGAAAATATAAATATGGCGATAATTTGTAGGGTACTTATTTCCATAATATGTCACCTTGTGAATGTGATCATCCCTGCCTGTTAAAGCATAAATACACAGGCATTTTTATTTATTCAGCGAGCGATTGTTCTTTTATTTTTTCAAGGATATTAACTGATGGATCCGATGCGACGACGCGTAAATCCAGCGTAACCCCCAATTTATCTAACTCACGAAAAGCTTTGATATCGTCATCATCTAAAGAGACCGCTTTGGTTAATTGTTTTTTACCCGGTCGCCAGGCCATGCCGCCAATATTTAACGTGGCGATTTTTACCCCTTGTTTTACCATTGCTAAAGCATCCTGCGGGCAGGTAAACAGATAAAAAACGGTTTCGCTCTGATATTGCGGGTTATGGTAAACAGCGACTGCTTTTTCGAGATTAACGACGTTAACCTTCATTCCGGGCGGGGCGGCCTGACGTAATAATGTGCGACGTACTTCATCGTTATAAACGTCGTCATTGCAGATAATAATTCGTTGGGCATTCGCCACCTTTGACCAGACGGTGGTGACCTGACCGTGAATCAAACGGTCATCAATACGAGCAAGGGTAATGTTCATCAGAAATCCTCTTCGGTCGTTTCCAGATGTTGCCAGACGACACAGGTTTGTTGAGCAATGGTCGTCAGGTGTTCACACAGTTCATCCACATTCATACTGCTTTGGTTATCAACCAGTTCCAGCGCCAATGGCAGCGACAACCCGCTAATAACCCGAATAGCGGGATTTTGCATTGCCAGCGTAGCGGCAGCATTCCAGGGACTGCCACACTGCAGATCGACGGCAATCAGCCATTCATCGCCAGTGTGAACGCTTACTAACTTTTTCAGTTTTTCCACGATGTTGCTGGCGTTCTCCCCAGGGACAAATGCCACCGCTTCGACGTTGGCATCGCCGTAGACCATCTGTACCGATTCCAGCATGGCGCAGGCCAGATTGCCGTGAGCGCAGAAGATTGCATTGACCATAAAACCTCCTTAGCCGCGCGTTTTTCCGCCCGCAATGTTAGTGGTTACTCCGGTGATATAACTGGCGCGCTCTGAGAGGAGATAACAAACAAAATCAGCGACTTCGCTTAAACGTCCTGAGCGACCAATCGGGATCGCGTTCCTGGTATAACCCTCACGCAGCTGTTCAACGGTGATGTTGCGGGTCCAGGCCAGCGCTTCTTCATATTCGGGGGTGCGCAAACCGGTTTTTTCCAGAATGCCAGGTGCAATGCCAACCACACGAATGCCGTGCTTGCCCAACTCTTTCGACCAGGAGCGGGTAAAGCTATTCAACGCGGCTTTAGTGGCGGCATAGCAGCTTTGGCCCTCTGAGCCTTCCAGTCCGCTTTCTGAAGAGACATTCACAATCACGCCGTTATGCTGTTTTACCATTTGGCGTGCCGCCGCTTGCGACATTAAGAACACACCTTTCTGGTTGATATTAACCATTTTTTCAAAAGCAGCTTCGTTCAGTTCGTATTGCCCGGCGGGTGCTTTTTCATCGACCAGTAGCCGCGGGAAGTTAACGCCAGCATTATTTACCAGTCCATCAATACGTCCGTAGCGTTGGATAATTTCAGTAACAGTATGATTAACCTCTTTAGCGCTGGAAATATCCGTTGGCCAGAAATGATATCCGCTATGGTTTTCATATTTACCTTCGCCACTATGAATATCTGCCATTTGCACATTTGCGCCTTGCGCTAATAACTCCTCGACAATGGCCAGACCAATTCCGGATGCACCACCGGTAACAATAATGACTTTGTCTTGCAGATTTAACCACGTTTGCATAATAAACTCCCAATTTCAGATAAGGGGATCCCACATAAAATTAATTATGGCAGGATCAATTCAAATATATTTACTTCAACAATAATTCAGCGGTATGGCTGTTGGTGACTAAACAGTTAATATAATTCCCACGTAATGCGCCTAATATTCCAGTGTATTTTTCTTCACCCATTGCAATGCCAATGGAGTAACGCGCCTGTTTTAATTTATTGGTTTCGATGGAGAGCGTCTTTTCACTCATCCTGGTCTCTACGGTTACACCGTTGATATCGTAAAAGCGCGAGCAAATGTCTCCGGCCACATGGCGGGCATGCAGGTCATCACTCTCTTCACTGCCGTAAAAAGCGTGCCAGTTGGCACCATCGCGTATTGCCGGAGACCCAATTCCGACCAGCGCGACGTCCAGATTATCCCAGTAGGCGGAAATCGATTTAAAGTGCCGGGACTGCATAATACCGTTACGGATCAGCGAGTTTTCCAACAGCGCCGGGAAATCGGCCAGGTGCGATTCCCCCTTGAGCTTTGCCGCGGCGCCGTAGGTCAGCGTATTGACGTGGTAGCGGCTTTCAAGTTTGCCGGACGGTCCGCCGATAATCGGCACACAGATAAGCTGGCGTGACTGGTTGGCCGGGGATAATCCTTCAACCAATCCCCGTACCGCGCGACCCCATGAAAAACCAATAATGTCGCCGGGCTCCAGTAAGCGTTCCAGTAACTGTGCGCCATGCACGCCCATCATATTAAGTTGTTCATCTTCCTGTTCGCTGTCGCAGGAGACTACGACCGCTTCTTTCAGGCCAAATTTTTGTTTTAGCTGCTGTTCCAGCCACAGATTTTCGTTGTAGTCGTAATTAATGGCGATGGTGACGATACCCTGCTCGCGGCCACGTTTTAGTAACCGACTGATCGTGGTGCGGTAAATCCCCAGCTCGCGGGCGATTTGCGCTTGTGTCATATCCTGCTCGTAATAAAGCTGCGCGATTTTTACGATCAGGCGGATATCATCGCTGTTTTCCATCGCCATTTTGGGACTCCTGCACATTTGTGCAAATCACGAAATTGCCTTCTTGATCTGATATAACCCCATCTGTTTCACATCTCAAAGCTATTTTCACTTATTTCAGCGTCAATAACTGACCGATTGTGCTGCACATTTGATGTGGTGATTGCGCGTCTTTGGCACATATGTGCTTGTCGCTCTAATGTCTTGATTCTGCTTGTTTTCATTCAACAAAATTGCAGATATGGATCACTGACACTTTTGTGTCAAAAGGCGGGGCGGATCACAAATAGCGCTCGGGCATTCGAACACGATTATTTTTTATCGCCCACAAGGTAGGGTATATTTCGCTTTTAATACACAAAGTCATTCAAGTTGTACCAAGGCGGCAAGGGAGCGAATCCCTGGGAGCATAGATTGCTATGCGACCTGGGTGAGTGAGGGCAGCCAACGCAGAGACAGCTTGAAGGATGAAGTGTATACAGGAGAAACTATGCTGCCCGACTCATCTATCCGATTAAACAAATACATCAGTGAAAGCGGAATCTGCTCGCGTCGCGAGGCGGATCGCTTTATCGAACAAGGGAATGTCTTCCTGAATGGCAAACGCGCCACCATTGGCGATCAGGTGATGCCTGGCGACGTCGTAAAAGTAAATGGTCGGTTGATTGAGCCGCGTGAAGCGGAAGATCTGGTTTTTATCGCGCTGAATAAGCCGGTAGGGATTGTCAGCACCACCGAAGACAGCGAGCGCGACAACATTGTTGATTTCGTCAATCACAGCAAGCGCGTGTTCCCAATCGGTCGTCTGGACAAAGATTCTCAGGGACTTATCTTTCTGACCAACCACGGCGACCTGGTGAATAAAATCCTGCGTGCCGGTAACGATCACGAAAAAGAGTATCTGGTGACGGTAGATAAGCCGGTCACTGATGATTTTATCCGTGGGATGGGGGCCGGTGTGCCAATCCTCGGCACCGTCACCAAAAAATGTAAGGTGAAGAAAGAAGCGCCGTTTGTGTTTCGCATTACGCTGATTCAGGGGCTGAACCGTCAGATCCGTCGTATGTGCGAACACTTTGGCTATGAAGTTACCAAACTTGAGCGTACGCGTATCATGAACGTTGGTTTGTCCGGTCTGCCGCTGGGTGAATGGCGCGACCTGACGGATGACGAACTGATCGATCTGTTCAAGCTGATTGAGAACTCGTCCTCAGAAGCCAAACCGAAGGCGAAAGCGAAGCCCAAAACCGCAGGCATTAAGCGCCCGGTAGTGAAAATCGAAAAATCGGCGGAGAAAGAGAAATCGCGCCCGGCGGCAAACGGTAAGCGTTTTACCTCGCCGGGGCGTAAGAAGAAAGGGCGTTAACGTCTGCCGCGCGTTGGCGTATTTGCTGACCAGGAAAACGATGCTTCCGCATCCGGTTTATAAGCCTGCTTTTTCTTCAACTGGCGGGCTTTTTTCGCTTCCGCTTCGCGCAAGGCCATCAGTTTATCGATGTACTCTTTCTTGATGCTGTTGGTTTCTGCGTTGGTCAGCAGGCGACCATGCGCAATGCGCGCGCGGTCGAGCAGCGTTTTCAGTTCACGCTGTTCGCGTTCGGTCATCTCTTTTTGGGTAATGCGGGGGAGTGCCATATGGGTGCCCTCTGTTAGCCGATATCCTCAGTGTACGGTAATCCAGAACCTGCTGATAGCGTCATGTATTGTATTATTCAGCAATACGTAATTTTCCGGCAAAGTCCTGCTGTGTATAGCCCGTTGTTCTGAATCGCTTGTCTGTGATGATGTTATCGATCTCTTTTAATGTGGCGATACACATCACACCGTCCTGGCCAAATTTTGTATGGTCGGCAAGAATTACCGACTTTTTACTCATAGCAATCATTGATTTGGCAACATAGGCTTCATCGAAGCTTTTCACCAGCACACCATGTTGAGGTGAAATACCACCCGCGCCGATGAAGCAGATATCTGCGTGAATAGTGTTTATTTGCTGACAAACGGAGACGCCGAGATTGGCGCGGAAATGGTAGTCATATTCACCACCTAATACATAAACGCGCGCTTTGAGATTATGTTCTTTGATTTTATCGGCAATCAAGGCTGAATTAGTAATAACGGAATAGGCCAGAGGAGGTAATTGTTCGGCCAGAATAAGATTGGTTGTGCAGGAATCAATGAATAGAGTGTCGTGCTCGCTGACCATCCCGGCGGCAAGTTTACCAATTGCCATTTTTTCTTCGCGGTGTATATCAATCCGCGCGCCAAATTCATCTTCCTGAACAACCTGCTTCTTGACGGCTCCACCGTGAATCTTGGTAATTTGCCCTTCAGACTCCAGGATGGAGAGATCGCGGCGAATGGTCTCTGATGTGACTTTTAGCGTTTCCGATAATTTGATAACCGTCACTTCACCGAATTTATTTAATTCATCGAGGATATGTTTTCTTCTTTTAATCGGGTTCATTATTTTCCGCCAACGTCGTGCTTTGGCGCATGGTAACTGGATGTGCAGAGCAACGCAACCACTCCAACGCACAGACAATACCCTCATCATCATTAGAGGCCGTCACATAGCTGGCTTGTTGTTTTACTGCCTCTGGCGCATTCCCCATTGCAATACCAATGCCGGCGGCGGAAAACATACTGATATCGTTTTGCTGGTCGCCAATCGCCGCAACCTTTTCTGATGTTATATTTAACTGGCGCATTAACATGCTAATAGCATAACCTTTATTTATTTCGCTACGTTGGATATCAATGTAATTCTCCCCAGTGATAGTCGCTGTATAGCCATAAGGTAATTTATTATTCACTTCTGCAAACAGTGTATTTATTTTTAACTGCTCAGTAACGAGTGTGATTTTATAAATATCATGCCGGTTTAAAATATTTCCAGGTGCTGCCGAAATAAGTGGTAATTCAAATAAACGGGCTTCATAAGTTGTCCATGGCGCTACCTGTTGGTCGCAACGATGATAAATAGCATCGGCGCTAAAAAAGTGATGAGGACAGAGGGAAAGCGCAATATGTCGGTCAATATCCCGAAGATTCATACAAGAGAGCGCTGCAGTATGGATATTGCGCTGCTGCGCCATCTCGAGAATCTGACCTCCGTTGAAGCCGGCGCACCAACCAAACAGTGCATCAACCTGCTGCTGCTGTAGCAGGCGCATCATAGAGGAGACCGGTCTGGCAGAACAAGCGGCCAGCAGGCCACCGCGCTGGTGGAAATCAATGAGTGCCTGACGTGTGCGTGGACTGATTGTCTTTTGCGAAGTCAGTAGTGTTCCATCCAGATCGGTGACCAGTAACATGCTTCTTTTCCCTTAATATCAATGCGCAATAAACGGTGTGACAGCCTCTTTGGCGGCGTTGCAGACCATATTGTCGATTGCCGTACCGACGACCAGAATATTGACCCCGGTATCCTTAAACGCTTTGGCATTGGCGAGGTTAATTCCGCCTTCCGCCAGCGTCGGCACGCTTACCGCGCCGACCAGTGCCCACAGGCGATCTTTAATGGCTTGCGGAATATCACCTGCGGCTACGCCTTCGTAGCTCATACCGGTCATTAAACCAATCATGTCGACGCCAATTTCCTGCATCCGTTTTGCTACGCTGGCGACCTCTTCCGGAGTGCGCGCAGGAATACCGAAGGTATGCAGGTCATCCGGGTGACCAATATAAGCATCAACGGTCAGGCCATACTGATGGGCGAGATTAACGATGTCCTGTAGATCGTCCCAGTCGGATTTATGGGTGTGTAAGCCATCGGCACCAGCACGGGCAATCTCCAGTATCTCTGTTTCCGTGAGCGGGACTGGTAACGTTTCGGTAAAGCCACCTGCAATACCGACGGTAATGAAGATATCGTCAGGGACCACATTACGTACGCCATGTACTGCTTCGGCCATCTGGCTGTTAGTAATTTCGTGGCGGATTTGTTCCGCCGCGTGCATGTTGCTCACCCCCTTATGCCCACGCGCTAACGCCAGTGCGGGATGGTTCGGTTCGAGCAGCTTAACGCCCGCCTCACATACTGCTTTTGCCAGACGCGCATCGTCGCCGGTTATCCCTGTGCTGAGGATGGTTTGCCCGCCGTGCAGCGTGATGGCATCTTTCACTTTCTGTAACGCTTTAGCGCGTTTTTTATTCATATCGCCTTTAAACATGGTGTACCTCTGGTGTTGGTGCATTAATTAATGGGCTGACGCGGTAGATTCTTTCTGTGCGACAGCCTTAAAACGGTTGGCAATAATGGTGGAAATACAGGTCAGGCCCATGACGGTAACCATCACAATCGCCATTTGCAGCGCATTGCTGGATAAGAACGGAGAGGCAAATGCAGGGACATAAGCCACGCCTTTGACGTTAAAGAAACCCAGCATCATGCCGCCCAGACCGGCCCAAACGATCGCTGAACCAAAGACAATTTTGTTGGCAAACATGAACGGATAGGCCGATTCAACGAAGGTCCCAAAGCCGAGGTTGATAAGCAGGCCGGGCGTCGCGACGGCTGCTTCGCTTTTTTCTCGTGGTGCGATGACGTTAGCCAGGTTGATACCTGCAGCAACCATCACCAGGCCCACCATATCGACAGCACCGAGGAAGCTGACACCGGATTTTTCCATTTCCAGGAGCACCAGCGGCAGAATGACTGCGTGATAGACTCCCCCCAGAATAGCTGGCCAGATAACCAACCCAGCCAGCAGGCCGGCAAGAATAGGGCTGAAGGCCAGTGTGCTTTCGATAGCCAGTTTGATGTAATTACCTGCTGACAGCGCCAGCGGACTCAGCAGATAGTGCATGATTAACCCAGCGGCCAGGCCCGAGATCCCACCCGCTACAATGTTGACGGTGGTCATCGGAAAGCGCCAATTCAGGCATAATTCAAACAGCCAACGAACGAAAATCCCGGCCATCAAACCACCGATGATCCCTCCAATCAGACCGCCTTCGACGGAAAGTACTCCGGCGACCACCCCAGCAACAATTGAGACTTCATCCAGTTCCGAAATCTGTTTTGCTGCGAGAACCGCAACTAAAACCGGCAGGCCCTTCAGTAGAATTTCAAAGATATCGTTGAGTTTTTCTAGGCCCGGAATGTGACTGAGTGCGAGCACGATTGCCATGGCGATAAAGCCCGGCAGCGCAGGGATCATAATGCTGCGAATATTGAAGCGCTTAAGCAGGCTTTTTCCAGAACCGCCCTGTGAAGGAGAAGCGCTGCCCAACTGTGGTTTATATTTAACGCCCCAGTGCTTACACAGTGATGCGATGAAGGAGACTGCGCGGGTTCGGCTGGTGGTTCCTGTCGTGCCCGAGGTTGCGACGACATTTGCCCCTTTTGCCGCCACTAGCGCCATTGAGGTTCCGCCGGTGCCAACAATCGGTGTTTTCATCTCAACAGCGGCGGCAAAGACAGCCTGGTTGGCCTTCACCGGATCGGCGCTCATCACAATGATCCCGTCGATCTCACCGTTACGGATCATCTCAGCAATCCTGAAATCGCTCTCAACTACCGAGTCGTTCACTTCTGAAAGTTTGCCCTTAAATATCCTTTGTGGTTTTTGTTGGTTTTCTGTGGTTAGTGCAAATACAGACGCTGGCGTGTGAGGTTTGGCAGCGTCCATTGAGGCCTCTGCCGCAATGAACTGCACAGCGGCAACTTCCACACCTGCGGCTTCGCACTGCTGGTAAATTTCCTGGAGTAGCTTTTCGGGTTCGGCACCACCCAGGTTGTAGAGGTTGCCTCCACTGCTTCCAATAATCGCAATTTTTTTCATAGCGGCCTCGAAGATAGGGTAAGGGTTTATCTGTGTTGTAGTGGAATTATATTCCCAATTAAAACAAACCAAATCAACATGCATAAAATGATTAAATTGGGGTTTTAAACAAGTTTATTCGTATATTTGATTGAAATATAACAATTAAATAATTATTTTGTTTTGTGTTGGTATTTGTTGTTTTGTGATGGGGTTCAAATGCAGGTAGGGAGAAATGGAGGATGCCTCCTCCATTTATGAAGATTAGTGTTGTTTTACTGCGTGTGGTTTCTCTTCAATCGGCTTGCCGGACCAGTAGCCTGCCAGCAGCGAACCGGAAAGGTTATGCCAGACGGAGAACAACGCGCCGGGCAGGGCGGCAAGCGGGCCAAAGTAGATCTTGCCCAGCGCAGCGGCAAGTCCTGAATTCTGCATGCCCACTTCGATAGCCAACGTCCGGCAGGTTGACTCGTCGAAACCAAACAGTTTTCCGCCCCAGTAGCCGCCGAGCAGGCCAATGGTGTTATGCAGGATTACGGCGATAATCACCACAAAGCCGACCGACGCAATGTGCGAGGCAGAACCCGCCACGACGGCGCTGATGATTGCCAGAATGCACACCATAGAAAATGCGGGCAGATAGGGTTCCACGGCTTTTACGACGCGTGGGAACAGGTGGTGAATGACCAATCCCAACGCAATCGGAATGACCACGATCTGCAGAATACTCAGCAACATACCCATCACATCGACCTGGATATGCGCGTCGACATACAGCCGTGTCAGCAGCGGTGTGGCGACAACGCCGACCAGCGTTGAAACCGATGAAATAGTCACAGAGAGTGCCACATCGCCTTTTGCCAGATAGATCATGACGTTTGATGCCGTTCCGCTGGCGACGCTACCGACCAGCACCATCCCTGCGGATAATTCCGGCGGCATATTAAATGCCAGCGCTAAAATCCATGCGGCGAGCGGCATCACCAGATAGTGCAGGAAAATACCCGCCGCGACGGGTGCTGGACGTGAGAGTACGCGTTTAAAGTCGTCCACCTTCAGGTGAACGCCCATGCCGAACATGATCAGCATCAGTAACGACGGCACGAATGGCCCGACAGGCGTAAAGGTGGTGGGCGTGTAATACGCAATCACAGAGAGCAGCAGCGCCCATAACGGGAACAGCCGCGTGAGAGTAGCGAGCATGTTATATTCCTTGCGATTGAAATGTGTTGTGTTGTTATAAAAAGCCGGGTTCGAGCCCGGCTATAGTTATTGTTTATCGCGTGATGAAATATTATTCAAACAAATTATGTTTATGTTCCGCTGCGAACGTTTTCCCAGCTCAGTCCGAAGCGGGCGAGATATTTGCGCAGGCGGTCTGCATCGTTAGGATTGGCTTTCTTCTGCCGTGAGACGGCAAACAGTTCGCGCCCCGCTTCCGACAGCGACGCGCTGCGGCGGCACACTTCCAACACCGTTTCTAACTGGCGGCGATCGAACAGGTCTATGTCCATGTTCAGTTCAGGTTGCGAAGCGACAATCTGCCAACTCTCCTTTAACAGCGCAATTTCTTCTTCGACAAGGGATAAGGTGATGCGCCCCTGTTCGGCAAGTGTCGCCATTCGCGCGATGGATGAACTTAGCTCGCGAAAATTGCCGCGCCACTGCGCCTGTGGGGAACAGGCAAATGCCAGATAACAAACGCGAGCCTCTTTGTCGAAACGGATCTGCATCTGTTTACGGCTGGAAAAACGGTGTAGCTCATACTCGATGTTCGGGGCGATATCTTCCCGCCGCTGCGCCAGACCGGGCAGGGCGAAGCTCCACATATTGATACGTGCATAGAGATCTTCGCGAAAACGGCCTTCAGCGACCCACTGCTGCATGTCGCGATGGGTTCCGGCTATCAGTTGAAAATCGCTGTGTACTTCTTTGTCCGATCCAAACGGGAAAAAGGTTTTTTCCTCTATCGCTTTTAGCAGCATGGCCTGCTCGTCCAGCCCTAACTCGGCTATCTCATCAAGGAACAGCACGCCGCCATCCGCTTCACGCAGCAGTCCGCTGCGCGCCGTGAGTGCGCCGGTAAACGCCCCTTTCACGTGACCGAACAACGTAGACATCGCATTGTCGCCACGCAGGGTTGCGCAGTTGACGGCGACCAGTTTCCCTGCCACCAGATGCTTCGACTGGCGTAGCTGAAAAATACGTTTCGCCAGGAAGGATTTACCCGCGCCGGTGGGGCCGGTGAGCAGGATCGGGTCGGTCGAACGTAATGCTACACGCTCAATGCGATCGATCAGTTTATTGAAGGTGGCGTTGCGCGTATCAATCCCGTCCTTCAGAAAGGAGACAGACTGTTGCTGTTCGCGCTGAAAACGACTGGTGAGCGTGGCATAGCGGCTCAAATCGAGATCGATAACCGAGCAGACGCCAGCGGCGACGGCTTCGTCCGATGAACCGGCTGGTGCCGGGCTGGTTTGTAGCAGGCTGGCGGGCAGGTAGCGGGCTTCCGTCAGCAGAAACCAGCAGATCTGCGCGACGTGCGTCCCGGTGGTGATGTGCACCAGATACTCTTCGTTTTCCGTATCAAAGCTGTAGTGGGTGGCGAAGTCGAGAAAGGCGGCGTAGACCTCTTCAAAATCCCAGGGGTCGTTAATAGTCACGGCATGTGGGCGTACTTCGGTATCTGGTGAGAGCAGCGCGACGTCTTCAATCAACCTTTGCGCCATGCTCTCATCGCGTGGCTGGTGCAGCAGTTCCAGTCTGTCGACAGGGAGATCAGGCTGTTGGCACAATCCAACCGTGGGTCGCCACTTTTTAAATCGATTAGCGCGTTTACCGCGCTTGTCCAGCACCGTACCCAGTACGCCAATGACTACCCGTCTCTTTTTCATGGTTTATCCACAAAGATAAATGTCGATATAAAAAGATAAGAAAATATCTTCGCCACGGCAATCTTTAATCTAAGTGCGTAAAATAAAATGATTGTTAATCAATGAGTTAAAAATTTAATTCACGTATTTTTCTTTTTGGCACGCTTCTGGCAATAACTCTTACGTCAATCACGCTGAAAACGCAGGGGGTTAAACCTCGCCGGCACGTCAGGAACGGTACAGGCTGTTTTCCAGAAGTGTTCCGTCAGCCGATGACACACAGTGGGTTCGATTCCCAATTTCATCCTCCGAATGAAAACTGGTTGTTAATCATAGAAATAAAACGGAGCGATGCGCAGTTAGCACGCTCCAGAACAGGCTGCCGGTAAAGATGCCGTGCGACAGGCAAAAGGGAATTCCCCTGCCGCTTCGCCCCTGCACCCGCACCTGAACAACATAAAGGAATAATAAAATGGCTAAGAAAATCACGATACAAAAAGGGCAGTTAGGTCTTTTATCCCGCGAGGGCGATTACTATCAGACGCTGGAGTCTGGGCAGCACCGTTTGCCGTGGTTTAACGCCCCTGAAGTGCTGATCGTTAATAGGGATGGTAGCGAGGTACCGCAAGCGCTGGCGGAGTATTTGCGTCGTTTCCAGCCTGCATGGGTAGAGCGTTACTGCCTGGTTGTTGATACGACGGATACCGAAGCCGGAGCGTTGTATGTCAACGGTGTTTTACAGGAGATCTGCCCACCTGCCACGCGCCGTCTGTACTGGCGTGCAGAGGAAGCGCTGACGCTGGTGCGCATGGATACTCGTCAGGTTTTGGTACCGGTTGAGGTGATGAATGCGGTATTACAGCCACGACGTAACGGTACGGTGAAAGGTCGTGAAGCCATCTTAACGGTGCAAGTTCCTGCGTGGCACGTTGGTGTGCTGAAAATTGATGGCGAAACCCAGGCGCTGTTACCGCCGGGTTTGACCGCATACTGGAAGATAAACCATCTGATTGAAGTTGAAGTTGTTGATACCCGTTTACAGGTGCTGGAGGTCGGCGGGCAAGAGATCCTGACCAAAGATAAGGTCAATCTGCGATTAAATCTGGCCGCAAACTGGCGTTATAGCGATGTGTTGCAGGCTTTTGGTCAACTGACCAAACCGCTGGACCACCTTTACCGCGAGTTACAGTTTGCGCTGCGTGAAGCGGTGGGAACGCGCACGCTGGACGAACTGCTGGAAGATAAGCAGGTGATCGATGAGGTGGTGAGCGCACAGGTGAAAGCCCGAATGACGCCGTTTGGTATTGAGGTGGCTTCGCTCGGCGTGAAAGATATTGTCCTGCCGGGAGATATGAAAGCCATTTTGTCCCAACTGGTTGAAGCTGAGAAATCCGCTCAGGCCAACGTTATCCGCCGTCGTGAAGAGACTGCCGCGACGCGATCGCTGTTGAATACTGCGAAAGTAATGGAAAACAACCCGGTGGCGCTGCGCTTAAAAGAGCTGGAAACCCTCGAAAGAGTCGCTGAACGTATCGATAAAATCTCGGTGTTTGGTGGCCTCGACCAGGTACTGCACGGCCTTGTGAACATAAAAGGATAAGAATAATGAGCTATAACACAGTGGACGGCGCGATGCGCGAAAGGATATTGCGCCAGCTAAAAGAGGTAGAGCAGCGCTATGGCGTCAGGGTGCTGTATGCCTGTGAATCCGGCAGTCGTGGCTGGGGATTTGCCTCGCCGGACAGCGACTACGACGTGCGATTTATCTATGTTCATCCGCCCGAGTGGTATCTGCGGGTCGAGGCGCCACGAGATGTTATCGAGTTGCCGATAGATGATGAGCTGGATGTCTGCGGCTGGGAATGGCGCAAGGCGCTAGGATTACTGAAAGGCGCAAACCCTACGCTTATCGAGTGGCTGGATTCTCCAGTGGTCTATCAGCAGGATGAAGTGACCGTGTCAGCGCTGAAAGCGTTGGTGCCTAAATGGTTTTCTCCGCTACGTGCCCGCTGGCACTACTATTCGATGGCGCGGAAAAACTTCCGTGGCTATCTGCAGGGTGACGACGTACGGCTGAAAAAATACTTCTATGTTCTGCGCCCGCTGCTGGCTGTGCGGTGGGTCGAAGCGGGGAAAGGTGTACCACCGATGCGTTTTGCCGACCTGCTGGCGGGAAGTGAGCTGGATGCACCGTTGCGTCAGGAAATTGATGAACTGCTGGAACGCAAGCAGTGCGCGAGAGAAGCGGAGTATGGTCCGCGCCGCCCACTGTTGCATGCGTTTATCCGCGCCGAACTGAAAAGAGGAGAGATTCCGCCGACGTTACCGGATAGCCGGGAGGGTGATGTCAGAGAACTGGACAGATTGTTATATGAAACGGTGATGCGGTGAAAACGCCCGATGGTACAAGAGCCATCGGGCGTTGGCATCTACTCACTCAAACAAATTATGGTGCAGCTTCTGTACCACCTGTTCGGCTTCGGTACCAGGCACCAGGAAGCACAGGTTATGGCTGGACGCGCCGTAGCAAATCATGCGGATGTTGAACGGCTCCAGTACGCCGAACACCTCTTTACCCACGCCACAGGCTTTGGAAAGGTCGTTGCCAATCAGCGCCACCAGCGCCAGGCCTTCTTCCACTTCAACCCGACACAGGGCAGACAGTTCCATCAGCAGAGACTGTGTTAACAGTGTATCCCCGGTGGAGGTCGAACCGGTGGTATCCAGCGTCAGCGCCACGCTGACTTCGGATGTGGTAATTAAATCTACCGAGATGTTATGGCGTGCCAGAATACCGAAAACTTCCGCTAAAAAGCCACGAGAGTGCAGCATATTCAGGCTATGCAGCGTTACCAGCGTTTGCTTACGGCGCAGCGCCAGCGCCCGGAACAGAGGTGGATTCGCGGTTTTATTGCAGACCAGCGTACCGCCTGCTTTTGGATCCTTACTGGAGCCCACAAACACCGGGATATCGCTACGTACGGCTGGCAACAGGGTTGCCGGGTGCAGCACTTTCGCGCCAAAGGTCGCCATTTCCGCGGCCTCTTCAAAGGCGATTTCATCAATACGCTGCGCCGCCGGAACAACGCGTGGATCGGTCGTGTAAATGCCCGGAACATCGGTCCAGATATCGACGCGTGTGGCATGCAGCGCTTCGGCCAGCAGGGCGGCCGTATAATCGCTCCCGCCGCGCCCCAACGTGGTGGTGCGGCCTTTGCCTTCACTGCCAATAAAGCCCTGAGTAATTACCAGACCTTCGCTCAGACGCGGTGCCAACTGGAGCGTTGCCAGTTCAGCCAGCGCCGCGACGTCAGGTTCTGCGCGGCCAAAACGATCGTTGGTGCGCATCACTTTACGTACGTCAAACCACTGCGCCTGCACGTTGCGTTCACGCAGGATCTCGACGAACAGCAGGGTAGACATCAGTTCACCGTGGCTGACCAGTTCGTCGGTCAGCGCAGTTGAGGTCGCCAGTGACGCCGCTTCTGCCAGCGTGGTGATGTTTTCCAGCAGACGTTCGATCTCTTCCCGGATCACGTTTGGATAACGCAGACGTTCCAGAATATTGAACTGAATTTGACGAATGGCATCGAGTTTTTCGAAGCGCTCGGTTGGCTCCAGCCCTTCAGCCAGTGCGACCAGCAGGTTGGTGATTCCCGCGGAAGCGGAAAGTACCACTACACGGACATTAGCATCAGAAAGCACTACATCAGCGCTACGATTCATGGCATCAAAATCCGCCACGCTGGTACCGCCAAACTTGGAGACAACTACATCAGTCATAACTACCTCGTGTCAGGGAATGAATAGAGCGACCATGGCACATAAGGCAGAACAGAAACCGGTGCAGGCGCAAATGCAAATACCGTATTACATTTCGTCCTTCAATCTGCCTCTTCGTTGGCTGCACCTGCTCACCACAGTCACTTACTTCAGTAAGCTCCTGTGGATTCTCAGGTTTGCCGCCTTGACGCATATCGAATGACTTTATGTATATAAATAAAAGGCATGGCTTGTACTGTCAACGCTGGGATTATGCGGATTTTTCATGCTGCAACTGCGTTGAGTAACGGTACTAATAACAACGCTGATAACCGCTATACTTTTTAGCCACGTTTGGCGGATGCCCTGGCAATGGCATTAAAACAATCACACTTTTCTGTGACTGGCGTTACAATCGATCTCAGTCACAATTCTCAAAATCAGAAGAGTATTGCTAATGAAAAACATCAATCCAACGCAGACCTCAGCCTGGCAGGCACTACAAAAACACTTTGAAGAAATGAAAGACGTTACTATCGCGGATCTGTTCGCGAAAGATAGCGATCGCTTCACTAAGTTTTCCGCGACGTTTGACGATCTGATGCTGGTGGATTTCTCCAAAAACCGCATCACTGAAGAGACGCTGGCTAAACTGCAGGATCTGGCGAAAGAGACCGATTTGGCAGGCGCCATCAAGTCCATGTTCTCCGGTGAGAAAATCAACCGCACCGAAGACCGTGCCGTGCTGCACGTGGCGCTGCGCAACCGTAGCAATACACCAATCATCGTTGACGGCAAAGATGTCATGCCGGAAGTAAACGCGGTGCTGGAGAAGATGAAATCCTTCTCTGAAGCGATCATCTCCGGAAGCTGGAAAGGCTATACCGGTAAAGCCATCACTGATGTAGTAAACATCGGTATCGGCGGTTCTGACCTCGGCCCGTTCATGGTGACCGAAGCGCTGCGTCCATACAAAAATCACCTGAACATGCATTTTGTGTCGAACGTTGATGGGACGCACATTGCTGAAGTGCTGAAGAAAGTGAACCCGGAAACCACGCTGTTCCTGGTCGCTTCCAAAACCTTCACCACCCAGGAAACCATGACCAACGCCCACAGCGCACGCGACTGGTTCCTGGCTACCGCAGGCGACAACAAGCACGTTGCCAAACACTTCGCTGCGCTCTCCACTAACGGTAAAGCGGTTGGCGAGTTCGGTATTGATACCGCGAATATGTTCGAGTTCTGGGACTGGGTTGGCGGTCGTTACTCCCTGTGGTCTGCTATCGGTCTGTCCATCATCTTGTCAGTAGGCTTCGACAACTTTGTTGAGCTGCTCTCCGGCGCCCACGCAATGGACAAACACTTCTCCACCACGCCGGCTGAGAAAAATCTGCCAGTGCTGCTGGCGCTGATCGGTATCTGGTACAACAACTTCTTCGGTGCCGAAACCGAAGCGATTCTGCCGTACGACCAGTATATGCACCGTTTCGCGGCCTACTTCCAGCAGGGCAATATGGAATCCAACGGTAAATACGTTGACCGTAACGGCAATGCTGTAGACTACCAGACTGGCCCAATCATCTGGGGTGAGCCGGGTACTAACGGCCAGCATGCGTTCTATCAGTTGATCCACCAGGGCACCAAAATGGTTCCGTGCGATTTCATCGCGCCGGCAATCACCCATAACCCGCTGTCAGATCACCATCCGAAACTGCTGTCTAACTTCTTCGCGCAAACCGAAGCGCTGGCTTTTGGTAAATCTCGTGAAGTCGTTGAGCAGGAATATCGCGACCAGGGTAAAGATCCGGCAACGCTTGACCACGTTGTGCCGTTCAAAGTGTTCGAAGGCAATCGTCCAACTAACTCCATTCTGCTGCGTGAAATCACGCCGTTCAGCCTGGGGGCGCTGATTGCACTGTATGAGCACAAAATCTTCACTCAGGGCGCCATCCTGAACATCTTCACCTTTGACCAGTGGGGCGTTGAGCTGGGCAAACAGCTGGCAAACCGCATTCTGCCAGAGCTGAAAGATGGTTCCGAAGTGAGCAGCCACGACAGTTCTACCAACGGTTTGATTAACCGTTATAAGTCCTGGCGTTAATCTGCTTCTTCCTTCGAACCGCAGCGGTGTTGGCTGCGTTCGTTAACCCCGGTCACATAGCTATCTATGCTCCCGGGGATTAACGATCTTGCCGCCTTGCTGCAATTCGAATGAATTTGCAGATTGCTTATAAAAAAGCCGATATTAATATCGGCTTTTTTTATAAGATTGCTCCAGAATATCTACGTTTTATCTTCATTACTTAATTGAGCTTAATCCTAAAATAATTTCCTAAATGTTGTTCAATATCTGGTGTTTTCGGATTTACCGGATATTGCGTTTTCTATATTTATATTTTAACTGATTGATTAAATGGATGTTATTTTATTTTATTAATCGTTATCTCGCTTGTTGGCTAATTATCCTAAATTCCCGTATGGCGTAATTTGCACACTTTGGCTTGTGTATACTCGATCTCGCCCGAAATTCTTTTGGGTAAATCTCCATTCATACAATGAAGGGAATTTGTGATGAAAAAAGTTCTGTATGGCCTTTGGGCTATATCTGCGCTTGCGGCGACTTCTGTCTATGCCGCCCCCGTTGAGGTGGGTGAGGCTGCAGGGTCGGCTGCCGCGTCGGTTTCGGCAGGAAGTTCCTCCGCAACCAGCGTGAGCACCGTAAGTTCTGCGGTGGGGGTTGCCCTGGCGGCGACCGGTGGCGGCGATGGTTCTAATACCGGAACCACCACCACAACAACCACCAGTACCCAGTAATACCGGTACGTAGCCCCTAAATAATTCGCGTTGCAGGAAGGCGGCAAGTGAGTGAGTCCCCGGGAGCATA
The DNA here is from genome assembly GCF_030334525.1 of Citrobacter sp. Ce119. Lineage (NCBI taxonomy): Bacteria > Pseudomonadati > Pseudomonadota > Gammaproteobacteria > Enterobacterales > Enterobacteriaceae > Citrobacter > Citrobacter sp. Ce119. The sequence continues at coordinate 36,604 of NZ_JAOWDR010000017.1, forward strand.
GATAGCTATGTGACCGGGGTGAGTGAACGTAGCTAACGCATCTGCAACGTGAAGTATGACGGGGATTAATTCTAACCACACTTCGGTGTGGTTATTTTGCCGCTGCGGAGAAACGTCGTGAAGCGACCAGCGATCATAATGGTTTGCCTGTTACTGCAGGCGTGCTCAGCCACCACCGAAGGGTTGGGTCATTCGCTATGGGAGAGCGTGTTTGGTACTCCCGGCGTACAGATGACGGACGATGAAATCCAAAACATGCCCTACGCCAGCCAGTACATGCAACTCAACGGCGGTCCCCAGTTGTTTGTGGTACTCGCGTTCGCAGAAAACGGACAGCAAAAATGGGTGACTCAGGATCGGGCCATTCTCGTCACGCAGCATGGGCGCATTGTGAAAACGCAGCTCGGTGGTGACAACCTGATCGAGATGAATAATCTGGCGGCAGACCCGCTCATCAAACCAAATCAAATAATCGATGGCGCAACGTGGACCCGTACGATGGGCTGGACTGAACATCAGCAGGTACGCTATGCCACCGCACGCTCAGTTTTCAAATGGGATGGCGCAGACACCATCAAAGTCGGCAGCGATAACACGCCGGTACGGCTCCTCGATGAAGAGATAACTACCGAACAAACACGCTGGCATAACCGCTACTGGATCGACAGCGAAGGGCAGATTCGCCAGTCGGAACAGTATCTTGGCGCACGTTACTTCCCGGTGAAAACCACGCTGATTAAGGCGGCAAAATCATGATCAAACGAGCCGTACTGGCGCTGCTGTTAAGTCTGAGCACAGCGTCCGTTTTTGCTGCGGGCAGCGTTAAGGTCTTTACCTCCGCCAGCGCAGAGCCAAAAACGCTGACCGGGGCTGAACATCTGCTCGACCTGGTTGGACAGCCGCAGTTGAGCAATAGCTGGTGGCCAGGCGCAGTTATCAGTGAAGAGCGGGCAACGACTGAGGCGGAACGTCAGCAGCAGGCATTACTGGCTCGCCTGGCGACGCTGAGCGCTGAAGAAAGCGGTGACGATGCCGCATCTATCAAGGCATTACGCCAGCAAATTCAGGCGCTGAAGGTGACCGGCAGACAGAAGATTAATCTCGATCCGGATGTTGTGCGCGTCAGCGAGCAAGGTAACCCGCCGCTGCAGGGCAATTACACGCTGTGGGCCGGAGCGCAGCCAACCGATATCACGCTGTTTGGCCTGCTAAGCCACCCAGGTAAACAACCGTTTATGCCCGGGCGTGATGTCGCCAGCTACCTCGATGGGCAAAGTCGGCTCGGCGGCGCGGATCGTAGCTACGCGTGGGTCATCTATCCCAATGGACGCACGCAGAAAGTACCGGTCGCTTACTGGAACAAACGTCACGTTGAGCCGATGCCCGGCAGCATCATTTTTGTCGGACTCTCTGATGCTGTCTGGAGCAGCACCCCGGATGAAATCAATGCCGATATTCTTCGCACCCTGACCCAGCGGATACCCGAATAATGAGAAAAACTTACCTGCTCAGCTTACTGGCGCTGGGCGTAAGCGTTGCTTGCCATGGTGAAACCTGGCCCGCGCCCATTGGACCTTCGCAGTCCGATTTTGGCGGCGTGGGGCTGCTGCAAACCCCAACTGCACGCATGGCGCGCGAGGGCGAAATGAGCCTCAACTACCGCGACAACGATCAGTACCGCTACTACTCTGCGTCGGTACAACTGTTCCCGTGGCTGGAAACCACGCTGCGCTACACCGATGTGCGTACTAAAAAATACAGCAGCGTCGAGTCGTTTTCAGGCGATCAGACATACAAAGATAAGGCTTTTGATCTCAAATTACGGCTGTGGGAAGAGAGCTACTGGATGCCGCAGGTAGCGGCTGGCGCGCGCGATATTGGCGGGACGGGCCTGTTCGATGCGGAGTATATAGTGGCGAATAAAGCCTGGGGGCCGTTTGATTTCTCGCTTGGCCTGGGCTGGGGATATCTCGGGACCAGCGGCAACGTCAGCAATCCGTTTTGCTCATACAGCGATAAATTCTGCTATCGCGATAACAGCTACAAGCAGGCCGGCTCTATTGACGGCAGCCAGATGTTTCATGGTCCGGCATCATTATTTGGCGGTGTGGAATATCAGACTCCCTGGCAACCACTGCGCCTGAAGCTGGAGTATGAGGGGAATAATTACCAACAGGATTTTGCGGGCAAGCTGGATCAGAAGAGCAAGTTTAACGTCGGCGCTATTTATCGCGTCACCGATTGGGCCGACGTTAACCTGAGCTATGAGCGCGGGAACACCTTTATGTTTGGGGTCACGCTGCGGACTAACTTTAACGATCTGCGGCCAAACTATAACGACAACGCCCGGCCGAAATATCAGCCGCAGCCGCAGGATGCCATCCTGCAACATTCGGTGGTAGCGAATCAGCTAACGCTGCTGAAATATAACGCCGGGCTGGCCGATCCTAAAATTCAGGTGCAGGGCGATACGCTGTATGTGACCGGTGAACAGGTGAAATACCGTGATTCGCGTGAAGGGATCGAACGTGCCAACCGGATCGTGATGAACTCCCTTCCCGACGGGATCCGCGCGATCCGTATTACGGAAAATCGCCTTAACTTGCCGCAGGTGACGACTGAAACGGAGGTTTCCAGCCTCAAGCGCCATCTGGAAGGCGAGCCGTTGGGTCATGAAACCCAACTGGCGCAAAAACGCGTTGAGCCCGTGGTGCCGAAAACGACCGAGCAGGGTTGGTATATCGATAAGTCACGCTTTAATCTCCACATCGATCCGGTGCTTAACCAGTCGGTGGGCGGCCCGGAAAACTTCTATATGTATCAGTTGGGCGTAATGGGAACAGCGGATTGGTGGGTGACCGATCATCTGCTGACCACCGGGAGTTTGTTCGCTAACCTCGCCAATAACTATGACAAATTTAACTACACCAACCCGCCGCAGGATTCGCATTTACCACGAGTGCGTACCCATGTGCGCGAGTATGTGCAAAACGATGTCTACGTGAATAACCTGCAGGCCAACTACTTCCAGTCACTCGGAAACGGGTTCTACGGACAGGTTTACGGTGGCTATCTGGAAACCATGTATGGCGGAGCGGGGGCGGAAGTGCTGTATCGCCCGCTGGACAGCAGTTGGGCGTTTGGTGTTGATGCCAACTACGTGAAACAGCGTGACTGGCGTAGCGCGCAGGACATGATGAAATTCACCGACTACAGCGTGAAGACCGGGCATTTGACGGCTTACTGGAATCCGTCATTCGCTCAGGATGTACTGGTGAAAGCCAGCGTGGGTCAGTATCTGGCGGGGGATAAGGGCGGAACGCTGGAAGTGGCGAAACGCTTTGATAGCGGTGTTGTGGTAGGTGGCTATGCAACCATCACCGATGCCTCGCCGGATGAGTACGGAGAGGGTGATTTTACCAAAGGGGTGTACGTTTCCGTACCGCTGGATCTGTTCTCGTCTGGCCCGACCCGCAGCCGTGCGGCGATTGGCTGGACGCCGTTAACGCGTGATGGCGGCCAGCAGCTTGGACGTAAGTTTGGTCTGTACGACATGACCAGCGATCGCAGCGTGAATTTCCGTTAATCGAGCTATCCGGCAAGTTATATGCGACGCAATAATTTTGCCGGGTTTCCCGCATATACGCCTTTCTCGGTGATCGATTTGGTCACCACGCTTCCCGCGCCGATGACCGCGCCATCGCAGATAGTGACCGCCAGAATGGTCGCTCCACTGCCGATCGAAACATCGTCTCCAATGATAATTCTCCCCCAACTGTTGCGGTCAGCGTTGGGTTTTCCTTCGCGAAACATATCGTTGGCGAACATCACGCCATGACCGATAAAACAGCGGGCGCCCAGGGTGACATATTCGCAGATGAAGGTGTGCGACTGAATTTTGCTGTCTGCGCCAATCTGCGTATTGCCCTGGATTTCTACAAATGGTCCGACAAAGACGTTGTCACCCAATGTGCAGTCGTAGAGATTGGCGGGCTCATAAATCACCACGTTCTCACCGCAGGTAACGTTGCGGACAGCGGATTGTCTTATCTGCATACTTCATCCTGTGAAATGTGTCGTGACATTCATCATTCCCCGTTGACCTGTCTTGCACAAAACATAAACAAAAAATGTAGATCTCTGTCACATTTTTGCGTTATACAGAAACCTCGTCACTGAACAGGAGGGGCCGTTATGACGTCGCTATCTCGTCCGCGCGTGGAGTTTATCTCCACCATCTTACAGACTGTGTTGAATCTGGGGCTGCTGAGTCTGGGCCTGATCCTGGTTGTATTCCTCGGGAAAGAAACGCTGCATCTGGCAGATGTGCTGTTCGCGCCGGAACAAACCAGCAAGTATGAGCTGGTGGAAGGGCTGGTGGTTTACTTCCTCTACTTTGAATTTATCGCCTTGATTGTGAAATACTTTCAGTCAGGGTTTCACTTTCCGCTGCGCTATTTTGTCTATATCGGGATCACCGCGATTGTGCGGTTGATCATTGTCGATCATAAAGCGCCGATGGATGTGCTGATCTATTCTGCGGCGATCCTGCTGCTGGTGATCACCCTGTGGTTGTGCAATTCCAAACGGCTGAAGCGAGAGTAACAGACAACACGCCGCAATCGGGCTGCGGCGTGTAGACGTGGTTAATGACTGGCGAATATCTTAATCAGGCCGATTCTATTTGCTTTCATTTACGGTTTCCATCATGAGCTGTTGCTGCTTTTCTTTGGACAAGCGAGCGATGCCAAAGCCAGTGAAACCCCATAGCGTCGCAAAGAAAATGCCACTCCAGCAGAGAATAGCCCACGGAAGATAGCTTAATGTAGCAACACCAAGCGTACCTGCCATGTAGGCACCCGCGGCAGTCCAGGGCAGAATCGGTTCAAATATGGTGGCAGAGTCTTCTACAGTCCTCGCCAGATTTTTTGGATGTAGCCCGCGCTCAATATAAGCACTTCGTAACATTTCAATCGGGATCAGGATTGAGATCTGACCATTACAGGTCACGCTAATCATTGTTAAGCCACAGGCAATAGTCGCAAGAATCATGGTTCCTGTGGAATGAACTAATTTGAGCAGATTATGGACGATGACTTCTAAAGCGCCGCTCAAGGCCAATGTTCCCGCGAATGAAAGGGCGCAGAAACAAATAAGCAACGTACTCATCATCGAGTTCATGCCACCGCGGTTGAGCAAATTACCTAATAGCGGATTAACATCTTTATCGGTAAGCATTGAAACGTTAAATCCGTCTACTGCACTTTTTACAATGTCGTGTAGTGCGAAACCCTGAATGACGCTGGCGTTGATCATGGCTACCAGTGCCGAAACAAGCATAATTGGAATAGTTGGTTTCTTGGTAATCGAACCGTACAGGACAATGGCAATGGGGAGCAATAACAACAAATTAAAATGATAAATCCCCTTTAATCCCTCTGTAATTAGCTGAACTTTGTCGGGCACGGTTGAGCCGCCGAGATCGCCATTCATTCCATAGAGGGTCATAACAACGGCTGACAGAATCAATGAAGGAAGGGTTGTGTAAAGTAAATGAGCGATGTGTTCATAGAGATCTATCTGGGCCGCCATCGCGGCCAGGTTAGTGTCGCCTGAAAGAGGTGACAGTTTGTCCCCGAAATAAGCCCCCGCCACAATAGCGCCAGCAGTTGCTGCCAGATTAGCCTCCATTCCGATGGCCACACCCATAAATGCTACACCGACGGTGCCTGCCGATCCCCAGGATGTCCCTGTGCATACAGAGACGACGGCAGTAACGAGCAGGGCGGTCACATAGATCATTGAAGGATTTATCAGATTAAGGCCGTAATAAATCATCAGCGGAATAGTACCGCCTATCATCCATGTCCCAATCAGGAGGCCCACGCTGATCAAAATTAGCAGAGCAGGCATTGTTTTGGCGATTTTCTGCGATATTGATTCAAGGATTGCATTGTAGCCGTACCCCAACCGCTTAACTAACAGCGCAGCAATGACGGTTGAAAGAACCATTAATGGCTCAGGTGGCAGATCGAAAGCTGCATAGCCAACTCCCAGCAATAGAACCATCGCTAGTATTGGTAACAATGATTCCACCAGAGTTGGTGTTCTTGGAGTATTGTTATTATTCATGGAGGGAAACTCCTGTAGTGAAGGGTATGCTCTGATAAATCCGTTCAAATGCTTGTGTAAGAGTGGTTCTCGGCGTGGCGATGTTCACGCGGAAAAAACCAAGTCCTTCATCGCCAAAATCTGATCCCCAACTCATCTCAACACCAGCGAGGGAGACAAACCAATGGCGTAGTTGCTCTTCGCTGATGTTCATCGCTCGGTAGTCGATCCACAACATGTAAGTTCCACCACCAGAGGCGACAACCCAGTCTGGAAAATGAGCCTGGCAGAATGATTGAACCCAGCGCCTGTTTTCGGCCAAATAATCTTTTAATGCTGCTAACCAAGAATCGCCATGGCGGTAAGCACAGAGAAATGCAGGAACAGAGAAATAACCAGGATTATGGATACCTGCTGCAATAAGAGCTGATTTAAACTTTTCACGATACTTATCATTAGCAATAACAATATTGGCGATTTCAAGTCCGGCCATATTGAATGTTTTTGCTGGAGATGTACAAATAAACGAGTTTTGTGCAACGTATGAACTTATCGAAGAGATTGTTTGATGTTGTTTTTTGGTGAAATTGAAGTCTGCATGAACATCATCGGAAATAATAAAAACATTATATTTCTCTGCTAATGAAGCTATTTTTCTCAGATTGTCTTCTGACCAGATTGTTCCTGTTGGATTATGCGGCGATATTAGAATAAAACAACAAGCCGTTTTAAACTTATCTTCGAGATCCGCAAAGTCTATTTCATAGCGGTGGTCACGATAAAATAACGCACTTTCCAGCAATACTCTATGGTTGACTTCAACTGCATGGCTAATAGGATGATAGGCTGGGGCCAGGCTGACAATAGCATCTCCCGGCTGGGTAAAGTTCTGGATAAATAATGAGACGGCTTGTACCACTCGTGGGCAAAAAACAATGTGTTCAGGGTTGACCTTCCACGAGTAATGGCGTTGGTACCACTGTGCTGTTACTTGCTGCCAGTCATCACTTAATAATGTATAACCGTAGATACCTTTCTGATTTGCGACTGACAATTCAGAAACTATAAAATCAGCTACGGGGATATCCATATCAGCTACAGACAGAGGGATGATGTCACGCCCCTTGTTATTATATTTAGCGCTATAGGTTCCGTCGCGTGAAATAACTTTATCAAAATTATAAACTTTCATATTTGTTACTCGCCCGATTTTATCGTTAGGGTAATGTAATATTTCGAGAGTGGAAGTGTTATTCTGTATTTTGTTTTCGTCATTATGAAAATTTGCATATGTGATGCTTATCACAAAGATGTTAACTGTCTGTCAATAAAAATAATCCAGTGAGTGTAAACGTTTTACATCGCTTAAGCGTATGGAATTTACATAAAAAAAGGGCGCTCCGTAGAGCGCCGAATAACAGTCACAGGTTGGGATAACATAAATTGAGGGTTGCAGTGGCATTGCCCGTTGCCGGGCGGTTACTTCGGTAAAACTTAACCTTTCACACCACCCGCCGTCAGGCCGTTGACCAGCCAGCGCTGCGCCAGCAGGAATACCAGAGTGATCGGAATGGCTGAAAGTACAGCTGCGGCGGCAAAGTCGCCCCACAAGTAGTTCTGTGGATTGAGGTACTGCTGCATACCTACCGCGAGGGTGTAGCTGTTCACATCACGCAGCAGCAGTGACGCGACCGGTACTTCGGTAATGGCGGCAATGAACGACAGAATAAACACGACCGCCAGAATCGGAACGGAAAGCGGTAACAGCACCAGGCGGAAAGCCTGCCACGGCGTAGCGCCATCCAGCGCGGCCGCTTCTTCCAGCGAACCGTCGATGGTTTCGAAATAGCCCTTAATCGTCCACACATGCAGCGCAATACCGCCGAGATAAGCGAAGATCACGCCGCCGTGAGTGTTCAGGCCGATAAACGGAATGTACTGGCCCAGGCGGTCAAACAAAGCATACAACGCGACCAGAGACAGTACCGCCGGGAACATCTGGAAAATCAGCATCCCTTTCAGCAGGGTTGCTTTGCCCGGGAATCGCATACGGGCAAAGGCGTAAGCACAGGTGGTGGAAAGCGTCACGATACCGATCGCGGTAATGGTGGCCACTTTCACCGAGTTCCACAGCCATAACAGTACCGGGAACGGCGGCGGGGTCACGCGGCCATCTGCGTGCTCAACGCTAAAGCCCAGCGCCAGTTTCCAGTGCTCCCAGGAGATGTTTTCCGGGATCAGGCTGCCGGTGGCAAAGTTACCTTCGCGCAGCGAGATAGCGATAACCATCAGCAGCGGGAACATGATCGCCGCGATAAAAATCAGCAGCCCTAAGTGCGTTGCGAATAAACGTAACTTTTGTGATTTCGGTTGGACCATAGCCATTGTCGTTATCTCCCTTAATCAAACTTCATACGTGTGGCTTTCAGGTTCACAATCGCCAGCGCGCCAACCAGCAGGAAGATCAGTGTGGCAATCGCCGCCGCCAGACCGAAGTCCTGACCACCGCCGCCTTCAAAGGCAATACGATAGGTGTAGCTCACGAGCAGGTCGGTATAACCGGCTGGCGTGGTGGTACCGAGCCTGTCCGGACCACCGTTGGTCAACAGTTGAATCAGCACGAAGTTGTTAAAGTTAAAGGCGAAGCTGGCGATCATCAGCGGCGTCAGGGGCTTGATCAGCAGCGGCAACGTAATCTTAAAGAAGTTCTGGAACGGACCTGCGCCATCCATCGCCGAGGCTTCGTACAGATCGTCAGGAATTGCTTTCAGCAGGCCCATGCACAGGATCATCATGTATGGATAGCCCAGCCAGGTGTTGACGATAATAATCATCGAACGCGCGGTGGTTGGGTCGCTGAACCAGGCCGGCTTGATGCCAAACAGCGCGCTCAGCATCATGTTAATTTCACCAAAGCTCTGGTTGAACAGCCCTTTGAAAATCAGAATCGAGATAAACGATGGCACGGCATACGGCAGAATCAGCAGGACGCGGTAAATCGCTTTGCCCTTCAGGGATTCCCACTGCACCAGACAGGCGAGCACCATGCCGACGGCCACGGTCAAAATAACGGTCAGTACCGAGAAGACCACCGTCCAGACGAAGATAGCGAAGAACGGTTTCTGGATGCCCTCGTCGGTAAAGACGCGGGTAAAATTATCCCAGCCAATAGTAACGGTGTAGCCCGGGCTAAGCTTGTCATCGCCCCAGTTACCGTCTGCATTCACCGACTGATAGAAACCAATGTCGTTGTTCGGACGATATTTTACACCGCTCTGGCTGTTGGTGAGCGTACCGTCATCAGCGAGCGCATAGAGTGGCTGCGTGCCGGAGAACTGGCGCAGTGAACTCATAATCACTTTGCTTTCATCCGGCAGGATGGCGGTCAATTGGGTTAATGCCTGGCGATTTTGCGTAATGATACGCAGCGTTGCATGCTCGCCCGCTGGCAGCGCTTCGGCTTCTTTCAACTGCAGTTTCTGTTCGCCGCCAAATTTAAAGGCGTCGGAGAGATAATTCTTGCCGGTTTCACCGTCGGTGAGGGCCAGTTGCCACTCATCACCCGCCGGATACAGGCCAAAATTGTAGGTTTTACCCGCCTGATAAGAACGATCCATCAGAACTTCCTGAGCGCGTTCAAAGGTCAGTTGGTTGGTGCTGCTGTAGTTGGTAAAGGCAATGGCGATCGTACAAATCAGCGGAAACAGGACAAACAGCCCCATACCGGCAACGCCTGGATAAACATAGCGCCAGGCATAGGCTTTACGGTTAGCAAAAATATACAGGCCAGCAGAGCTTAAAATCAGCGTCATGATGGCAAACAGGTACTCCCCCTGAGCGTACATCAAAACAACAAGGTAACCGACCAGCAGCCCAAGCAGACCCATCACTGACCATTTCAGCGTGTCGCTTTGCCACCAGTGTTTCTTTTTAATGACATCCATGGGGATCTTCCTCTACAACATTGAACATCTGTCGGCAAAAGTGCCTGATGGCGCTGCGCTTATCAGGCCTACGGTGAGTTGTAGGCCGGATAAGGCATTTATGCCGCCATCCGGCACGTGTGCTACAGCACTACTTGGTGATACGACCTTGTGCATCTTTCAGTGCGGCATCGACGGTCTGACGACCGCTGGCTGCGTTAATCACTGCGGTACGTACGGCATACCAGAATGCGGACATCTGTGGGATGTTCGGCATGATTTCGCCTTTCTGGGCGTTATCCATGGTGGCGGCGATGCGTGGGTCTTTTGCTAACTGATCCTGGAAGGATTTCAGCGCAACGGCGCCCAGTGGTTTGTCCTTATTCACTTCATCCAGACCCTGATCGGTCAGCAGGTAGTTTTCGAGGAACTCTTTCGCCAGCTCTTTGTTCGGGCTGGCGGCGTTGATACCCGCGCTCAGCACGCCAACAAACGGTTTAGACGGCTTGCCTTTGAAGGTTGGCAACAGCGCGACGCCGTAGTTGATTTTGCTCTTGTCGATGTTAGACCATGCCCACGGGCCGTTGATGGTCATCGCGGTATCGCCTTTGTTAAAGGCCGCTTCAGCGATGGAGTAATCGGTATCCGCGTTCATGTGTTTGTTCTTGATCAGGTCAACCAGGAAGGTCAGGCCCGCTTTCGCGCCAGCGTTATCCACGCCCACGTCTTTCACGTCGTACTTGCCGTTTTCAAACTTGAACGCGTAACCGCCGTCGGCGGCAATCAGCGGCCAGGTGAAGTACGGTTCTTGCAGGTTGAACATCAGCGCGGATTTACCTTTCGCCTTCAGTTCTTTATCCAGTGCAGGAATTTCTTCCCAGGTTTTCGGTGGATTTGGCACGAGGTCTTTGTTGTAAATCAGCGACAGCGCTTCAACCGCGATCGGGTAGGCAATCAGTTTGCCGTTATAGCGTACGGCATCCCAGGTGAACGGATAGAGCTTGTCCTGGAATGCTTTGTCAGGCGTTATTTCAGCCAGCAGGCCAGACTGAGCGTAGCCGCCAAAACGGTCATGCGCCCAGAAGATGATGTCCGGGCCGTCGCCGGTCGCGGCAACCTGCGGGAATTTCTCTTCCAGTTTGTCCGGGTGCTCAATGGTGACTTTGATCCCGGTGTCTTTCTCGAATTTTTTGCCCACTTCAGCGAGGCCGTTATAGCCTTTGTCGCCGTTAATCCAGATAACCAGCTTACCTTCTTCAATCTTGGCGAGAGCCGAGGCGGAAAACATCATCGTCGTTAATGCAGACAATGCGAGGATGCGTGCGCCAGTTTTGATTTTCATAGTTCCCATCCTGTTTGGTGATTTTGCAGAGGTGGCTTAACGGTTACTAGTTTCTTTATACGACAACCTCTTTCCATCCTCCTTACCCCTACGCCCCACCCGCTCTTTATGTGATCTGTGTTACATAAATGTGAGTATTGCGTACTGGCGCACATAAAAACCCACCGATTTTTGCAGGCTGCATCACGAAATTCCTCCGCTGCGTACGGCCCGGGTCTCAGACGCTGCTCTCTCATCCTCCCGCCTCCTCCCCCATAAAAAAGCCGGGGGGTGGAGGATTCACGCAGTCAAGGGATCACGCATAGTCAGCCCATCATGAATGTTGCTGTCGATGACAGGTTGTAACGAAGGGAGAAGGGCATGGCGAGCGTACAGCTGCGAAATGTAACGAAAGCCTGGGGTGACGTGGTGGTATCGAAAGATATCAATCTCGACATTCACGAAGGGGAATTCGTGGTGTTTGTCGGACCTTCAGGCTGCGGTAAGTCGACCTTGCTGCGTATGATTGCCGGACTTGAAACCATCACCAGTGGCGATCTGTTTATCGGGGAGACCCGGATGAACGACATTCCACCCGCCGAACGCGGTGTGGGCATGGTCTTTCAGTCCTATGCGTTGTATCCCCATTTATCTGTCGCGGAAAACATGTCGTTCGGCCTCAAACTGGCCGGAGCGAAAAAAGAGGTGATGAATCAGCGCGTGAACCAGGTCGCGGAAGTTCTGCAACTGGCGCACCTGCTGGAACGTAAACCGAAAGCACTTTCCGGCGGACAACGTCAGCGTGTGGCGATTGGCCGTACGCTGGTCGCCGAACCGCGCGTATTCCTGCTGGATGAACCCCTGTCGAACCTGGACGCCGCACTGCGCGTGCAGATGCGTATTGAAATTTCCCGCCTGCATAAACGTCTGGGCCGCACGATGATTTACGTCACCCACGATCAGGTCGAAGCGATGACGCTGGCCGACAAAATTGTGGTGCTGGATGCCGGTCGCGTAGCGCAGGTCGGTAAGCCCCTGGAGCTGTATCACTACCCGGCGGACCGCTTTGTAGCGGGCTTCATTGGTTCGCCGAAGATGAACTTCCTGCCGGTGAAAGTCACGGCAACGGCCATCGATCAAGTGCAGGTTGAGCTGCCCAACCGCCAGCAAATCTGGCTACCGGTAGACAGCCATGCGGTGCAGGTTGGCGCCAACATGTCTTTAGGTATCCGCCCGGAACATCTGCTGCCCAGCGATATCGCCGATGTCACCCTCGAAGGTGAAGTGCAGGTGGTCGAGCAGTTGGGTCACGAAACACAAATTCATATCCAGATCCCCGCCATCCGTCAAAACCTGGTTTACCGCCAGAACGACGTGGTGTTGGTAGAAGAGGGTGCCACATTCGCTATCGGCCTGCCGCCAGAGCGTTGCCATCTGTTCCGTGAGGATGGCACTGCATGTCGTCGGTTGCACCAGGAGCCGGGCGTTTAAGGTCCCCATAAAAAAAACGAAACGCAAAACCATTCGCAGTTGCAGAAGGTGGCAGCGTTTAAAGAAAAGCAATGATCTCAGGAGATAGAACGATGATTACTCTGCGCAAACTCCCTCTGGCGGTTGCTGTGGCAGCAGGCATTATGTCTGTTCAGGCAATGGCCGTGGACTTCCATGGTTATGCTCGTTCCGGTATTGGCTGGACGGGTAGCGGCGGTGAACAACAATGTTTCCAGGCAACAGGTGCACAAAGTAAATACCGTCTTGGTAACGAATGTGAAACCTATGCGGAAATCAAATTAGGTCAGGAAGTGTGGAAAGAGGGCGATAAGAGCTTCTACTTCGACACCAACGTTGCCTACTCCGTTGCACAGCAGAATGACTGGGAAGCGACCGATCCTGCTTTCCGCGAAGCCAACGTGCAGGGTAAAAACCTGATTGAATGGCTGCCGGGTTCCACCATCTGGGCCGGTAAACGTTTCTATCAGCGTCATGACGTCCACATGATCGACTTCTACTACTGGGATATTTCAGGTCCTGGTGCTGGTATTGAAAACATCGATCTGGGCTTCGGTAAACTGTCTCTGGCGGCCACCCGTTCTCAGGAAGCTGGGGGGTCTTATACCTTCAGTAGCCAGAATATCTACGACACCTCTAAAGATACCGCGAACGACGTATTTGACGTACGTTTAGCGCAGATGGCTACTAACCCTGACGGTATGCTGGAACTGGGTGTGGACTATGGCCGCGCGAATAAAACCGACGGTTACAGCTACGCGGATGACGCAACGAAAGATGGTTGGATGTTCACCGCAGAACACACCCAAAGTATGCTGAAAGGCTATAACAAATTTGTTGTTCAGTACGCGACTGACGCCATGACAACGCAAGGTAAGGGCGGCTCGCAGGGGACTTACGGCTCTACCTTCGATACTCAGGTATCTCCAGATGCACCTGTCATCCATCATGTTGACAACAACATCAATAACAATGGTAGCCTGGTACGCGTACTTGACCATGGTGCAATCTCTCTGGGCGACAAGTGGGACCTGATGTACGTCGGTATGTATCAGAACATCGACCTGGATAACGACCTGGGTACCGAATGGTACACCGTGGGTATCCGTCCGATGTACAAATGGACGCCGATCATGAGCACCTTGCTGGAAGTCGGTTACGACAACGTTAAATCACAGCAGACCAGCGATCGCAACAGCCAGTACAAAATCACCCTGGCACAACAATGGCAGGCTGGCGACAGCATCTGGTCTCGCCCGGCAATCCGCGTCTTCGCAACCTATGCCAAATGGGATGAAGAGTGGGGTTACGTGAAAAATGGCGACAAAGTTTCTAAATATGCCGCCGCAACTAACTCTGGTATCAGCACAACCAGCCGTGGCGACAGCGATGAGTGGTCCTTCGGTGCCCAGATGGAAATCTGGTGGTAATCCAGCACTAACCTGACGTAAAGACCGAAAGAGGGGCGCAAGCCCCTCTTGATTACGGTTTAGCGCGCTATTGCCTGGCCACCGCTGAACCCATGCTATCTGAGGTGATAACAATGAAAATGAAGAAAAGTCTCGTTGCCCTTTGTTTATCTGCAGGGTTATTTGCCAGCGCGCCTGGCATCAGCCTGGCCGATGTTAATATTGTTCCGCAGAACACCACCGCGGCCCCAACAATCCCCACTGCCGCGCTGCAACAGTTGACCTGGACGCCGGTTGATCAATCCAAAACCCAATCGACACAGCTTGCGACAGCGGGCCAGCGTCTTGATATCGCGGGTATTACCGGCCCGGTCGCGGCCTATAGCGTGCCGGCGAACATTGGCGAACTGACCCTGACGCTGTCCAGTGAGGTCAACAAACAAACCAGCGTATTTGCGCCAAACGTCTTAATTCTTGACCAAAACATGACGCCATCTGCGTTCTTCCCCAGCAGCTATTTCACCTACCAGGAGCCCGGCGTGATGAGTGCCGATCGCCTGGAAGGGGTCATGCGCCTGACGCCTGCGCTGGGCCAGCAAAAACTGTATGTTCTGGTCTTTACCACGGATAAAGATCTGCAACAGACCACGACTCTGCTTGACCCGGCAAAAGCCTATGCCAAGGGGGTAGGTAACGCGATTCCGGATATCCCTGACCCGATCGCTCGTCATACCACCGACGGCCTGCTGAAACTGAAAGTCAAAACCAGCTCCTCCTCCAGCGTTCTGGTCGGGCCGCTGTTTGGCTCGTCCGGCCCTGGTCCTGTTACGGTTGGTAATACCGCCGCACCAGCGGTGGCTTATGCAGCTCCGGCAGCAGCAGTTGCCGCACCTGCGCCGCAGCCGGTGAAGAAAAGTGAGCCGATGCTGAACGACACGGAAAGCTATTTTAATCAGGGCATTAAGGATGCAGTTGCGAAAGGCGATGTCGATAAAGCGCTGAAGCTGCTTGATGAAGCTGAACGTCTGGGATCCAAATCTGCCCGATCCACCTTTATCAGCAGTGTAAAAGGCAAGGGGTAAACATCTCCCCACATTGTTGATTTTGCAACAACTGGTGCGTCTCCTGGCGCACCTTTTTTTATCCTTCGGTGCTAATTGTTACACTTATGTTGCCCTACCGATCACTTAATTGTGTTTGCTCACCCCGTAATGCCTTTTCTGCGATACAATGCCTTCAGGTTATAAATCGGAGAGTAAGGCATGCCACACCCTGCGTTAACGCAACTGCGTGCGCTGCGTTATTTTGATGCGATCCCGGCGCTGGACGCCCAACTGCTCGACTGGTTGTTACTGGAAGATTCCATGACTACACGTTTTGAGCAGCAGGGAAAACAGGTCACCGTCACGTTGATTCGCGAAGAATTCGTTGGGCAAAATGAGGTGTCTGAAGAGCTGCCGCTGCTGCCTGAAGAGCCCCGCTATTGGTTACGTGAAATCCTGTTATGCGCGGATGGTGAACCCTGGCTTGCCGGACGGACCGTAGTGCCTGAATCAACCTTGTGCGGTCCTGAACTGGCCTTACAAAACCTGGGGAAAACCCCGCTCGGACGCTACCTGTTTACGTCATCAACATTGACCCGAGATTTTATTGAGATTGGCCGCGATGCAGCGCTGTGGGGGCGTCGTTCCCGCCTGCGGCTGAGCGGTAAGCCGCTGATGCTTACCGAGCTTTTTCTGCCTGCATCGCCGTTGTACTGAGAGGAAGATAAAGATGGAGTGGAGTCTGACGCAGAATAAGCTGTTGGCGTTTCACCGCTTGATGCGTACGGATAAGCCAATCGGCGCCTTACTACTGCTCTGGCCTACGCTGTGGGCATTGTGGGTGGCGACCCCGGGCATGCCGCAACTGTGGATCCTGGCGGTTTTTGTTGCCGGAGTATGGTTAATGCGCGCCGCCGGATGCGTGGTGAATGATTATGCCGACAGGAAATTTGACGGACACGTTAAACGCACCGCGAATCGACCGCTGCCGAGCGGGGCCGTAACCGAGAAAGAAGCCCGAACGTTGTTCATCGTATTGGTGCTGCTGGCCTTCCTGCTGGTTTTAACACTCAACACGATGACCATATTGTTATCCGTTGCGGCGTTAGCATTGGCGTGGGTTTACCCCTTTATGAAGCGCTATACGCATCTGCCGCAGGTGGTGCTGGGGGCGGCGTTTGGCTGGTCGATCCCGATGGCGTTTGCCGCCGTGAGCGAATCCGTACCGCTGAGCTGCTGGCTGATGTTCCTCGCCAATATCCTCTGGGCAGTGGCCTATGATACGCAATATGCCATGGTTGACCGGGATGATGACCTGAAGATAGGCATTAAATCGACCGCGATTCTGTTTGGTAAGAACGACAAGCTGATTATTGGTGTTTTGCAGGTTGGCGTGCTGGTGTTGATGGCGCTGGTGGGTTGGCTAAACGGGTTAGGGCTGGGTTATTACTGGTCTCTGCTGGTGGCGGGCGCGCTGTTTGTCTATCAGCAGAAACTGATCGTCAATCGCGAACGTGATGCCTGTTTTAAAGCGTTTATGAACAATAATTACGTCGGTCTGGTGTTGTTCTTAGGACTGGCGATGAGCTACTGGCATTTTTGAGTTTGGTCTAGTCTGCAAAATAAAAAACCGGTCAGTTCATTCCGACCGGTTTTTTTATGCTTACTCGCCTTGTGTAGCGCTCTCGATGGTCAGACGCACATCTGACGTGACCAGTTCGGCCAGCATCTGATAGATCTTCATCGTCTCTTCCGGTTCGGCATCTCCGGTGTCGCTGATGAATCCCTCGTCACGCAGCGTCAGCACCAGGGAGCTGAACACGGCTTTATCGAAGAATTCCGGCGCGTTAATGCCGTGCAGCACGGAGAGGCGTTGCGCCACGGTGCGGCTCTCTTTCTCCAGCGTACCACGGTTGATCGACGGATTGGCGCTCAGCAACCAGAAGGTAATGGCGTAGCGTTGCAACGTCTCGCGAGCGCCTGCCGCCAGCAGCTGTAGCGTACGGGAGCGGGCCGGATTGATATGCAGTTCGTCATCGGTCAGGGTGATAAGTCCCTGGCGCTGCATTTCGCTGGCCAGTTCGTCAATCACTCCGGCAAGTTCATCACGCTCCCAGCGTAAGAACAGCTCCGCTTTCAGCATCGGATACAGCGCATCAATATGCTGCTGTAGCGCGGCGCGTGAAATACGACGATGCTGAGTCACGATGGCTGCCATCAATGAAGGCAGAACCAGCATATGCGCAATGTTGTTGCGGTAGTAGGTCATCAATACCGCCTGCTCGCGCGGCAAAATGATGATGTCGCCGATGGTGTCTTTCTCGACCTCAAACTTGTTCATCTGCAAGGCGTGATCGATCAATTCACTGGCGCTCTGCGCAGGAACTGTAGCATCTGCCGCGTACGGCACATTGCGTAGCAGGCTGAGATAGCAGTCAAGCTGCTCGGTCAGCTGTTCACGGGTCAGAGAGCGCTGGCGGGAAGCCAGTAACGCAGTACAGCACAGGTTCATGGCGTTGGCCGCGCCTGCGTTGTTAATGCGCACCATTAGATCGGCGGCAATGTTATTCACCGTCGGCGTCAGCCAGGCCGGGCGGATAGACTCGATAGGATCAATCGATTCACGCCACTCCGGCACGTGCTGGTTAAGGTAAGTCATCAACGGCATTGGTTCACCAAAGTTAACATAGCCCTGACCCAGATTACGCAGCTTGCTTAAGCCACGCAGCATTTGCGGCAGACTCTCTTTTTCTTTCGTCGCGCCACGCAGCTCTTTGGCGTAGGTGCCTACTTCCATTACGTGCTCATAGCCGATGTAGATCGGTACGAGGGTAATCGGACGCGTTCCGCCGCGCAGCATCGCCTGAATAGTCATCGACAGCGTGCCGGTTTTCGGGTCGAGCAAACGACCGGTACGTGAACGGCCACCTTCGACAAAATACTCAACCGAGTAGCCGCGGCTGAACAGTTCGCCCAGGTATTCGCGGAAAACGGTGGAATAGAGCTTGTTACCCTTGAAGGTACGACGAATAAAGAATGCGCCCAGACGGCGGAAAATCGGACCCGCTGGCCAGAAGTTCAGGTTGATACCGGCAGCGATGTGCGGCGGAACCAGACCCTGGTGGTACAGAACGTACGACAGCAGCATATAGTCCATATGGCTGCGGTGGCACGGGACATACACGATTTCGTGCCCATCGTGCGCCAGTTGACGGACACGCTCCGCATTGTGAACGTTAATCCCCTGATACAGCCGGTTCCAGGTAAAGCCCAGAATACGGTCGGTCAGACGGATCATCTCGTAGGAGAAGTTGGCGGCAATCTCTTCCATCAGCGCAATGGCGTTTTGCTGCGCTTTTTCGTGGGAGATTTTTTTACTGCGCGCTTCGTCTTCTACCGCGCGAGCGATAGCTTTTGAGGCCAGCAGCTTATTAAACAGGTCCTGGCGGGCAGGGAGGCGCGGGCCAACTGCGGCCAGACGCTGACGAGCAAAGTGCATGCGCGCCACGCGAGCCAGCTTCTGAGCAATGATCTTATCCGTACCGTGTTCATCCGCCATGCGACGCAAGGAGACTGACGGGGAGAAGCGGACAAAACTGTCGCGTCCCAGCCAGGACACAGCAAAGAATTTCTGTACACCGTTCAGCATGCGCAGCGGCGGATTGACTTCGCCTTTTTCACGCCCTGGCGCACGGCCAAACATCACCGAAACCGGCACCATCTGCACATCCAGGTCTGGATTGCTGCGATGCAGATCGAGATAGTTATGGAACAGCTTGATGGACTCTTCTTTCGGCGTGTAATAGGTGAACACACGCGGGCCGCCGTGAATAAACACGTAGCGCGGCAGCAGAGTTCCGTCTATCTCCAGCGGTTCCAGGGGATCGGGGAGATCGTGCACCAGACATTGGGCACGCAGCGTCAGCAAGTCTGCTTTTGAATTGTACGGTAAGACGTACATAATGGGACGAGAAGTATCGAGTCCCAATTCCGGGGCAGGTTCTGCCGGAATAGACTTGCTTTTTACCAGGACGCTTAATGGTAAATTCAGTAATTTGTAGTAAATTCGTGGCCAGCCGGACATAAACGATGTAAAGCCTCTGGTTAATAATGCAAATGCGCTGCAAGGATATCAGAAAGTTTAGTTAATTTCTGTGGTATCCCGTCATACTTCGCGCTGCTTTGCCACACCCTGAAACAAACGGGGTAACGTTACAATGACATTGACGCTAATAATGTAAAAAGGTTCTTTTTGATGGCCAATAATACCACTGGATTCACCCGAATTATCAAAGCTGCAGGCTATTCCTGGAAAGGTTTTCGCGCCGCATGGATCAATGAGGCGGCATTCCGTCAGGAAAGCGTTGCCGTCCTGTTGGGCGTAGCCATCGCCTGCTGGCTGGACGTCGATGCGATTACCCGCGTGCTGTTGATTGGGTCCGTGATGCTGGTGATGATCGTTGAAATCCTCAACAGTGCGATTGAGGCGGTGGTTGACCGTATTGGCTCTGAGTATCACGAACTTTCCGGTCGGGCAAAAGATATGGGGTCGGCGGCGGTATTGCTGTCTATTTTTGTCGCTCTGATCACCTGGGGCATCCTGTTGTGGTCGCATTTGCGATAAAGATTCCACAACTGCATAAATCTCCTGTTTTTTGTGCAGTTTGCGGTTCCAAAATCACCTTTAGCTGTATATACTCACAGCATAACTGTATATACACCCAGGGGGCGGAATGAAAGCGTTAACGGCCAGGCAGCAAGAGGTGTTTGATCTCATTAGGGATCACATCAGCCAGACAGGTATGCCACCGACGCGTGCGGAGATCGCGCAGCGTTTGGGGTTCCGTTCCCCAAACGCTGCTGAAGAACATCTGAAAGCGCTGGCGCGTAAAGGGGTGCTGGAAATTGTATCCGGTGCATCGCGCGGTATTCGACTGCTGCAGGAAGAAGAAGAAGGGTTACCGCTTGTTGGGCGTGTGGCTGCAGGTGAGCCACTGCTGGCGCAGCAGCACATCGAAGGCCACTACCAGGTCGATCCTTCACTGTTCAAACCGAACGCCGATTTTCTGCTGCGCGTTAGTGGTATGTCGATGAAAGATATCGGTATTATGGACGGTGATTTACTCGCTGTGCATAAAACACAGGACGTGCGTAACGGTCAGGTCGTTGTTGCCCGTATCGATGACGAAGTCACCGTTAAGCGCCTGAAAAAACAGGGCAACAAGGTTGAACTCTTGCCAGAAAATAGCGAATTTAAACCCATCGTTGTCGACCTGCGTGAGCAAAACTTCACTATCGAAGGACTGGCGGTAGGCGTTATTCGTAACGGTGAATGGCTGTAATTTTCTGTTAATGCCCTGTAGGCCGGATAAGACGTTTATGTCGCCATCCGGCAACGTGCCCGATGGCGCTGCGCTTGTCGGGCATGGACAACATTTTTTTCAGTACCTCTAACTTCTTCCAGGCTCTCCTGTATGCCTTTCTTTACCTCTTCTGATAAAGCACTCTGGCACCTCGCCTTACCGATGATCTTTTCCAATATCACCGTTCCCCTGCTGGGACTGGTGGATACCGCTGTGATTGGTCATCTGGATAGCCCAGTCTATCTTGGCGGCGTTGCGGTTGGCGCCACGGCGACCAGTTTTCTCTTTATGTTGCTGCTTTTCCTGCGCATGAGTACCACAGGTCTTACCGCGCAGGCATTTGGCGCGAAAAATCCGCAGGCGCTGGCGCGCGCGCTGGTGCAGCCGCTAATGCTGGCGCTGGGAGCGGGGCTGCTTATCGCACTGTTTCGTACACCGATTATCGATCTGGCTCTGCATATTGTCGGGGGAAGTGAAGCGGTACTGGAGCAGGCCCGACGTTTCCTGGAAATTCGCTGGTTAAGCGCACCCGCGTCTCTGGCGAATCTGGTGCTGCTCGGCTGGCTGCTTGGCGTTCAGTATGCGCGTGCGCCGGTTATCCTGTTGATTGTCGGTAATATTCTCAACATCGTACTCGATTTATGGCTGGTGATGGGCCTGCATATGAACGTGCAGGGAGCGGCGCTGGCGACGGTGATTGCCGAATATGCCACCCTGCTGATTGGCCTGATGATGGTACGTAAAGTCCTGCATATACGTGGCATTTCACTGGCAATGCTGAAGCAGGCGTGGCGTGGCAACTTCCGTCGTTTGTTGGCGCTCAACCGCGACATCATGCTGCGCTCGCTGCTGCTACAACTCTGTTTTGGCGCTATCACGGTGCTGGGTGCGCGTCTGGGAGGCGATATCATTGCGGTTAATGCCGTTCTGATGACCTTGCTGACTTTTACCGCCTACGCGCTGGACGGATTTGCCTATGCCGTGGAAGCGCATTCGGGTCAGGCCTATGGGGCGCGAGATGGTAGCCAGTTGCTGGACGTCTGGCGGGCGGCCTGTCGACAGTCCGGTATTGTGGCTATTTTGTTTTCGCTGGTTTATGCCCTGTTTGGCGAGCAGATTGTGGCGCTGCTGACCTCGCTGCCGCAGATCCAACTGCTGGCCGATCGCTATCTCTTCTGGCAGGTGGTTTTGCCGCTGGTGGGGGTGTGGTGTTATCTGCTCGACGGGATGTTTATTGGCGCGACGCGGGCTGCAGAAATGCGTAACAGTATGGCCGTTGCCGCAGTGGGATTCGCATTAACGCTGCTCGCTTTACCGTGGCTTGGAAATCATGGTTTGTGGCTGGCATTAAGCGTTTTCCTCACGTTGCGTGGGCTTTCACTGGCCATTATCTGGCGACGCCACTGGCGTAATGGAACCTGGTTCGCCTGAGCAGGATGGTTAAAAATTCCGAATAGTAAATAAAACCCAGAATCCCTGACTACACTTATTCTCACGTCCAGCAAAAACAGCATGTGTCTGGACATGGCACTCTCGCTATTCACAACCTAACGATGAGGACTTGATGATGAATAAAGACGAAGTCGGCGGCAACTGGAAGCAGTTTAAAGGTAAAGTGAAAGAGCAATGGGGCAAACTGACCGATGATGATATGACGGTCATTGAAGGTAAACGTGACCAACTGGTCGGTAAAGTCCAGGAGCGTTACGGTTACGCGAAAGATCAGGCGGAAAAAGAAGTTAATGATTGGGAAAAACGTAATGATTACCGCTGGTAATTAACCCCTCCCTCCTGAGAGTACAAGGATGTACGCTCTCCTCCTTATCTAGCGCCCAACTTTCTTCTTCACCTGAATCGTATGGTCATGCTGGCATTCGCCAGGATGACGGCATGACTCAACCTCCACACAGGCCGGGCACAGCCCGTGGGCTTCAATAACGTTATGCCGCAGGGCAAAGCCCATTTTTGCCGCCAGCGTATGCATGATGTCTTCCACGCCTTCCGCACACTCTTCTTTTACCACGCCACAGCGATCGCAAATGAACATTGCGGAACTGTGGGTTGGCTGATCGAACAGGTGGCAAAGCACATAGCTGTTGGTGGATTCCACCTTATGCACAAACCCTTGTTCCAGCAGAAAGTCGAGCGCACGATACACGGTCGGCGGTTTCGCCTGTGGCTCGGTTTCCCGCAGCAGGTCAAGCAGGTCATAGGCGCTAATTGCGCCTTCCTGCAGGCTCATCAGGCGCAGCACTTCGAGGCGTTGTGGCGTAAGTCGCACGTTGCGTTGCGCACAGAGTTTTTCAGCTTGAGCCAATAACTCCTGCGTAGTGGTTTTGTCCATTTGGCGCCTCGATTTGCGTGGAAGGTTAATCCCTTACTTTAACATGTTCTGCTTAAAACGCCGAGATCCACCGTGGTGTGCTATACCTGACGCATCGCAATACTGGAAAATAAACATGAAAAGACCCGATTGTATTCGCCACTGGCGAGAAGTTGAGGGGGCTGATGACGCCACTTATCCCGACAGCAATGAGTTGTTTTCGATTGGCGCGCCGCTTGCCCGCAAGCTCGGGTTAGGGCGGCTCGGTATTCATCATGAACGCCTGCCGCCGGGGCGGCGCACGTCGTACCCGCACGCTGAAAGCGATGAGGAAGAGTTTATCTATGTGCTGGAAGGATATCCTGAGGCCTGGATTAACGGTTATTTATGGAAGCTGGAACCGGGCGACAGCGTTGGTTTCCCGGCGGGCACCGGCGTGTGTCACACCTTTATCAATAACACCAGTGAAGAGGTGCGTCTGCTGGTCGTAGGTGAAGCGAATAAAAAACATAACCGCATATATTACCCGCTTAACCCTGTCTATGCGGCTACGCGCGAGGATCGCTGGGTCGACCATCCGCCGCAGTTTTTTGGCTCTCATGACGGAAAACCCGGGCGTAAATAGCGCGCGTGGGGGCTACGGAGGGATAACCGCGAGGATGTGGCTCACTATCGTAACGGTCTATGCTATAGTAGCGCCCCTTTTTTAACCGGATGCTTGAATATTCGCCATGCTGCCTGAATCTCAGTCTACCGCTTTTCCCGCTCATCGTTTTTCTATCGCGCCGATGCTCGACTGGACGGACAGACACTGTCGCTACTTTTTGCGTTTACTGTCCAGCCAGACGCTGCTCTATACGGAGATGGTAACCACCGGCGCGATCATTCATGGTAAAGGCGATTATCTGGCGTATAGCGAAGAAGAGCACCCAGTAGCATTACAATTGGGTGGGAGCGATCCGGCAGCGCTGGCGCAGTGTGCGAAGCTCGCTGAACAGCGGGGCTATGACGAAATTAACCTCAACGTGGGTTGTCCTTCCGACCGCGTACAGAATGGCATGTTTGGCGCCTGTCTGATGGGGAATGCACAACTGGTCGCCGATTGCGTCAAAGCAATGCGCGACGTGGTGTCGATACCGGTTACGGTGAAAACGCGTATTGGTATTGATGATCAGGACAGCTACGAATTCCTGTGCGATTTCATCAACACGGTATCTGGCAACGGCGAATGTGAGATGTTTATTATTCACGCCCGCAAGGCCTGGCTATCCGGGTTAAGCGCGAAAGAAAACCGCGAGATCCCACCGCTGGATTATGACCGCGTTTATCAGCTAAAGCGTGATTTCCCGCATCTGACGATGTCGATCAACGGCGGCATTAAATCGCTGGAAGAAGCAAAAATTCATCTGCAACATATGGATGGCGTGATGGTGGGGCGTGAAGCTTACCAAAACCCAGGTATTCTGGCGTCCGTTGACCGTGAGATTTTTGCTGCTGCCACCGAAGATGCCGATCCGGTTGCCGTGGTGCGCGCCATGTACCCGTACATTGAGCGTGAACTGAGTAAGGGAACCTATTTGGGACATGTGACGCGCCATATGCTGGGGCTGTTTCAGGGGATTCCAGGGGCCCGTCAGTGGCGTCGCTATCTGAGCGAAAATGCGCATAAAGCTGGGGCAGATATTAACGTTCTGGAACATGCGCTGAAGCTGGTCGCTGACAAGCGTTAAGTTTTCGCCAAAAGTTAGTTAATTTCACCACGCCCTGCACTTTGTCGCGGGGCGTTTTCTTTATAAATCAATATATTAATTTTGGCATGTTTCTTGTAAAGCTATGGAGAGTACTTCATTTCGGGAGAGAGCCATGCTGGAACTACTTTTTGTGATTGGATTTTTTATCATGCTGATGGTCACCGGCGTATCTTTGCTGGGGGTGTTGGCCGCATTGGTGGTAGCTACGGCAGTGATGTTTTTAGGCGGACTATTTGCCTTGATGATTAAACTGCTTCCCTGGCTGCTGCTGGCCGTTGCCGTGGTGTGGGTTATCAAGGCGATAAAAGCGCCAAAAGTCCCACAGTATCAGCGCAATAACCGCCGATTTTACTAAGGTATTGAGCGGTGCGTCACAACCTGCAACATTGCCTTTAGAACCAAATAGGAATTGATTATCAAATCTGTCACTATTGCCAGGTTAACGAATTCATCGAGCTGTACCCTACATACAGCCGAACTAAAAAAAGAAAGGGCTTCCTGCGGGAAGCCCTAATTCTTTCTTTCCTCGTCATAATTCAAACTCAAGGTGTGTTGGCTGCTTTCATTCACCCCAGTCACTTACTCCAGTAAGCTCCTGGGGATTCACTCAATTGCCGCCGTCCTGGAGCTTAAATTATTTAGGGGAAAGTGATGGCGTTACGGAATGAGTAAACTCGATCCCTGCGTGGCGCGACTTTCCAGCACTTCATGGGCACGCTGTGCGTCGTGCAGCGCAAATGTCTGACCAGGTGCGACATCCACTTTTATTACCCCACTGGCAATCAATGAGAAAAGCTCATTACTGGCTTCGGTTAATTCGTTGTGGTTGGTGATGTAACCCTGCAGAGAGGGACGGGTCACGTATAGCGAACCTTTCTGATTCAGAATCCCTAAATTTACACCGGTCACTGGTCCGGACGCGTTGCCAAAACTGACCATCAGTCCGCGGCGCTGCAGACAATCCAACGAGGCTTCCCAGGTATCTTTCCCCACCGAGTCATACACCACCCGCACTTTTTTTCCGCCAGTTATCTCTTTCACTCGTTCAGCAATGCTTTCTTCACGATAGTTAATGACCTGCCATGCGCCGGCCTGCAGCGCAATTTGCGCTTTTTGCGCACTGCCGACGGTTCCAATCAGCTTCGCACCTAATGCTTTTGCCCACTGGCAGGCAATCATACCGACGCCGCCCGCAGCAGCATGGAACAAAAACGGTTCATCAGGCTGAATTTCATAGGTTTTACGTAACAGATAAAATACGGTAAGCCCTTTAAGAAATGAGGCGGCGGCTTGTTCAAACGAGATAGCGTTAGGCAGGATGGCGGCTTTATCAGCCGGAACGTTATGCACTGAGCTGTAGGCGCCCAGGGGGGACTGAGCGTAAACCACGCGATCGCCGGCTTTAATGTGCGTCACGTTGCTACCGACTTTGCTGACCACGCCTGCGGCTTCGGTTCCCAGACCGCTGGGCAGAGAAGGCGGTGGATAAAGACCACTGCGGATGTAGGTGTCGATATAGTTGATCCCAATCGCTTTGTTCTCGACCTGGATTTCGTTTTCCGCCGGGTCTACGGGCGTAAACTCCACAGCCTTGAGTACATCAGGGCCACCATGCTTGTGAAATTCAATACGTGTTGCCATGCTTCCTCCAAAAGAAATGTGGTAATCTTTCGACCCAATCATTATCTCGGTAACTCCATTCACTATGGCAGGAAATAAACCCTTCAACAAACAACAGACTGATGCTCGTGAGCGCGATCCCCAGGTCGCCGGGCTGAAAGTACCGCCGCACTCGATTGAAGCGGAACAGTCGGTGTTGGGCGGTTTAATGCTGGATAACGAACGCTGGGACGATGTCGCCGAGCGTGTGGTGGCGGAGGATTTTTATACCCGACCGCACCGGCATATCTTCACGGAAATGCATCGCCTGCAGGAGATGGGAAAACCCATCGATCTGATCACGCTCGCTGAATCGCTGGAGGTTCAGGGGCAACTGGACAGCGTCGGCGGTTTTGCTTATCTGGCTGAGTTATCTAAAAATACGCCAAGTGCGGCGAATATTAGCGCTTATGCTGATATTGTCCGAGAACGTGCAGTTGTTCGTGACATGATTTCGGTCGCGAATGAAATCGCGGAAGCTGGGTTTGATCCACAAGGCCGTTCCAGTGAAGATCTGCTGGACCTTGCGGAATCCCGCGTCTTTAAAATTGCAGAAAGCCGCGCCAACAAAGACGAAGGGCCGAAAAATATCACCGATGTGCTCGACGCAACCGTCGCGCGTATCGAGCAGTTATTCCAGCAGCCGCACGACGGCGTCACCGGAGTAAACACCGGTTATGACGACCTCAATAAAAAGACGGCTGGTTTGCAGCCGTCAGACTTAATTATTGTCGCTGCGCGTCCGTCGATGGGTAAAACGACATTTGCAATGAACCTCGTCGAAAATGCGGCGATGTTGCAGGATAAGCCGGTTCTTATCTTCAGTCTTGAAATGCCCTCAGAACAGATCATGATGCGTTCCCTGGCCTCGCTCTCACGCGTAGACCAAACCAAAATTCGTACTGGTCAACTGGATGATGAGGACTGGGCGCGAATTTCCGGAACAATGGGTATTTTGCTGGAGAAACGAAACATCTATATTGATGACTCCTCCGGCCTGACGCCAACGGAAGTGCGCTCGCGTGCTCGTCGTATCGCCCGTGAACACGGCGGCATCGGACTTATCATGATCGACTACCTGCAGCTGATGCGTGTGCCGTCGCTCTCCGACAACCGTACGCTGGAAATTGCAGAAATCTCCCGCTCGCTGAAAGCGTTAGCGAAAGAACTGCATGTGCCGGTGGTGGCGCTGTCGCAGCTTAACCGCTCTCTGGAACAGCGCGCCGACAAGCGCCCGGTTAACTCGGATCTGCGTGAGTCCGGCTCCATCGAGCAGGATGCCGACTTAATCATGTTTATTTATCGTGATGAGGTTTATCACGAAAACAGCGACCTGAAAGGGATCGCGGAAATCATTATTGGTAAGCAACGTAACGGCCCGATCGGCACAGTGCGCCTGACGTTTAACGGTCAGTGGTCGCGCTTCGATAACTATGCGGGCCCACAATACGACGACGAATAAATCTCCGTCATCCTTCATGCTGCAGATGCGTTGACTACGCCCGTTCATCCCGGTCACTTAGTTTACTGAGCTTCCGGGGATTCTCAGGCTTGTCGCCCTCCAGCAACACGAATGATTTAGAAGATTCTTTTATAAAGGAATACAAATGCAAGCGGCAACTGTAGTCATTAACCGCCGCGCTCTGCGACACAACCTGCAACGTCTGCGTGAACTGGCTCCCGCCAGCAAACTGGTTGCGGTCGTGAAAGCGAACGCCTACGGCCATGGTCTGTTAGAGACCGCGCGAACGCTCCCCGATGCGGACGCTTTTGGTGTCGCTCGTCTTGAAGAAGCCCTGCGCTTGCGAGCGGGAGGGATCACGCAGCCCATCCTGCTGCTGGAGGGATTTTTTGATGCCACCGATCTACCGACTATTTCCGCGCAGCGTCTGCATACTGCTGTCCATAACCAGGAGCAACTTGACGCTCTGGAAGCCGCTGAACTGGCTGAACCTGTCACCGTCTGGATGAAGCTCGACACGGGAATGCACCGCCTGGGCGTGCGTCCTGAGCAGGCCGAGGCGTTTTATCAGCGCTTAACGCAATGTGAAAACGTGCGCCAGCCGGTCAATATCGTCAGCCACTTTGCACGTGCGGACGAGCCTGAATGTGGCGCGACCGAAAAACAGCTCGATATCTTCAATAGTTTTTGCGCAGGCAAACCGGGGCAGCGTTCGATTGCCGCGTCGGGGGGGATTTTGCTGTGGCCGCAGTCTCACTTCGACTGGGCGCGTCCGGGGCTGATTTTGTATGGCGTATCGCCGTTGGAAAACCACTCTATCGGCGCCGATTTTGGCTGCCAGCCGGTGATGTCGCTGACCTCCAGCCTGATTGCGGTGCGTGAGCACAAAGCGGGCGAACCGGTTGGATACGGTGGAACCTGGCTGAGCGAGCGCGACACGCGTCTGGGCGTGGTGGCGATGGGCTATGGCGATGGTTATCCGCGCGCAGCGCCGTCCGGGACGCCAGTCCTGGTTAATGGCCGTGAGGTACCGATCGTCGGTCGCGTCGCGATGGATATGATCTGCGTCGATTTAGGCCCCGAGGCGCAGGACAAAGCGGGTGATTCGGTGATTCTGTGGGGCGAGGGCCTGCCCGTTGAACGCATTGCTGAAATGACGAAAGTAAGTGCTTACGAACTTATTACGCGCCTGACCTCAAGGGTGGCGATGAAGTATATCGATTAACAGCATGAAGTGCCGGATTGGCGGTGACGCCGCCTTCCGGCAATATTCCTCTCAACATCCTCTCGATCTTCTCCCGCTTCCGGTTTATTGTGTTCTTAACCCCTGCCTGTAAACCTGGAGAACCACACGTGTTTCAAAAAGTTGACGCCTACGCCGGCGACCCGATTTTATCGCTCATGGAGCGTTTCAAAGAAGATTCACGTAGCGACAAAGTGAACCTCAGTATCGGCCTGTATTACAACGAAGACGGCATTATTCCTCAGCTTAAAGCGGTGGCGGAAGCCGAAGCCCGACTTAATGCCAAACCGCATGGCGCTTCGCTGTATCTGCC
This sequence comes from Citrobacter sp. Ce119, assembly GCF_030334525.1. Classification (NCBI taxonomy): domain Bacteria; kingdom Pseudomonadati; phylum Pseudomonadota; class Gammaproteobacteria; order Enterobacterales; family Enterobacteriaceae; genus Citrobacter; species Citrobacter sp. Ce119. The sequence continues at coordinate 66,034 of NZ_JAOWDR010000017.1, forward strand.
GATGGAAGGTCTGAACACGTATCGCCATACTATTGCGCCGCTGCTGTTTGGCGCAGATCATCCGGTTCTCCAGCAGCAGCGCGTCGCAACGATTCAGACGCTGGGCGGCTCCGGCGCGCTAAAAGTTGGCGCAGACTTCCTGAAACGCTATTTCCCTGATTCTGGCGTGTGGGTCAGCGACCCGACCTGGGAAAACCACATCGCGATTTTTGAAGGCGCAGGGTTCGAAGTAGGTACTTACCCCTGGTATGACGACACGACCAACGGTGTGCGTTTCAACGACCTGCTGACCACGCTGAATACCTTACCGGCGCGCAGCATCGTACTGCTGCATCCGTGCTGCCATAACCCGACGGGGGCGGATTTAACTCCCGCGCAGTGGGATGGCGTCATAGAGATCCTGAAAGCACGCGATCTGATCCCATTCCTGGATATTGCTTACCAGGGTTTCGGCGGTGGAATGGAAGACGATGCCTATGCGATCCGCGCCATTGCCAGTGCCGGATTGCCTGCTCTGGTCAGCAACTCATTCTCGAAGATTTTCTCTTTGTACGGCGAGCGTGTCGGCGGACTGTCAGTAGTATGTGAAGACGCTGATGCCGCCAGCCGCGTTTTAGGGCAGCTAAAAGCGACGGTGCGCCGTAACTACTCCAGCCCGCCAAACTTTGGTGCGCAGGTGGTTGCCGCGGTGTTGGGGGATGACGCGCTGAAAGCTAACTGGCTGGCGGAAGTCGAAGAGATGCGTACCCGCATTCTGGCGATGCGCCAGGAGCTGGTTAAGGTATTAAATGCGGAGATCCCTGGTCGCAACTTTGATTACCTGCTGCAACAACGCGGAATGTTCAGCTATACCGGGCTTAGCGCCGCTCAGGTCGATCGCCTGCGCGATGAGTTCGGTGTGTACCTGATAGCCAGCGGTCGTATGTGCGTGGCCGGGCTGAATCACGGTAACGTGCAGCGCGTGGCGAAGGCATTTGCCGCCGTCATGTAATTGGCTTTGTGTGTTGCCGGATGGCGGCGTGAACGCCTTATCCGGCCTACAAATGGATATGGATTTTCGTTTGTAGGCCGATAAGTGTAGTGCCATCAGGCGCACTTTCCTGTGTGATCGTGCTCCTTTTCCAGGACAAAACCAGAGAAAATCCTTCCTTTCCCTTCCCCTAAGGGGTAAGGTCAGATAGTTTTTTGACCAGTTGTTAATAAAAAAATGATAACTAACTGACTACTTAGGGAAAAATATGCGCAAGTTTACGTTGGCACTGAGTGCCGTTTGTTTATTGTTCACGCTAAATCAGCCAGCCCAGGCGTTAGTTTCCTCTCCCTCTCAGCTTAATCCTGGCACCAACGTTGCAAAACTCGCTGAGCAGGCACCCATTCACTGGGTCTCCGTGGCACAAATTGAAAACAGTCTGACCGGACGCCCGCCGATGGCCGTCGGGTTTGATATTGATGACACCGTCCTCTTTTCCAGCCCTGGCTTCTGGCGCGGTAAAAAAACGTATTCCCCGGATAGTGAGGATTACCTGAAGAATCCGGCTTTCTGGGAAAAAATGAACAATGGCTGGGACGAATTCAGCATTCCAAAAGAGGTCGCTCGTCAGCTGATTGATATGCACGTGCGTCGCGGCGACAGCATTTTTTTCGTAACCGGGCGTAGCCAGACGAAAACGGAAACCGTGTCGAAAACGCTGTCCGATAACTTTCACATCCCGGCTGGTAATATGAATCCAGTCATTTTCGCCGGTGATAAGCCGGGTCAGAACACCAAAACGCAGTGGCTGCAGGATAAAAATGTCCGCATGTTCTACGGTGACTCTGATAATGACATCACCGCCGCTCGCGACGTAGGTATTCGCGGTATTCGTATTTTGCGCGCCTCTAATTCCACGTATAAACCGCTGCCGCAGGCCGGTGCGTTTGGTGAAGAGGTGATCGTCAACTCGGAGTACTGAGATCATCGATTGCTGGTTTTTTAAACAAATTTACGTTCACGGCTTTTACCTTTTGCGGACTTGCTGCACACTGAATAAAAGATGTTCTCATTAGGCAATATGCTGGTAAGGGGAATAAAGATGACGAATTCGGAGTTGCTGCAATACTGCATGGCAAAAACGGGCGCGGAGCAGAGCGTTCACAGTGACTGGAAGGCCACCCAGATCAAAGTCGAAGATGTGCTCTTTGCCATGGTAAAAGAGGTGGAAGAACGCCCTGCGGTGTCTCTGAAAACCAGCCCGGAGCTGGCAGAGTTGTTACGTCAGCAGCATAGCGATGTACGACCAAGCCGACATCTCAATAAAGCGCACTGGAGTACGGTGTATCTGGATGGCTCGCTGCCGGATTCGCAAATCTACTATCTGGTAGACGCCTCCTATCAGCAGGCCGTCAACACGCTGCCGGAAGATAAACGCCGGATACTGGCGCAGCCCTGATCCGTTTCGCCGGATGCGGCGCAAGCGCCTTATCCGGCCTACAAGCAATTATGCATATTCTGTAGGCCAGACAAGTGTTGCGCAATTACAACAACGGTTTGAGGAAGCGTGCCGTGTGTGAGGCTTCACATTCCGCGACCGTTTCTGGCGTACCGGAGACGAGAATTTCTCCACCGCCGCTTCCGCCTTCCGGACCAAGATCGACAATCCAGTCAGCGGTTTTAATCACGTCCAGATTGTGCTCAATCACCACGATGGTGTTGCCCTGATCCCGGAGCTGGTGCAGCACGTCCAGCAGTTGCTGAATATCCGCAAAATGCAGACCGGTGGTCGGTTCGTCGAGAATATACAGCGTTTGCCCGGTACCGCGTTTGGAGAGCTCGCGCGCCAGCTTCACGCGCTGCGCCTCACCGCCTGAGAGCGTGGTAGCGGACTGACCCAGTCGAATGTACGTCAGGCCAACGTCCATCAGCGTTTGCAGCTTACGCGCCAGCGCCGGAACGGCATCGAAGAACTCACGCGCTTCTTCAATCGTCATATCCAGCACTTCGTGGATGGTCTTGCCCTTGTACTTAATCTCCAGCGTTTCGCGGTTATAGCGCTTGCCTTTGCACTGATCGCACGGCACATAGATATCCGGCAGAAAGTGCATTTCGACTTTGATCACCCCGTCGCCCTGACAGGCTTCACAGCGTCCGCCGCGAACGTTAAAGCTGAAACGACCCGGCGTATAACCGCGCGCACGCGACTCCGGGACACCGGCAAACAGTTCGCGCACTGGCGTAAACACGCCGGTGTAGGTCGCCGGGTTAGAGCGCGGCGTACGGCCAATCGGGCTTTGGTCAATGTCGATCACTTTGTCGAAATGTTCCAGACCCTGAACGTCGCGATATGGCGCAGGTTCAGCCAGCGTAGCGCCGTTCAGCGCTGTCTGCGCAATCGGGAACAGTGTGTCGTTAATCAGCGTCGATTTACCCGAACCGGAAACCCCGGTAATGCAGGTAAATAAACCAACCGGCAGCGTCAGGGTGACATCTTTCAGGTTGTTGCCGCGCGCGCCGGTGAGCTTCAGCACTTTTTCCGGATCGGCTGCCACGCGCTGTTTCGGCACTTCAATTTTGCGCTTACCGCTCATGTACTGGCCGGTCAGCGACTCAGGCACCGCCATGATATCTTTCAGCGTACCTTCGGCAACCACCTGGCCGCCGTGAACGCCAGCACCGGGGCCGATATCGATAACGTGGTCAGCGGCGCGAATCGCGTCTTCATCGTGCTCGACCACAATAACCGTATTACCCAGATTACGCAGGTGGATAAGCGTACCCAGCAGACGTTCGTTATCGCGCTGATGCAGACCAATAGACGGCTCATCCAGTACGTACATTACGCCGACCAGACCTGCGCCGATCTGGCTTGCCAGACGAATTCGCTGGGCTTCGCCGCCGGAGAGCGTTTCCGCTGAACGCGACAGCGTCAGGTAGTTGAGGCCGACGTTGACCAGGAATTTCAGACGATCGCCAATCTCTTTAAGAATTTTTTCTGCAATTTTCGCCCGCTGACCCGCAAGCTTCAGATTGTTGAAGAAATCCATCGCATGACCGATGCTCATGTCGGAAATCGCGGGCAGCGGCGTATTTTCAACAAATACGTGGCGGGCTTCCCGGCGTAAACGCGTCCCTTCACAGCTGGCGCATGGTCGGTTGCTGATGAATTTGGCGAGTTCTTCACGTACCGCGCTGGACTCCGTCTCTTTATAACGACGCTCCATGTTGTGCAATACGCCTTCAAACGGATGGCGACGTACGGATGTATCGCCGCGATCGTTCATATATTTAAATTCGATATTTTCTTTACCGGAACCGTACAGCACCACTTTATGCACGGCAGGGTTGAGGCTGGCCCATGGGGCTTCGACGTCGAACTTATAGTGTTCTGCCAGTGACTTAAGCATCTGGAAGTAATAGAAGTTACGACGATCCCAGCCGCGGATAGCACCGCCGGCCAGCGACAGTTCCGGATTTTGGATCACCCGGTCAGGATCGAAATACTGCTGCACGCCGAGACCGTCACAGGTCGGGCATGCGCCAGCCGGGTTATTAAACGAGAACAGACGAGGTTCCAGTTCGCGCATGCTGTAGCCGCAGATCGGGCAGGCGAAGTTGGCGGAGAACAGCAGTTCTTCCGCTTTTGGATCGTCCATATCGGCGACCACCGCCGTACCTCCGGACAGTTCCAGCGCGGTTTCAAAGGATTCCGCCAGGCGCTGGGTGAGATCGTCGCGTACTTTAAAGCGGTCAATCACCACTTCAATCGTGTGTTTCTTTTGCAACTCAAGCTTGGGCGGATCGGAAAGGTCGCACACTTCACCATCGATACGGGCGCGGATATAGCCCTGGCCTGCCAGGTTTTCCAGCGTTTTGGTGTGCTCCCCTTTACGCTCTTTAATTACCGGCGCCAGTAGCATCAGACGCTTGCCTTCCGGCTGCGACAGGACGTTGTCCACCATCTGGCTAACGGTTTGCGCCGCCAGGGGGACGTCGTGATCCGGGCAGCGCGGCTCGCCAACGCGGGCAAACAGCAGGCGCAGATAGTCGTGAATTTCGGTAATGGTACCTACCGTGGATCGCGGGTTGTGGGACGTCGATTTTTGTTCAATTGAGATGGCGGGAGACAGCCCCTCAATGTGGTCGACATCCGGCTTTTCCATCAGCGACAGAAACTGACGCGCGTACGCGGAAAGGGATTCAACGTAACGACGCTGCCCTTCGGCATACAAGGTGTCGAAAGCGAGCGAAGATTTGCCTGAGCCCGAAAGCCCGGTGACGACAATCAGCTTGTCGCGCGGGATGACGAGGTTGATGTTTTTGAGATTATGGGTGCGGGCGCCCCGAACTTCGATCTTATCCATTCATCTTTCCCGGATTAAACGCTTTTTTGCCTGGCTGCATGGTGCTACCGGCGATCACAAACGGTTAATTATGACACAACCTGACCTGAATGGATATACAGTATTGGAATGCAAAACGCAGATGCCTGTGCAACAATGTCCGTCCGGGGTTGTTTACTGGAATCGATCTCGCAACGTAGTAAAAGCGCTATTGGAAATGCTACAATCCCGCGCTTACACTTATTCAGTAACGTTTTTCAGGAGACACGATCATGGCCAGCAGAGGCGTAAACAAGGTGATTCTCGTCGGTAATCTGGGCCAGGACCCGGAAGTACGCTATATGCCGAATGGTGGCGCAGTCGCCAACATTACGCTGGCTACTTCCGAATCCTGGCGTGATAAAGCGACCGGCGAAATGAAAGAGCAGACTGAATGGCACCGTGTTGTGCTGTTTGGCAAACTGGCTGAAGTGGCCAGCGAATATCTGCGTAAAGGTTCCCAGGTCTATATCGAAGGCCAGCTGCGTACCCGCAAATGGACCGACCAATCCGGCGTAGAAAAGTACACCACTGAAGTTGTGGTGAACGTTGGCGGCACCATGCAAATGCTGGGCGGTCGTCAGGGTGGTGGTGCTCCGGCAGGTGGCGGCCAGCAGCAGGGTGGTTGGGGTCAGCCTCAGCAGCCTCAGGGCGGCAATCAGTTCAGCGGCGGCGCGCAGTCTCGTCCGCAGCAGTCAGCTCCGGCGGCGCCTTCTAACGAGCCACCGATGGATTTCGACGACGATATTCCGTTCTAATCCCTCTGCATTTCGCTGACAATTATGGCTACCTCAGGATTGGGGTAGCCATATGCAATTCCGTTATTAGTTCAACACCATCGGCCAGTCTGGCGGTGTATGGCTCATCACTTCAACCATCACGGTTTCAATGTTCTTCCAGATTGCGGACATATCCACCAGGGTTATGCCGAGTAATCCGGTTGCAAACCAGCAGGCAAAAACCAGCCCTAAACCGCTGCTAATGACGGCCAGGCCAATATAATCTGATTTACGAAAACGGATATTGAGCGTACTGGCTAAAAACATCAGCACCGCGCTGAGTAATTGCCATCGCAGTAGAACCACGCCAGTTGTTATCGTTGCCATGAAAAACGTCCTCAGAAAGTCTGGATGCCCAGGACAGCGCGGGGGTGTTCACCGAGGGTGGAGTACTCTGGCTATCGACGGGCAATAACATGAATGAAACATCGTTTCTGTTACATAATTTTTGTGAACTATATCACATATGCTCGTTTGTTCACCAGTACTGGACGTGATTTTTGCAGGATGAAAACCCTGTTTACTGTGTGGTTATATTCAACCAGGTAATGATACTAAATAACTAATCTTAAAGGTGCATTTACATTACCTGTTTAATTTATCCTAAATTAATCGTTAAAAAAATTTAATGAATTTCTTAAATCTTACCAGGATAATGCTCATAAAAAATTACTCCTTGGAGATAATAACGTTATGAAATAAGCATAACTTTAAGTTTGCCTTACGGAAAAATAATATCATCATCAACTATTATCAGACTTTTACATAGAGAAGTCTGTTGCTAATACTGATAGATTCATGCAACTTAATCAGTCGGTGTTTATAGCATCTTGCCTTAATGGGTTCTGGCATATACGAAACAGGGAAATTGGGCTGACATGAATCACAGTGCGCGTCGCAAGATGCTGAAGTTCCTGGGAACATTCATGGTGGTATTGCTCCCCGTGGTACTGGCGTTATGGTTTGCTCAAATCAGGGCAATGTCCGAAACCCGTAATCAACTTCGTTCTTTTGCTCAACTGGTGTTAAATAAAACTGAACTGGTGATCCAACAAGCCGATTTAGCACGTGATATGGCCCAGTTGTATCAGGGTAAGATGTGTACCCCGGCACATCAGAAAAATATGCTAAATATTATTCGTGGCCGTTTATATATCAGCGAGCTAATTTATGCGCAGGGCGATCATTTTTTGTGCTCTACGTCGATGGTGCCGCCTGTCACCTATATTATGCCGACCGCCGACTATAAACGTACGCCGGACGTCTCCATCTATTACTATCGCGATACCCCCTTTTTCGCTGGCTACCGAATGACGTATATGCAACGTGGAAACTACGTTGTCGTCATCAACCCATTATCATACAGCGAAGTCATGTCAGAGGATCCGGATCTGTCCTGGGGCGTGTACGACACGGTAACGGACACCTTTTTCTCTGCCAGCGAAGGGGCGCATATTGCGCAATTACTGCCATTGGTGCGCGGTGAAGCCTCTACCTTCCAACTGGACGATCGCTTCTATACCATCGTGCATTCAGAAAAACGTCCGATTGCGATTATTGCCTCGACCTCAGATAAACGCATAAATTCGATTTTCTATCACGAGGCTGCAGTAACGATTCCTTTCGGGGTCATCTGCAGCATCCTGATGCTGTTAATATGGTGGCGCACGCGCCAGGAATACTTATCTCCTCGCCGCTTGTTAAAACGCGCAATCAAAAAACGTCAACTGCGTCTGCACTACCAGCCGATCATTGATATCAAAAACGGTCAGTGCGTTGGGGCTGAGGCTCTGCTGCGCTGGCCTGGCGGTAATGGTGAAGTGATGAGCCCGACCGAGTTTATTCCGCTGGCTGAACAAGAGGGAATGATTGAGCGGATCACGGATTATGTAGTTGAAGAGGTGTTCAACGATTTAGGATACTTTCTTGCCGCGCATCCTCAACTTTATATCTCGATAAATCTCTCGGCTTCTGACTTTCATTCATCCCGACTCATTGCCCTGATTACCGACAAAAACCGTGAGTACTCTGTGGCGCCCCGGCAAATTAAAGTCGAGGTAACGGAGCGCGGATTTATTGATATAGATAAAATGACCCCGGTAATCCAGGCGTTTCGCCAGGCCGGTTATGAAGTGGCGTTTGATGATTTTGGCACGGGATATTCCAATCTACATAATTTATCCGCGTTGAATATCGATATCCTGAAGATCGACAAATCGTTTATTAGCACACTGTCCACTAACAGCACCAGTCACCTGATTGCCGAACATATCATCGAAATGGCGCAAAGCTTACATCTGAAGATGATTGCGGAAGGGGTAGAGACGAGTGAGCAAATCGAGTGGCTGCGCGAACACGGCGTACAGTATTGTCAGGGCTGGTATTTCGCGAAAGCACTGCCGTCGCAGGAGTTCATGCAGTGGATACAACGGTCGCCCGCTATACTGACGCAGAGCGGGCAATAATCTTACAGGCGATGGCGGTAATCGCTGGGGGTACGATCAAACTCGCGGCGAAACACGCGCGAGAAGGTTTGTTGCGATACATAACCAAGATCCATCGCGATATCGAAAATAGGTCGCTCAGTCGTTCGCAGTTCAACAGCGGCCAGTAAAAGTCGACGCTGACGGATGTAGTCACCCAACGTCTGGCGCATCACCGTGCGGAACATTCTCTGTAAATACCACTTCGAGTAACCTGATTTTTTCGCCACCGCCTCAATGTTCAGCGGCTGATCGATATGGTCGTCAATCCATTCAATAAGGGTCTGAATAATCTGCTGATGGGACATAGGGCTGCCTCTTTCTCAGTATTCGATTCGTCGTTTTGTCTGCGGGCGAGTATAATTCCTCAAGTTAACTTGAGGTAAAGCGATTTATGGAAAAGAAATTACCCCGGATAAAAGCGCTCCTCACGCCAGGTGAAGTCGCCAGGCGTAGCGGCGTGGCGGTATCAACCCTGCATTTCTATGAAAGCAAAGGGTTAATCAGCAGTATGCGCAACAGCGGCAATCAGCGCCGATATAAACGTGATGTGTTGCGTTATGTGGCGATTATCAAGATTGCTCAACGCATCGGGATCCCTCTGGCCACGATCGGTGACGCGCTCGGCGTATTACCTGAAGGACATTCACTCAGTGCCAAAGAGTGGAAACAACTCTCTTCGCAATGGCGTGAAGAGTTGGACCGACGTATTCATACTTTGGTGGCACTACGCGATGAGCTGGATGGGTGTATTGGTTGCGGTTGTTTGTCACGCAGTGATTGCCCGTTGCGTAACCCAGGCGATCAGCTTGGCGAGCAGGGGACCGGGGCGCGCCTGCTGGAAGATGATTGATTGGTTCAAAAATGTGCCGGGTATAAAACTAAAGCGCCACAGAGGGCGCTTTAGTTTGGTTCCGGTCTTTGTCTTTCACTCTATCCCGCTGGTTCACGGGAGGGTTTCCCCCGACATCAACACCCCTCGGTCGAGCACATTAGGGGAGGTTCCGGCCTGTGTTGATAATGTAAGTGTAAGCCACCTCTCTCCATTTGCCAGTGAAATGCTGTTTTTTTAGCCAAAAAATTTTCCGCATCTTCACCGATTTTCTTGCGCAAGTTTGCGCGAAAAAGGAACTCCGATGTTGTAATAACTCCGCGAAATTTGTTGCCAGATTGCGCATTGACGATAACGTTTGCGCATCGACTGATTATTTATTGCGCGTTATAAGAAGAAATGAGTAAAAAGCGGCAAAGTTCAGTTGAAAACCAGCGTATGATCGCTGGATAATCGTTTGCTTTTTTTTACCACCCGTTTTTTATGCGCGGAGCTAAACGTTTGCTTTTTTGCGACACCCCTATTGACGCAAACCTGGCACATGGAGAAAACGTTTAGCAGGCAGTGGATTGTCCAGCACGCATAATGACGAAAAAATAAACTCTCAGGGGATGTTTTCTATGTCTACGCCTTCAGCGCGTACCGGCGGTTCACTCGACGCCTGGTTTAAAATTTCGCTTCGCGGCAGTACCGTTCGTCAGGAAGTCGTTGCCGGATTAACGACGTTCCTGGCCATGGTTTACTCCGTTATCGTGGTTCCGGGGATGCTGGGTAAAGCCGGATTCCCGCCTGCCGCCGTATTTGTGGCGACCTGTCTGGTCGCGGGCGTCGGTTCTATTGTGATGGGCCTGTGGGCAAACCTGCCGCTGGCAATTGGCTGCGCCATTTCTCTGACGGCGTTTACCGCATTCAGCCTGGTGCTGGGGCAGCATATCAGCGTGCCCGTTGCGCTGGGCGCAGTGTTCCTGATGGGTGTCCTGTTTACCATTATTTCCGCGACCGGTATTCGTAGCTGGATCCTGCGCAATCTGCCGCAAGGTGTTGCGCACGGTACGGGGATTGGTATCGGCCTGTTCCTGCTGCTGATTGCGGCAAACGGTGTTGGTCTGGTGATTAAGAACCCGCTGGACGGCCTGCCGGTTGCGCTGGGCGACTTCGATACCTTCCCGGTGATTATGTCGCTGATTGGTCTGGCGGTGATTATTGGTCTCGAAAAATTGAAAGTGCCGGGCGGCATTCTGCTGACCATTATCGGTATTTCCATCGTCGGCCTGATTTTTGACCCAGCCGTGCATTTCTCCGGTATTTTTGCCATGCCGTCGCTGAGCGACGAGAACGGCAACTCGCTGATTGGCAGCCTGGATATTATGGGCGCACTGAACCCGATCGTACTGCCGAGCGTGCTGGCGCTGGTCATGACCGCTGTCTTCGATGCGACTGGAACCATCCGCGCGGTGGCTGGACAGGCGAACCTGCTGGATAAAGACGGACAGATTATTGATGGCGGCAAAGCGCTGACCACCGACTCACTGAGCAGCGTGTTCTCTGGTCTGGTGGGCGCTGCACCGGCTGCGGTTTATATTGAATCCGCAGCGGGTACGGCGGCAGGCGGTAAAACCGGCCTGACGGCGATCACCGTTGGCGTACTGTTCCTGCTGATCCTGTTCCTTTCTCCGCTCTCTTATCTTGTACCTGTGTACGCAACGGCGCCTGCGCTGATGTATGTGGGTCTGTTGATGCTGAGCAACGTCGCGAAAATCGACTTTGCTGACTTTGTTGACGCTATGGCTGGACTGGTAACAGCCGTATTTATCGTGCTGACCTGTAACATCGTTACCGGCATTATGATTGGCTTTGCTACCCTGGTGATTGGCCGTATCGTCTCTGGCGAATGGCGCAAACTGAACATCGGCACTGTGGTTATCGCCATCGCGCTGGTGGCCTTCTACGCAGGTGGTTGGGCTATCTGATCCTCATCCGTTGAAGATCCTTAAAACGGGTGGCTTTGGCCGCCCGTTTTTATTTTCAGAACACACTCGTTGTCTTTTGCGTTACTCTCAAGTAGATAGAATTAAGGCACGACGCCTTTATCACCAATCATAAGAAACATCGCAAACAGGGAACGCATGGAAATCTTTTTCACCATACTCATCATGACCCTTGTGGTCTCGCTGTCGGGGGTATTTACTCGCGTATTGCCCTTCCAACTCCCTTTACCCCTTATGCAGATCGCCATCGGCGCCTTGCTGGCGTGGCCGACGTTTGGTTTGCATGTGGAATTCGATCCTGAGCTGTTTTTGGTTCTGTTCATCCCGCCGTTGCTCTTTGCTGATGGCTGGAAGACGCCAACGCGTGAGTTTCTCGAGCACGGGCGAGAGATCTTCGGCCTTGCGCTGGCGCTGGTTCTGGTTACGGTGGTCGGGATTGGCTTTATGATTTACTGGCTGGTGCCGGGGATCCCTCTCATCCCGGCCTTTGCGCTGGCCGCCGTTCTGTCGCCAACCGATGCCGTGGCGTTATCCGGCATTGTGGGGGAGGGACGCATACCGAAGAAAATCATGGGCATCCTGCAGGGCGAAGCGTTGATGAACGATGCGTCCGGCCTGGTCTCGCTGAAATTTGCCGTAGCCGTGGCGATGGGCACGATGGTATTTACCGTCGGCGGCGCGACGGTTGAGTTCTTCAAAGTGGCGATTGGCGGCATCCTGGCCGGTTTTGTCGTCAGTTGGCTGTACGGGCGCTCCCTGCGTTTTCTTAGCCGCTGGGGCGGTGATGAGCCCGCAACGCAAATCGTTCTGCTGTTTCTGCTGCCGTTTGCGTCTTATCTGATTGCGGAACACATTGGTGTTTCAGGCATCCTCGCGGCGGTCGCTGCCGGGATGACGATTACCCGTTCTGGAGTAATGCGCCGTGCGCCGCTGGCGATGCGTTTGCGCGCTAACAGCACCTGGGCGATGCTGGAATTTGTGTTTAACGGCATGGTGTTCTTGCTGTTAGGACTGCAGTTGCCGGGAATTCTGGAGTCATCTTTGGCGGCGGCAGAAGTCGACCCGAACGTTGAAATCTGGATGCTGTTTACCGATATCGTGCTGATTTACGTGGCGCTGATGCTGGTACGTTTTGGCTGGCTGTGGACCATGAAGAAGTTCAGCCTGCGCTTCCTGAAGAAAAAACCGATGGAGTTTGGATCCTGGACGACGCGTGAAATCCTGATAGCCTCCTTTGCGGGGGTGCGTGGGGCTATTACCCTTGCCGGTGTGCTCTCCATTCCGCTGCTGCTACCGGATGGTAGCGGCTTCCCGGCGCGCTATGAGCTGATCTTCCTGGCTGCGGGCGTGATTCTGTTCTCGCTGTTTGTTGGCGTGGTGATGCTGCCGATTCTGCTACAGCATCTGGAAGTGGCAGACCACTCGCAGCAGCAGAAAGAGGAACGTATTGCCCGCGCAGCTACGGCGGAAGTGGCGATTGTCGCCATCCAGAAAATGGAGGAACGTCTGGCTGCGGACAGCGAAGAGAACATCGACAACCAGTTGCTCACCGAGGTGAGTTCACGCGTCATCGGTAACCTGCGTCGACGTGCCGACGGACGCAATGACGTGGAAAGCTCGATGCAGGAAGAAAATCTCGAACGGCGTTTCCGCCTGGCAGCGCTGCGCTCAGAGCGCGCGGAACTTTATCATCTGCGCGCCACGCGGGAAATCAGCAATGAAACGCTGCAAAAACTGCTGCACGATCTGGATTTGCTGGAAGCGCTGTTGATCGAGAACCAGTAAACGAGCGTGCCTGATGCGCTACGCTTATCAGGCCTACAAAACCGGCAACAGCGATGTAGGCCGGATAAGGCGCTAGCCGCATCCGGCGAAGGGTGTGCCAAATGGCGCGCAACTGGCTGCAAGAAATTATTCATCGTGTAATTTGCGAGCGGCTTTCCTGAACGAATCCATCCCTCTTGTCGATTCCCTCTTTTCTCCATACGGTTGAGGAAAGGGGGAAACATGTCCAACTATCGACGAAATTACATTAATGGGGGAACCTGGTTTTTTACGGTAAATCTGCAGGACCGTCGAAGCCATCTTCTGACTGCCAACATTCACGCGCTTCGGTGTGCAATCGCTGCGGTCAAAAAGGTTAGGCCTTTTCGCATTAATGCGTGGGTCGTTTTACCCGAGCATATGCATTGCATATGGACGTTACCTGACAATGATGCGGATTATTCCTCTCGCTGGCGGGAAATTAAGAAGCATTTCACCCACTCATTGTCTTCCCGACATATCTGGCAATCTCGCTTTTGGGAGCACACCATCCGTGATGAACATGATTATCGCCAGCATGTTGATTATATTTACATTAACCCGGTGAAGCACGGCTGGGTAAAACAGGTACAGGACTGGCCTTTTTCAACATTTCATCGTGATGTGATGCATGGTTTGTACCCGCAAGATTGGGCAGGTGAAATCATGGATTTTAATGCGGGTGAACGTGCCTGATGCGCTACGCTTATCAGGTCTACAACACTGGCATACCGATGTAGGCCGGATAAGGCGTTAAGCCGCATCCGGCATTTTACACCTCTTGGGTTAGCCAAAACCCTTCACAGCATTTGAGCCACGCCTTGGCGCTGTGCGACAAATATACGCCGTCGCGCCAAATCATACCCAACTGCCAGCGTAAATCGCTCTCCAGGGGGATCCAGCGCAGCGTCTGCTTATCCAGGCGCTGGCAAATCGGCTCCGGTAAAATAGCAATCCCGACACCGGCTTGCACCATCGCCGCCAGAAAATCCCACTGCCCGCTGCGAACCGCGATGCGGGGCTTGACGTTGTGTTGGCTAAACAGCTTAAGCAATTGGCGGCTCAATGCGAAATCTTCGTTATAGATAAGCAGCGGATGCTCCGCTAATGCCTCGGGGGAAATAGATTCGCACGTTGTCCACTGACCGGAGCGGGGGACCAGCACGCAGAGCGGATGACTAAAAAGCGGTAAGGTCGCCAGACCGCTCTCTTCCTCAACTGGCAACGCAGTCATCGCGACATCCAGATCGCCGTTTATCACCGCCTGCTGAACGGTTAAGCCGCCAAATTCAGATATCTTCAGCTCAACGCCGGGATAGCGCTGGCGAAACAGGCCGATCGGCCCGGCCATCAACATACCCACCATGGGCGGGATACCGAGGCGCAGCACGCCCTTGTTGAGATGATTAATGTCGCTAAGTTCGGCTTCGAGCTGGCGAAACTCGGCAAGGATCGCCAGGCCACGTTCGAAAACGACCTGCCCGGTGTCGGTTAACAGCAGCCGCCGACCGTCGCGGATTAACAGCGTGCAGTTAAGCTCGTCTTCAAGGTTCTTCAACATCTTGCTGATGGTGGGTTGGGTGACAAAAAGCTTCTCCGCTGCGCGGGTAAAGCTCTGCTGACGAACCACCTCAACAAAATAGCGCAGCGTTCTGATATCCATGATTATTCCTTAAGACTATGCCTGCAATGAGTTTAATTCATTTCAGTCCTGGATGGGGGGGCTCTATACTGGCGCTCTCTATTTTTTAAGGACATACCCTCATGGCTGTGGCGATAAGCCGCGTGACGCCTGCCGTTATTCATCGACTTCAGATACCCGTTCAGGTTCTGTTGTACGCAGGTCTATTTGTATTTGCTCAATATCTTGTCTCCTGGCTGCATTTGCCGCTTCCTGCCAACCTGGTGGGGATGGTGCTGATGTTGGCGTTGATTGTCTGTCGGGTTATCCCGCTGAAGTGGATCCGCGCTGGGGCTCGCTGGTTACTGGCTGAAATGCTGCTATTTTTTGTCCCAGCGGTGGTGGCCGTCGTCAACTACACGCAGCTGTTGTTGGTCGATGGCTGGCGCATATTTTCCGTCATTGCGCTAAGTACGGTGATGGTGCTTGGCGCAACGGCGTGGGTGGTGGATAAAGTGTATCGCTATGAAATGAGCAGGCTAAACCGTGAGTAATTTCCAGCTAAGCGTGCTGTGTCTGGTGATTACGCTGGGCATCTATTTTGCCAACAAGCGTCTGTATCGCCGTTTTCGTAAATTACCGCTGATGCCATTGGTGCTCACTCCGGCGCTGCTGGTGCTGATGCTGGTCTTTGGGCACATCTCCTGGCAAAACTATATTGGTGAATCGCACTGGCTGCTGTGGCTGCTGGGACCTGCAACCATCGCCTTTGCCGTGCCGGTTTATGACAACCTTGCGGTGATTAAGCGCCATTGGATGTCGCTGACGGCGGGCGTAGTGACGGCTACGCTGGTGGCTGTCACCAGTTCCGTTTGGTTGGCGCGTCTGTTTATGCTGCCTGATGAAATCCAGCGCAGTCTGGCGGTGCGCTCCGTCACTACGCCGTTTGCGCTGGCGGCGGCAGAGCCGTTGGGCGGGCAGCCGGACCTGGTGGCATTGTTCGTGGTGGTGACCGGTGTATTCGGTATGGCGGTCGGCGATGTGCTGTTTTTACGACTTTCCATTCGCGAAGGGATGGCGAAAGGCGCAGGATTTGGCGCCGCATCGCATGGCGCAGGCACGGCACGCTCATATGAGCTCGGCCAGCAGGAGGGCGTGGTTGCCAGCCTGGTGATGATGCTTTCTGGCGTGGTGATGGTGCTGGTAGCGCCGCTGGTCGCAAGGCTGATGTTCTGACCAGCGGCGGTGTGCTATTTCAAGCGTGAAATCAGCGAGAATTCTTTAAAATTCACCGGCCGCTGTTGCTGCATGGAAATATTCCCGGCGATACCGGTCAAAATCGACATGGCGCCGGCGCGATGGCCGGCGGCACGCTGCAACGGATCGTGCCGCGGCTCGCCAAACAGATCCGCCAGCATGGCGTTATCACCGCCACCGTGACCGCCTTCGCCGAGGGTAAAATCAGCCTGCCACGGCGCGGCAAACATCGGGAAAACAGTGATGTCACAGGCTTCAAGGCTGCCTTCGTTGTCCCGCTCCCCTCCGGCGTTGACGTAGGATTTCTCAACGATTTTCATCTCCAGGCGGCCTTCGCTACCGTTAAACACCACGTTCAAGCCTTCCCATGGCAGCCAGGTGTTCAGTGA
This sequence comes from Citrobacter sp. Ce119, assembly GCF_030334525.1. Classification (NCBI taxonomy): domain Bacteria; kingdom Pseudomonadati; phylum Pseudomonadota; class Gammaproteobacteria; order Enterobacterales; family Enterobacteriaceae; genus Citrobacter; species Citrobacter sp. Ce119. The sequence continues at coordinate 82,541 of NZ_JAOWDR010000017.1, forward strand.
ATAGGTAAGCTGCACCTGATTCTGATATTTCACCAGCACCGACATGGTGTCTTCAATGGTGATACCGTCGCTGAACACGCTCTGGTCGCGGAAATAGTTATCTTCGTGTTCGGCATCCAGATAGAGCGCTTTAAGCTGAGGATTCTCGGCCATATGCAGCGCAAACGGATCGTCTTTGGCCTGCGCATAGCCGTGAGTGCGCGGGTAAAATTGCGTCACGCCCCGGCGTTCGGCGTTCTCTTTTCCGTAGAAACGCAGGCTACCTTCGGCATACACCCGCTCCGGATAACTGCCCAGCCAGAAGTTCATCAGATCAAAATGGTGAGTGGATTTATGCACTAATAAGCCGCCGCTATTCCGTTTTTCGCGATGCCAGCGGCGGAAATAATCGGCACCGTGCTCGGTATTGAGCAACCATTCAAAGTGAACCGAATAAACTTCGCCAATCGTACCGTTCATCAGCAGTTCGCGAACTTTGCTGTGGTGCGGCGCATAGCGATAGTTAAAGGCGACGCGTACCTGACGTCCGGTCTCTTCAATGGCGTCCAGAATCCGCAGGGCGCGTTGCTCATCGATGGTCATCGGTTTTTCGGTGATTACATCGCAGCCCGCGCGTAGCGCACGCACGATGTAGTCGTCGTGAGTCCGGTCCATGGTGGTTACAATGATGATATCCGGGCGAGTTTCTCGGATCATCTCTTCAAACTGCTGCGCTTTCCATGTGGAGACAGGGGCTGCGCCTTCGTTCTTCAGAAGCTGGTTAGCGTAATTCATACGCGTTTGATTGGTGTCGCAAAAGGCAACCAAACGAGCATTTTCCTTCCATTGCCCGCCAATCGCGCTGATGTAAAGTCCCGCGCGCCCGCCGGTTCCTACCAGGGCATATTTCTTCATAACATCCTCATCCTTCAAAAATGAATTGCAGTATCGATGTAATAAAAACAGTGTTTCAATTTGATTTTTGTACAATAGCGCTAATGCGGAAGATGGATACAACGTAGAGGGAAAAATGTGATCCCGACCAAAATGATCGGCGGAGGGGGCGAGATTCTTATTTTCTTAGAGGCTATGTTTAAATTTATGTTCACGCCTTAGAATAGTGATAAATGTTACTCGCCATTGTAAGGACGCGCAGCGTGAAATATTTGTGGTTATCTGCTCTCTTGTTCAGTCATGCCGTTTTGGCCTGGTGTCCTGATGAAGACCAACGGGTGACATTGCAGGGAACATTAATACAACAGACGTTACCCGGTCCGCCAAATTACGAAAGCATTAAAGATGGCGATGAGGCGGTAACTTATGATTATCTTAAATTGGATCAACCGTTTGAGTGCGATGTTACTGGTGAGCGTGAAAGTGTTCCGCTAGTACAGCTTATTTTGATGGGCAAAAATAAGCCTGGTTACGCCGATCTTGCTCCTTCTCTGGGAAAAGATGTCATCCTGACCGGGAAAACGATGTATGCCCAGACGGGGCGTCACTTTACTTCTGTGCTGCTTATTCTTGATAGCGCCAAAAACGTTACTCCCATCACCACGCCAGAACAAAAGAAAAGCGCGCTAATTCAGTTTCAACAGTTCCAACAGGCGTTGCGGGAGAAAAATGTTGTCGCGTTGAAAACATATTTTGTCTTTCCTTTGCAGGGGACGCTATTTGACTTTATTGCTTATGACGAAAATCGTCAGGAAGAAGTACTTACCGAGGCTGTATTTGATCAAAATTCGCAGCAGATTATGGCGCATCTGCAGATGCTGACCAATATCGGCGTTGATGCTGAATCCCTGATGATAAACGAGTACAGAATTAACACACTTTCGGAACGTGAGCAGCAACGTCGCTATTTTCCAGCGGATGAAGATGGCATGTTTTATTATGAAGAAAACGGTAAACGTCATACCGTTACAGGAACATGCGATACCATCGCTCAAGGGGAACTTACAGACGGTATTCTTTTTACTTCGCAGGGGACAAGTGCAAATGAGCAACTCCCCGGTCTTTCAGAAAATTGTGACGGCGCGACGTCATATATGTTCAAGCTGGTTGATGGCAAACTGCGACTGACGGGGAGTTTTACTGCAGACTAATGACGTATTACAGATGGAATGGAATAAAAATAGAAAAGGATGTTAAAAATGCTTAATGATTTATTTATGGGCTGGCAGTGGCTAAATCTTGTGTGTGCGATTGTTTTCCTGTTGCTTATCGCTGTACCTGCTCGTCGCTTTATAACGGATGAGAATCCTGGATGATTTGCTGAATGTCTTCCCCGGCCAAAATGACCGGGGAAGAGGAGGAGTTAGTGTGCGCGACCTTGTTCTACGCCGTACCCGGTCTGGGAACGGATGAACTGAGCACGGAACTGCTCGCGTTCGCGATTGCCTTCTTCTGAGTTGTCGGTAGCAGAGAAGAACCAAATCCCGAGGAATGCTACGCTAATGGAGAACAGCGCCGGATACTCATACGGGAAAATGGCTTTTTCGTGACCGAGGATCTGGACCCAAATCGTCGGGCCAAGAATCATCAGCACCACCGCCGTCAGCAGACCTAACCAGCCGCCCAGCATCGCGCCACGCGTGGTCAGTCTTGACCAGTACATGGAGAGCAGAATGATGGGGAAGTTGCAGCTGGCCGCGATAGCAAACGCCAGGCCTACCATGAAGGCGATGTTCTGGTTCTCAAACAGCACGCCGAGCAGAATAGCAATCACGCCCAACACCAGTACGGTGATTTTCGAGACTCTCAGCTCTTCACGTTCGGTTGCGCCTTTGCGGAACACGTTGGCGTACAGGTCATGAGAGACTGCCGATGCACCCGCCAGCGTCAGGCCGGCAACCACCGCCAGGATGGTGGCAAATGCCACGGCTGAGATAAAGCCGAGGAACAGGTTACCGCCCACCGCGTTCGCCAGGTGAACCGCTGCCATGTTGTTACCGCCAATCAACGCACCTGCAGCGTCTTTGTACGCCGGATTAGCCCCTACCAGCATGATTGCGCCAAAGCCGATGATAAAGGTCAGGATGTAGAAATAACCCATAAAACCGGTGGCGTAGAACACGCTCTTACGCGCTTCGCGGGCATCGCTGACCGTGAAGAAACGCATCAGGATGTGCGGCAAGCCTGCCGTACCAAACATCAGGCCGAGACCTAACGACAGCGCGGAGATCGGATCTTTAACCAGTCCTCCCGGGCTCATAATGGCTGAACCTTTCGGGTGTACCGCCATCGCTTCGGTGAACAGGTTGTTGAAGCTAAAGCCGACGTGCTTCATCACCATAAAGGCCATAAAGCTGGCGCCGAACAGCAACAGAACGGCTTTGATGATCTGTACCCAGGTGGTCGCCAGCATGCCGCCAAACAGAACGTACATCATCATCAGCACGCCAACCAGCACGACGGCGATGTGATAGTTCAGACCAAATAGCAGCTCAATCAGCTTACCTGCGCCGACCATCTGGGCGATCAGGTACAGCGCGACCACCACAAGGGAACCACAGGCCGACAGAATACGGATTGGGCCTTGTTTCAGACGGTAGGAAGCAACGTCTGCAAAGGTGTAACGACCCAGGTTACGCAAACGCTCAGCAATCAGGAACAGGATAATTGGCCAGCCAACCAGGAAGCCGAGGGAATAGATCAGCCCGTCATAACCCGAGGTAAACACCAGCGCGGAAATCCCGAGGAACGATGCCGCCGACATATAGTCGCCCGCAATCGCCAGCCCGTTCTGGAAACCAGTGATGTTACCGCCAGCGGTGTAGTAGTCATTCCGCGAACGTACGCGCTTAGACGCCCAGTAGGTAATGCCGAGCGTAAAGATGACGAAAATCAGGAACATAACAATCGCCTGCCAGTTGGTTGGCTGGCGTTGGACTGCACCACTAATAGCATCCGCCGCGTTTGCGGCGAAGGGCAGCGTGGCGGCAAGCGCCGTCAGGACTCTCTTCATGATGCTTTAACCTCGTGCAGAACCGCATTGTTCAGGCGATCGAATTCACCATTTGCCCGCCAGATGTAGATCCCGGTCAGGATGAAAGAGATGAGGATCACACCGACCCCAATCGGAATACCGCGGGTGACGCTGGTTCCCGCGTGTAGCGGAGTACCCAGCCAGCCCGGCGCAAAGGCAATCAATAATATAAAGCTGATATAAACTGCCAGCATGATGATGGACAGAATGGTGGCAAACCGTTGCCGTTTTTCAACTAACTCCCTGAAACGCGCACTGTCTTCTATCCGCTGATAAATATTGTCATTCATCACAGAGCTCTCCAGAGGTCCCCTTCGTCTTTCGCGCAGCAGGCATGACCTGACTGCTGTCGCAGCCCTGCAACGCGAAATCCTTTGGGGGAGGGTTTTTATATTTCCCTCCCGCTCAGGGGAGGGGTAGGGATAGGATTTGTAGGCCCGATAAGCAGCGCGCCATCGGGCATTTCACGGTTATGGTTATGATGGCATCGCGATGGCCTGCTTCTCTTCGAGCAGTTTCTCTACCACGCCCGGATCGGCGAGGGTCGAGGTATCGCCCAGATTGCTGGTATCGCCCGCCGCGATTTTACGCAGGATACGGCGCATGATTTTGCCGGAGCGGGTTTTCGGCAGTGAGTCGGTCCAGTGCAGCACGTCTGGCGTTGCCAACGGACCAATTTCTTTACGCACCCAGTTGCGAACCTCGGCGTACAACTCAGGTGACGGCTCTTCGCCGTGATTCAGCGTGACGTAGGCGTAGATCGCCTGGCCTTTAATATTATGCGGAATACCGACTACCGCGGCTTCGGCAATCTTCGGATGCGACACCAACGCCGATTCGATTTCTGCCGTTCCCAGACGGTGACCAGAGACGTTCAGCACATCGTCCACACGGCCGGTGATCCAGTAATAACCATCTTCATCACGGCGTGCGCCGTCGCCGCTGAAGTACATATTCTTGAAGGTGGAGAAATAGGTTTGCTCAAAGCGTTCGTGATCGCCAAACAGCGTTCTCGCCTGGCCCGGCCACGAGTCGGTAATTACCAGGTTGCCTTCGGTCGCGCCTTCCAGTGGATTACCTTCGTTATCGACAATCGCAGGCTGTACGCCAAAGAACGGACGGGTTGCGGAACCGGCTTTCAGCTCGGTGGCGCCCGGCAGCGGGGTGATCATGAATCCCCCGGTTTCAGTCTGCCACCAGGTATCGACGACCGGACATTTTTCGTTGCCGATCTTCTTCCAGTACCACTCCCATGCTTCCGGGTTGATCGGCTCGCCAACGGAACCCAGGATACGCAGCGACGAACGGTCAGTACCTTCAATCGCTTTATCGCCTTCTGCCATCAGGGCGCGGATGGCGGTCGGTGCGGTATACAGAATATTGACCTGGTGCTTGTCCACAACCTGCGACATTCGTGCCGGAGTAGGCCAGTTTGGCACGCCTTCGAACATCAGCGTGGTTGCGCCGCAGGCCAGCGGACCGTACAGCAGGTAGCTGTGTCCGGTTACCCAACCTACGTCAGCGGTACACCAATAAATATCGCCCTGATGGTAGTCAAACACGTACTTAAAGGTGGTTGCGGCGTAGACCAGATACCCGCCGGTGGTGTGCAGCACGCCTTTCGGTTTGCCAGTTGAACCGGAGGTATACAGGATAAACAGCGGATCTTCCGCGTTCATTTCTTCTGGCTGATGTTCCGGGCTGGCTTTCTCGATAAGATCGGACCACCACAGGTCACGGCCTTCTTGCCATTCCGTTTTACCGCCAGTACGTTTGAGGACGACTACATGTTCAACGGTTTTCACGTTCGGGTTTTTCAGCGCATCATCGACGTTCTTTTTCAACGGGATAGCGCGTCCGGCGCGCACGCCTTCGTCGGCTGTGATAACCAGGCGTGAATTAGAGTCGATAATACGTCCGGCGACGGCCTCCGGTGAGAAACCACCGAAGATGACCGAATGCACCGCGCCAATGCGGGCGCAGGCCAGCATGGCGACCGCAGCTTCCGGCACCATCGGCATATAAATTGCCACCACATCACCTTTTTTAATGCCTAAATCCAGTAATGTATTGGCAAAACGACAGACATCGCGATGCAGCTCGCGGTAGGTAATATGTTTGCTTTGGGTGGCGTCGTCGCCTTCCCAGATGATGGCGGTACGATCGCCATTTGCCTGCAGATGACGGTCGAGGCAGTTCGCTGCCAGGTTTAGCGTGCCGTCTTCGTACCATTTAATAGACACGTTGCCTGGCGCAAACGAGGTGTTCTTCACCTGGCTGTACGGTTTGATCCAATCAAGAATCTTTCCCTGCTCGCCCCAAAATGTGTCGGGTTCGTTAACAGATTGCTGGTACTTCGCTTCGTACTGCTCCGGATTTATCAGGCAACGATCCGCAATGTTTGCGGGAATAGCGTGTTTATGTATTTGGCTCATGGCTTTTGTTCTCCTTGTAGGATGTTAATAATATGTCTCATAAACGTTAAATGTAGGGGCATTGAGAGTTTTGTTTAGTATTTGCGCGGCAGATCACGCAATAAACGAATTGTGCAAATTAGCGACAAACTGAATTTTGAAGGGAACTAGCAAAAATTGATTAAATCTCGCGATAACATGTAGTTATCTAAAGGATTGTTGAAAAGGTGATCTGTCTCTGAATTAGACCAAAGAGTGAGAGGTTTGAGGGGTGTTATAACTCTAAAGTGGTATTTTACATACACTTACAATTGATTAAAGACAACATTTTCAGTGTGGTTTCTTGTTACAAATAGGGTGGAGCAATGTCATGACAGTATCGTGTGGTTGCTGTTGTGGAAAACAATAAAAGAACCGCCATTGCAGATAATGGCGTCATCTGGATGAGACCCCTATGGCAAGGATAAAATCACGCGTACGCCGTTTCTTCAGCCTGTTATTACCTTTATTATTTATTTCTGCTGTTCACGCTGAACAAACTTCTGTACCCGCAAAAACCGTCACCGTTGAAGCGAAAAATGAAACCTTCGCTCCTCAGCATCCCGATCAATATCTCTCCTGGAAAGCCACGTCTGAGCAATCAGCCCGTGAAGATGCGCTGGCAGAAGATCCGCGTCTGGTGATCCTGTGGGCGGGATATCCATTCTCGCGCGATTACAACAAACCGCGTGGACATGCGTATGCCGTGACCGATGTCCGTGAAACCTTACGTACCGGCGCACCAAAAACGGCAGAAGACGGCCCGCTGCCGATGGCTTGCTGGAGCTGTAAAAGCCCGGACGTAGCGCGTCTTATCCAGAAAGACGGTGAAGATGGCTACTTCCACGGTAAATGGGCGCGCGGCGGTCCGGAAATTGTTAACAACCTCGGTTGTGCAGATTGCCATAACACCGCGTCACCCGACTTCGCCAAAGGCAAGCCAGAGCTGACCCTGTCGCGTCCTTATGCAGAACGCGCGATGGAAGCGATCGGCAAACCGTTCGAGAAAGCCGGTCGCTTTGACCAGCAATCCATGGTCTGCGGCCAGTGTCACGTGGAATACTACTTCGACGGTAAAAACAAAGCCGTTAAGTTTCCGTGGGACGACGGCATGAAAGTCGAGAACATGGAGAAATACTACGACAACATTGCTTTCTCTGACTGGACCAACTCCCTGTCTAAAACACCCATGCTGAAAGCGCAGCACCCGGAGTATGAAACCTGGAGCGCAGGTATTCATGGCAAGAACAACGTGACCTGTATCGACTGCCACATGCCAAAAGTGCAAAACGCGGAAGGCAAGATCTACACCGACCATAAGATTGGTAACCCGTTCGATAACTTCCCTCAGACCTGCGCGAACTGCCATACCCAGGACAAAGCGTCCCTGCAAAAAGTGGTCGCCGAGCGTAAACAGGCCATTCATGACCTGAAAATCAAGGTTGAAGATCAACTGGTACATGCGCACTTCGAAGCGAAAGCCGCATGGGATGCGGGCGCAACCGAAGCGGAAATGAAACCGATTCTGGAAGATATCCGCCACGCGCAATGGCGCTGGGACCTGTCTATCGCCTCACATGGTATTCACATGCACGCCCCGGAAGAAGGTCTGCGGATGCTGGGTAGCGCAATGGATAAAGCCGCCGATGCGCGTACCAAACTGGTCCGTCTGCTGGCGACCAAAGGCATCACGCATGAAATCCCGTTACCGGATATCTCTACTAAAGAGAAAGCTCAGGCAGCGATTGGTCTGAACATGCAGCAAATCAATGCTGAGAAGCAGGAGTTCATCAAGACGGTGATTCCGCAGTGGGAAGATCAGGCGCGTAAAAACGGTCTGTTAAGCCAATAACCCCATTTCGCCCCGCAAGGGGCGGATAACTCAACGGAGTGAATATGAGCGTATTACGTTCGTTATTAACTGCTGGGGTGCTGGCGTCAGGCTTGTTATGGAGCCTGAGTGGAATCACTGCCACGCCAACGCCGCAGGAGTCGGATCAACGCTGGACGGTTACCCAACAGCGTAATCCGGATGCCGCTTGTCTGGACTGTCACAAGCCGGATACCGAGGGCATGCATGGTAAGCATGCGGAAGTCATCAACCCGAATAACAAACTGCCGGTCACCTGCACCAACTGTCACGGCCAGCCGTCACCGAACCACCGTGAGGGGGTGAAGGATGTGATGCGCTTTAATGAGCCGATGTACAACGTGGAACAGCAGAACAGCGTCTGTATGTCTTGTCACCTGCCTGAGCAGTTGCAAAAAGCGTTCTGGCCGCACGATGTCCACGTAACCAAAGTGGCGTGCGCCAGCTGTCACTCACTGCATCCGAAGCAAGACACGATGCAGACGCTAAGTGATAAAGGACGGATCAAAATTTGCGTCGATTGCCACAGCGATCAGCGTAACAATCCGAACTTTAACCCGGCGTCGGTTCCGTTGCTTAAGGAGCATCCATGAGTTGCTCTCGTCGCCAGTTTATCACCGGCGTCGGCGCGCTGGTGGCAGTGAGCGGGACGGCGGGACGCGTTGTGGCGCAGACGCTGAACATCAACGGCGTGCGTTACGGTATGGTACATGATGAGTCATTATGCATCGGTTGTACGGCCTGCATGGATGCCTGTCGGGAAGTCAACAACGTGCCCGAAGGCGTATCGCGTCTGACGATTATTCGCAGCGAGCCGCAGGGAACGTTTCCTGATGTGAAGTATCGCTTCTTTCGCCACTCATGCCAGCATTGCGACCACGCTCCCTGCGTTGACGTCTGCCCGACGGGGGCATCGTATCGCGATGCAGCCAACGGTATTGTGGATGTGAACCCGGACCTTTGTGTTGGCTGTCAGTACTGCATCGCCGCGTGTCCTTATCGCGTGCGCTTTATCCATCCGGTGAGCAAAACGGCGGATAAATGCGATTTCTGCCGGAAAACCAACCTGAAAGCGGGCAAACAGCCCGCCTGCGTTGAGTCATGTCCGACGAAGGCGCTGACGTTTGGTAATCTGGACGATCCCAACAGCGATATCTCCCGTTTGTTGCAGCAGAAAACCACCTACCGTTACAAGCTGGCGTTGGGTACAAAACCGAAGGTCTACCGCGTTCCCTTTAAATTTGGGGAGGTGAGCCAATGACATCCGCTTCTGCATTTCATTTTGAATCACTGGTGTGGGACTGGCCCATTGCCATCTATCTGTTCCTGATTGGCATCTCTGCCGGACTGGTCACGCTGGCGATTCTGCTACGTCGTTTCCATCCGGAGGCGGGCGGTTCGGACAGCACGCTGCTGCGCACTACGCTGGTGTTAGGGCCGGGGGCGATAATCTTCGGTCTGTTAATTCTGGTGTTCCACCTGACGCGTCCATGGACCTTCTGGAAACTGATGTTCCATTACAGCTTCACCTCGGTGATGTCGATGGGGGTTATGCTGTTCCAGTTGTACATGGTGGTATTAGTATTGTGGTTGGCAAAAATCTTTGAAAAAGAGGTGATTGCCCTGCAACAGCGCTGGCTGCCGCGGTTAGGAATCGTGCAGAAAGTGTTGACGTTGATAACGCCATTTCATCGCGCGCTGGAGACGTTAATGCTGGTGCTGGCGGTCCTGCTCGGGGCGTATACCGGGTTCCTGCTGTCGGCACTGAAATCCTACCCGTTCCTGAATAACCCGATCCTGCCGGTGCTGTTCCTGTTCTCCGGGATCTCCTCCGGCGCGGCGGTGGCGCTGATCGCCATGGCGTTACGACATCGTAGCAATCCCCACAGCACTGAAGCGCACTTTGTGCATCGCATGGAGGTTCCGGTGGTATGGCTGGAGATCTTCCTGCTGGCGGCGTTCTTTGTTGGTCTGGCGCTGGGCGATGACGGTAAAATGCGCGCGCTGGCCGCGGCATTGGGCGGCGGATTCTGGACCTGGTGGTTCTGGCTTGGCGTAGCTGGGCTTGGGCTGATACTGCCGATGCTGCTAAAACCCTGGGCCAACCGCAGTTCGACGTTTCATGGCGTGCTGGCAGTGTGCGGCGCCAGCCTGACCGGCGTACTGCTGCTGCGCTTTTTTATACTCTATGCGGGTCAGCTAACCGTTGCGTAAGGTGATATCTGGACGTTCTCCTTCCTGAAGCCGGTTTTCTGGCGTTGTTATTAAGCCTCGGGGTCAATGTGTTGACCCCGCTTGCCGTGTTGGTGGGTGTCCGCCAGCGCTGGCAAGGGGTGATGCGTCTGGCAAGCGTGGGAGTATGGGCGCAATTTGCGCTGCTGCTGCTGGCTTTTGCCATTCTGGTATTCTGCTTTTTGACCAGCGACTTTTCGGTGGTCTACGTTGCTCAGCACAGCTACAGCCTGCTGCCGTGGGGATTAAAACTGGCGGCGGTGTGGGGCGGTCATGAAGGATCGCTGCTGCTGTGGGTGCTGTTTCTTTCCGGCTGGAGCGCGCTGTTTGCTTTTCGCTATCGGCGTGATTCCGACGCGCTGTTTCCGCTGACGCTCAGCGTCCTCTCAATGATTACGGCCTTGCTGCTGCTGTTTGTGGTGGTATGGTCCGATCCGTTTGTGCGCATCTTCCCGCCGGCCATCGAAGGGCGCGACCTTAATCCGATGCTGCAACATCTCGGGTTAATCCTCCATCCGCCGCTGCTGTACCTGGGTTACGGTGGTTTAATGGTGGCGGCAGGCGTGGCGCTAGCCTCGCTGCTACGTGGTGACTTTAATGCGCAGAGCGCCTGGGTGTGCTGGCGCTGGGCGCTGCCCGGCTGGTGCGCGCTAACGCTGGGGATTATCCTCGGCTCCTGGTGGGCCTACTGCGAGCTGGGCTGGGGCGGCTGGTGGTTCTGGGACCCGGTAGAAAATGCCTCCTTATTACCCTGGCTTTCCGCCAGCGCGCTGCTGCATAGCCTGTACATCACGCGCCAGCGGGGGATCTTCCGCCATTGGTCGCTGTTGCTGGCGATCGTCACGCTGATTTTATCGCTGCTCGGGACGCTGATTGTGCGCTCCGGCATTCTCGTTTCGGTGCATGCTTTCGCGCTGGATAACGTTCGCGCCGCGCCGCTGTTTGCGCTGTTTACCGTATTGAGCCTGGCGTCGCTTGGGCTGTACGCCTGGCGAGGCCAGCAAGTCCGCCAGAGTGGGCGTTTTGGCGGCTGGTCGCGCGAGATGCTGATTCTGGTCGCGTTATTACTTTTTTGCGCGGTGCTGCTGATTGTGCTGATTGGTACCCTCTATCCGATGATTTACGGGTTGTTTGGCTGGGGGCGGCTCTCCGTGGGCTCGCCGTACTTTAACCGCGCCACGCTGCCTTTTGGCCTGCTGATGCTGCTGGTTATCGTGCTGGCAACGATCAGAAGCCGCAAAGTGTCTGTGCGTTGTCAACTTCCGGCGCTGCTGGCGCATGCCGGGGTGCTGGTGTTTGCTGCGGGGATCGTTTTCTCCAGCGGCAGTCGTCAGGAGATAAGCCTGAATCTGAGCCCGGGGCAGCAGGTGGAACTGGCGGGATACACTTTTCGTTTTGAGCGTCTCGACCTGGAAGCAAAAGGTAACTACACCAGTGAAAAAGCGCAGATCACGCTGTGGCAGGATGAGAAACGCATTGGCACCCTGCAGCCAGAAAGACGCTTCTATGCCGCGCGCCGTCAACAGATGATGGAGCCGGGGATCAGCTGGAACCTGATGCATGACTGGTACGCGGTAATAGGCGAAAAAACCGGAGCGGACCGTTACGCCATGCGCTTATACGTGCAGACTGGCGTGCGCTGGATCTGGGGAGGGGGATTGTTGATGGTGTTTGGCGCGTTGCTGAGCGCATGGCGAGGGAGGAAGCATCCTGAGTTATTGCCTGATGGCGCTGCGCTTATCAGGCCTACGAGTGAAAAGCAGGGTAGGCCGGATAAGGCGTTCACGCCGCCATCCGGCAAAACGATGTTACTTGTGGCTTTACTGATTTTTCTGCCTTTTGCCACCCATGCCCAGGTGGTGGACACATGGACGTTTGCCAACCCGCAACAGCAGGAAAAAGCGCTGTCTATTGCCAGCCAACTGCGCTGTCCACAGTGTCAAAACCAAAACTTGCTGGAATCCAATGCGCCGGTAGCGGTCAGTATGCGCCATCAGGTTTATAGCATGGTGGCGGAAGGGAAAAGTGAAGCCGAGATAACGACGTGGATGACCGACCGTTACGGTGATTTCGTGCGCTACAACCCGCCGTTGAATGAGCAAACGCTGCTGCTGTGGGCGCTGCCGTGCCTGCTGTTATTACTGGTGGGCGTGGTGGTCTGGCGGGTGAGAAGTCGTCAGCGCGTAGAGGAGGGTGAGCAATGAATCAGGGCGAACACTCCACTGCGCCGTTACGCCCAATGCCTGTGAAGCGGCTGACTGCTGTAGCGGTGCTGATGGTTGCGGTCTGCATAGGAGGTTACCTGTCGACGCCAAAATGGCAGGCGGTTCGTCAGGAGCAGGCGCGGCTGGCGGACCCTTTACATGCGTTCTCCGATGAGAACCTTCAGGAAAAACAGCTGCTTTTGCTGCAAACGCAAATTCGCGCCAATCCACAGGACGGTGTGAAATGGGCGCAACTTGGGGAGTACTATCTTTGGCAAAACGCGTACCATAATGCACTGCTGGCCTATGAGCAGGCGCTGCGTGTAGGTGGTGAAAATGCTGAGATCTATTCAGCGATGGCAACGGTATTGTACTACCAGGCCGGACAACATATGACGCCGACCACTCGCGAGATGATTGATAAGGCCCTGGCGTTGGACCCGGCAGAGGTCACCGCCTTGATGCTGTTAGCTTCAGATGCGTTTATGCAGGCAGAATACGCCCAGGCTATATCAGTGTGGCAAAAAGTTATGGATTTAAACTCGCCGAGGGTGAACCGGGCGCAGCTCATTGACTCTATTAATATGGCGAAGTTGTTGCAGAATCGGCAAAAATAAATTTGTTTTTTTTGTGATTTGTATCATTTTGTCTGTTTAAAAAATAGGCAAACGAACAATTGAGCAAAAAAAAATCATGCCATGACTTCTTCATTTTTGAACATATTAAAATTCTTTTATAACAAAAAGTTATTCATTGTTACCGCGATAAAATCGCATTTTTATGCATAAATTCAGCCAAAGGCCCTGTTCTTAGAGGGTTGCGCGGAATGCCATGCAGATGATAATGATAATAAGCGTTAAAAAACTCCATAAACGAACGCAACACAATTCATACCCTTTCAGTATGTACTATTCCCACACACCGCATGTGGAATAGCGCTCCATCGAGGAAGTCCGTTGTTATGAAAAATTTGAAAGTCAGCCTGGCATGGCAGATTCTAATCGCCATGGTGCTGGGCATTCTGCTAGGGAGTTACCTGCATTACCATAGCGACAGCCGTGAATGGCTGGTTGTAAACCTGCTGTCACCGGCGGGCGATATCTTTATCCATCTGATCAAAATGATCGTTGTGCCCATTGTCATCTCTACGCTGATTGTCGGTATTGCCGGGGTCGGTGATGCCAAACAGCTGGGCCGCATTGGCGCCAAAACAATTCTCTATTTCGAAGTGATCACCACCGTGGCGATTATCCTTGGGATCACGCTGGCCAATGTGTTCCAGCCGGGTTCCGGGATTGATATGTCGCAACTGGCGACCGTGGATATTTCGAAATATCAAAGCACGACCGCAGAAGTACAGAGCCACGCGCATGGCCTGATGGGGACAATTTTGTCACTGGTGCCGACCAATATCGTCGCATCGATGGCAAAAGGCGATATGCTGCCGATTATCTTCTTCTCAGTGCTGTTCGGTTTAGGTCTGTCGTCCCTGCCGGCAACTCACCGCGAGCCGCTGGTTACCGTGTTCCGCTCTATTTCCGAAACCATGTTTAAAGTGACTCACATGGTGATGCGCTACGCGCCAGTCGGCGTTTTTGCGCTGATTGCCGTTACCGTCGCGAACTTCGGTTTTGCCTCCCTGTGGCCGCTGGCGAAGCTGGTGCTGTTGGTGCATTTCGCCATCCTGTTCTTCGCGCTGGTGGTGCTGGGGATTGTCGCGCGTATCTGCGGTTTGAGCATCTGGATCCTGATCCGCATTCTGAAAGATGAGCTGATTCTGGCTTACTCTACCGCCAGCTCCGAGAGCGTACTGCCGCGTATTATCGAGAAGATGGAAGCCTATGGCGCGCCAGCTTCAATCACCAGCTTTGTGGTGCCGACCGGCTACTCATTCAACCTTGATGGTTCAACGTTGTACCAGAGCATCGCTGCTATCTTTATCGCGCAGTTGTACGGTATCGACCTGTCGCTGTGGCAGGAAATCGTGCTGGTGCTGACGCTGATGGTGACCTCAAAAGGGATTGCGGGCGTGCCGGGCGTATCATTCGTGGTGCTGCTGGCTACGCTTGGCAGCGTGGGGATCCCGCTGGAAGGACTGGCGTTTATCGCCGGTGTTGACCGTATCCTCGATATGGCGCGTACCGCGCTGAACGTAGTGGGTAACGCGCTGGCGGTGCTGGTTATCGCCAAGTGGGAACACAAATTTGACCGCAAAAAAGCGCTGGCCTACGAGCGCGAGATGCTGGGTAAATTTGATAAGACTGCCTTGTAGGCCGGATAAGGCAACGCCGCCATCCGGCAACCTGCTCCGGGTTGCCTGATGGCGCTATGCTTATCAGGCCTACAGCGACTACGTTCATCCGGCAATGCAAACCATTACCCGTTTGTTAACTTATCAAACTCTTCGCAGCCGGTATCGAACCCTTCTATACAGCTCAGATTCAGCCAGTGCAACGCTTTCTGTTTATTCTTCACGATAAAACCCTGTTCACCGTTTAAGAACATCATTCCGGCCCAGTACTCGGAATAACCGGTGCGGGAAATGGCTGAGCTACGCTTGAAATACCATGTCGCTTTCTCATCATCTGCGGGAATACCCACGCCGTTGGCGTAAATCAGTCCGAGCAGCATTTGCGCGTCGACGGCGGAATCATTTTCCAGGTCTTCGGAGGCGTTTTGCAGCAAGGTAATAGCTTTAGGATAATCTGTGTGTCCTGCCTGGGTGTTGACCAGAATCCGCGCCAGGGTCAGTTCTCCCGCTTTACTGCCCGCTTTGGCTGCCTTTTCCGCCAGCGTTTTGGCCTGGGGGTAATCCAGACTGACCGGATTCGTAATTTTGATTTGCGCCAGTAGCGCGCAGGCGTCGGCATCGCCGTTGTCGGCGGCTTTTTGCGCCCAATACTCGGCTTTGCTCAAATCGCCTGAACTGAACCAGCTATCGGCAAGAAAGTACTGTGCGCGACGGTCCCCTGCCTCAGCGGCCTGTAAGTACTGGCTTCCTGGTTCAGTATCACTGGCATGGGCAAAGAATGTCATAAAGAACATCAATGCAATGAGTTGTTTCATTTTGAGTTTTATTTAGGGTACGGAATGAACAGTATAAAGAGATCGTATGGATAAAAAAACAGCCTCCGGGCGGAGGCTGTTGCAGAACAGGTACGTAAACGGACTAACCCATCGCGCTTTCGCGCAGGCTGGCTTTCAGCTTAGTGTACTCATCAATGACATACTGCTCGGCAGCGCGCTGATCGGCAATGCGTTCAACGTTAACGGCACAGTACTTATACTCCGGCGTTTTGGTAATCGGGCTTAAGTTCTCGGTTACCAGCTCATTACATGCGCCAATCCACCACTGGTAGGTCATGTAAATCGCACCTTTGTTTGGACGATCGCTGACTGCCGCACGGGTGATGACCCGGCCTTTACGCGAATTAACCCATACCAGTTCTTCATCCTGGATGCCCAGGCGTTCTGCGTCGGCGGTGTTGATCTGGGCATAGCCCGGTTCATCCGCCAGCGCGGCCAGCGCCGCACAGTTACCGGTCATCGAACGGCAAGAGTAGTGGCCGACTTCACGCACTGTAGACAGCACCATCGGGTACTCCTCAGTGAGTTTGTCGATTGGTGCTACCCAGTCGCAGGTGAAGAACTGCGCCAGTCCGTTCGGGGTGTCGAACTTCTCTTTGAAGAGGTAAGACGTACCCTGATCGGCTTCTGAGGTATCGCGACAAGGCCACTGGATATAACCCAGTTCGCCCATTTTCTCGTAAGTTGCACCGTAGAAATCCGGGCACAGATGACGCAACTCATCCCAGATTTCCTGGGTGTTGTTGTAGTGCATCGGGTAGCCCATACGGGTGGCGATTTCACTGATAATCTGCCAGTCCGTTTTCAGATCCCACTTCGGCTCAACGGCTTTAAAGAAGCGCTGGAAGCCACGGTCAGCCGCAGAGAAGACACCTTCATGCTCGCCCCATGACGTAGACGGTAAAATAACGTCTGCGGCAGCGGCAGTTTTGGTCATGAAGATATCCTGCACGATGACCAGTTCCAGATCCTCAAAGCCTTTGCGCACTGCGGAGAGTTCAGCATCGGTCTGTAATGGATCTTCACCCATAATGTACGCCGCGCGTACTTCGCCATGCGCCGCACGGTGCGGCAGTTCGCTGATGCGATAACCGGTATGCGCAGGCAGACTTTCCACGCCCCAGGCTTTAGCGAATTTCTCGCGGTTTTCCGGGAACTTAACGTACTGATAGCCCGGATAGGTATCCGGCAGCGCGCCCATGTCGCATGCGCCCTGAACGTTGTTCTGGCCACGAACCGGGTTAACGCCCACGCTTGGCTTACCGAGGTTACCGGTCAGCATTGCGAGGCTGGTCAGTGAACGCACGGTTTCCACGCCCTGATAGAACTGGGTAACACCCATGCCCCACAGGATAGCCGCGCTTTTTGCCGTGGCATACATACGTGCAGCCTGACGAATATCCTGCGCGCTAACGCCAGTGATATCTTCGACGGACTCCGGCGTGTAGCCTTCGACAATCTTGCTGTACTCTTCGAATCCTTCTGTACGGGAGGCGACGAACGCCTGGTCGTACAGTTTTTCTTCGATGATGACATGACCCATGGCGTTAAGCAGCGCGATGTTCGAGCCGTTTTTCAACGCGATGTGCATGTCGGCAATACGCGCGGTTTCAATTTTGCGCGGATCGCAGACGATGATTTTCGCCCCGTTACGTTTAGCATTAATCACGTGATTCGCCACGATCGGGTGGGAATCCGCCGGGTTATACCCGAAGATGAACACTAAATCTGTATTATCAATTTCATTGATAGCATTACTCATTGCGCCGTTACCGACCGATTGGTGCAGACCTGCAACCGATGGGCCGTGTCAGACGCGAGCGCAGCAGTCAACGTTATTGGTACCAATAACGGCGCGCGCGAATTTTTGCATTACATAGTTGGTTTCGTTACCCGTACCGCGAGATGAACCGGTCGTCTGAATAGCGTCCGGGCCATACTTCGCTTTGATGGCGCTCAGACGAGTGGCGACGTAATCAAGCGCTTCATCCCAGGAAACAGATTCCAGTTTGCCGCCACGCTGGCGACGGATCATTGGGGTTTTCAGACGAGGGGTCAGGATCTGGGTATCGTTGATAAAATCCCAGCCATAGTAGCCCTTCAGACACAGGGTACCCTGATTGGTTTTCCCCTGCGCCGCTTCAGCCCGGACGATTTTGCCGTTATCGACCACCAGGTTGATTTTGCAACCTGATGCGCAATATGGGCAAACCGTGACGACTTTTTTCATCGGTCTCGCTCCAGTTAATCAAATCGCGCATACGCGCTTGTCGCTTTAGCTATGCATCTTTTATGCCATGTTTTTATCAGGGGCATTAGTTGATATTACGGGCGAATTTTGCGCAAAACCCTGACGAAAAACAGGCTGTCGTCATATTTGACGTGACGAATCTCCAATACGTGACGGCCCGGCAGTGTGACCGAGGTTATGTTTCCCACACATCCTTGTGCCTTATCGCTGTCACTCTGTGCAGAATCAATCACACTCATTTAAGTTGGCCAGAAATGGGGAAAAACAATGAAGCCAGCCATACTGGTTGTGGATGATGACATCGCTGTCTGCACACTTTTACAGGATGTGCTAAGCGAACACGTCTTTGCGGTGACCGCTTGTCACACCGGGCAGGAGGCGCTGCGCTGCATTGAGACTCAGCCGGAAATCGCTCTGGTATTGCTGGACATGATGTTGCCTGATATTAACGGTCTGATGGTGCTGCAGCAGGTGCAAAAGATGAGACCCGGATTACCGGTGGTGATGCTGACGGGGCTTGGCAGCGAGTCGGATGTGGTTGTCGGGCTGGAGATGGGCGCTGACGACTACATCGGTAAACCGTTCAATGCGCGGGTGCTGGTGGCACGGGTAAAGGCGGTGCTCAGACGCGTCGGCGTGTTAATGGCAGAGAGCGGCGGCCCTCAAACTTCGGGGCTTTCTTTTAACGGCTGGCATCTCGATACTGCCGGTTGCCAGCTACATAATCCCCAGCAATTGAAGGTGGAGTTGACGCAGGGGGAATACAGCCTGCTGCTGGCGCTGGCCCAAAACGCCCGCCGGGTGCTGAGTCGGGAACAACTGCTGGAACTGACGCGCAGCGACAGCGTCGAGGTGTTTGACCGCACCATTGATGTGTTAATCATGCGGCTGCGGCGAAAAATAGAGATCAACCCGCACCAGCCAATGTTGATCAAAACCCTGCGCGGGCTGGGTTATGTGTTTGCCGCCGACGTGCAGCATCACGATAAGGCGGCGTAAACGCCTTATCCGGCCTACAAAAGTGATAACGACCCCGTAGGCCTGATAAGCGCAGCGCATCAGGCATCAGCCATCCCGGCTTCTAACTCTGCCAGCGTTTTCGCGCCGTCTATCGCGTTGGCGCACAGCAAACTGGCCCGCGCACAGGCGTGCGCCAGTCTGACGCTGTCCGTCAGCGACCAGCGCTCATGGCAGCCATACAAAAATCCGGCGCAAAACGCATCTCCCGCCCCAACGCTGCCAACGATCTCCTCCTGCGCCAGATAGTGTGACGGGATCCAGACGCCCGGCAGGTCCGGCGCTTCACCCCAGGCACCTTCCGGACAGTGAATAACCACCCGCTGGCGTACGCCTGCATTCAACAGCTCGCGCGCAGCGGTGGCGATGTGTGCAATATGCAGTTCGCCGTTGGGCTGGCGGATCTCCAGCCCGCTGAACTCCCCGGCTTCCAGCTCGTTAATCACCAGATAGTCGAGATGGCGCAGGGCCGGCATCACCAGAGGCTGGTAACGCGGGTCACCCTTGCGTGAGACCAGATCCAGCGACGTTTCAAAGCCATTGTCGCGCATTTGTGCCAGCAGCCGGGCGCTACGCGTCCCGTACTCCTCATCCGGCATGTCCAGACTGTCGAGCAGCAGCAGATACCCAAGATGGAAGATTTTCATCGAGGTATCCAGTTGCTCAAAAGCGGGCAGATCCAGCAGTCGGTTGGCACCAGGCGAGTGGAAAAAGGTGCGCTGACCGCTGGGATCGGTCATTACCTGCGACATCGACGTGGGGGCGAATGTTGTGCGCTGCACGTGTTGGCGATTAACGTGATACTGCTCCAGCATCGCCATGATGTAGTCGCCGTCGCTGTCCTGACCGATTAACCCCACCGCCTGTAGCGGCAGTCCGGCGTGCATTTTCGCCAGCGTCAGCAGCACGTTGAGCGGCGCACCGCCCGTGGCGCGTTCGCTACGGGTGATTTCCGCCAGCCAGCCGCGTTCCGGCCACTGCACAATTTGATGTACATGATCGACCAGCATGTTGCCTGCAGCGATAACGCCTTTGCGTTCCATCAGACCCGTCCCGCGCTGCCAAAAATGCGCATCTGTTCTGAAACGGTATCGGTAATGGCTTCTTCAATACCGAGCAGCAGTTCGGCGAATTCGTCGTACAGCGGCTGACGATTCGCCATCCGCGTCTCTACTGCCGACAGCGCCGCCTGCGACATGCCGGTATAGAAGTTGATTTTATGAATGCCGAGTTCAATCGCGCGCTTGAAATCGTCGTCGCTGATGCCGGAACCGCCGTGCAGTACCAGCGGGATTGCCGCCTGCTGGCGAATAGCGTCCAGACGCGGGAAGTCGAGCACCGGTTCGCCTTTATATTTTCCGTGCGCATTGCCAATGGCGACCGCCAGTGCGTCAATCCCGGTTCTGTCGACGAAATCACGCGCCATCATCGGGTCGGTAAATAACGACTCGTCGGCATGACCATACAGCGCGCCGCCTTCATCACCGCCCACCGCGCCCAGTTCGGCTTCCACCGACACGCCGACGGCATGGCACATCTTTACCACTTCGCGGGTCTGGCGGACATTTTCTTCATACTCCAGCGTGGAGCCATCGAACATCACTGAACTGAACCCTAAGCGTAGTGCCCGAACCACCGACTCAAAGTGCAGGCCGTGGTCAAGGTTCAATACCACCGGAATGTCATGCCGCGCGGCTTCGAATTTGACCGCTTCGACCAGAGAATCCAGGGAGATATATTTAAAGTGCACCTCGGCTATGTTGATGATAAACGGCGAACGTTCCTGCTTTGCCGCGGCAAACAGCGCGCGCAGGAAGTGGGAGTCCAGAACGTTAAACGCCCCTAAGGCATAGCGATGCTCACGGGCATGGGCAAGGCCATCAGCGAGAGATATCAACGGCATAATGCGCTCCTTGGTTAGCGGAACAGGCGATATTCGTTACACAGCACCAGCTGCGCAGGTTCGTCTTCTTCAATGTCGTTATAGCGGGCGATCGGTTGCAGAAAGTGGTTATCGTGGTCGTCGTCATTAACAGACGAAACCTCGCCGACCAGCACGTCGCCAAAACCTTTTTCCGCCCAGAAGCTGTGATACAGGCCCGGTGGCAGGCAGATGCTTTCACCCGGCGTCAGGCGCAACTGACTGCCTGCCGCATGGGTTTGCCGACAGCCGTCAATCACCACGCTTACGTCGGTCTGCTCCGTTTGCTCCCGGATCCCCGCATTCCACAGTTCCACTATTAAATTGCCGCCGCCGCGATTGATAATGTCTTCGCGCTTGCGCCAGTGAAAATGCATCGGCGTGACCTGTGCATCGCGAACATGCATGATTTTCTCGGCGTAGCATTTCTCATAAGGCATACCTTTCGGCGAGCCGTTACGCAGAGTGAACAGCGTTAACCCTTGCGCGGCGAAATTGTTGCCGCCAAACGCGGTGACATCCCAACCGAGCTTAAGGTCGAACACTTCGCCCCAGGCAGAGGCATCAAGCTTGCGCCATTGGGTCGGCGGGAAACTGGCAAAAGGGGGGAGATGCACGTCGTGCTGAGAGAAAAACTGGCGCGTGTGGCCAAGGATCTCGTTTATTGCGGAGCGTTTCATTGATTCTCCTGTGGCTGATAAGATGACCTTTATGCGGCCCTCTCTCAAGGGGAGAGGGAGAAAACCAAAATCTTTCCTGGTGAACACATGGGCATAATCCAGTTACCTCTCCCCTCACAGCAGAATAGGGAATAGTTATATTTTATTGTGTTTTTTTATGGAAGGATGTGATTTATTCAATAAAATAATAAATAAAAAGGCTGTTTTTATAAATGTTATTAAAAATCATTGTCTTAATACTTGTTTTTTTAGTCGCGCCTCAGTTTTTGGAACCATTTGGATGTGATTATTGGATTGTTGCCTTACGATGAAAAAACGAATGCTGGGCTATATAAACCGTTTTGTTAGAAAATGATGTCATTGAATCTAAATTCGCGCCAGTTAATCGTTTATTTATATGTCAGGATTATATTACACGTTTAACTAATAATAATTAATTCACTTTCCAGATTTGTTTCCAGTAAAAAAATAACCCTTTTTTTATTATTGTTGATATGCTGACTGGACTTTATTTCTTATGTATTACTTTCTTTTGGTAAGGGATGCGATAATGAAAAAAGGATCAGGGTTCTATAATCTGGAAGGTATAGTTTCAGAGGAGAGTATAAATAAGTATTTATTCTCTGTTAGGGACGAGGGTAAGTTAGGGTTGCTGGATGTTGAAACAATTGAAGGTCATGAAAATTTAAGTAAACCATACAGTTATAAAATTACATTCACATCAAAACAAAAAAACATCCCTCCTGACTCACTTCTTAACATTGAAGGCTCGCTGAAAATCAGAGCACCTAATCATAACTGGAATAAATATATTCAAGGTTCTGAGAAGTGGCTATATGAACGGCAAATTGAAGGCGTCATTACGTCATTTTCGCTTATTAGCACATCAGCGGATGAGTCACTGTACGAAATCAGGTTAGAGCATAAGCTGGCATTACTCTCACGATGCAAGCGTTCGGCTATTTACCTGAACATAAATGTGCCGAAACTGGTCACGCAGATCCTCAAAGAACATGCTTTTGCCGATTATGAAATCGACTTTGATAATCTTGTTTGTATCTATCCCAACCGGGAAATGATTGTTCAGTGGGAGGAGTCAGATTTAGCGTTTATCAGCCGCATCCTGTCAGAAGTTGGGATCTGGTTCAGGATCGCAAATCATCATGCTGTTTCGCACATTATGGTGGTTATCTTCAGTGATTCACAATGCCAATACCTCTTTGATCAAAAGATTATGCACTCATCCCATGCCGGGCTGACATCAAATGAGTATTCGATCGATCAGCTGGTATCAAAGCACAACGTTGTCTCCGCTGGCGTTAAAGTGAAGAACTTTGATTACAGGCTGGCAAACTCGCAGATGCTAAACGCTGACGCCGATGTGTCTGCGGAAAGGGCTACGGCATATGGCACAGAGTATCGCTATGCGGATATCCATCATCAGCCAGGATCGCAATTTGCCGAGGCGCAGCCAGGCGAGTCCAGCTGGTTTTACGCCAAACTGCATCACGAAATTATTCTTAATAATCAATCCATTTTAACCGGTGTGACCACCAGTCCGTCGATCGTGCCGGGGATGGTGCTGGAAATTGACGGCGCCATTCCACATGCCTTCGCCTCTGGATTTGTGGTAACGGCAATGCAGGTGACGGGGAGGCGCGATGCAGCGCTCCAGTCCCGGCTTATCGGTATTCCCTACAGCCAGAACGTTTGTTTTCGACCGCAGCCGCTACCCCGGCCACGTATTGCAGGTACTGTTCCCGCGATCGTTTCATCACCAATAGACAATGACCAATATGCTCATATCGATGTGCAGGGTCGCTATTGGGTGAAGTTTGATTTTGACCTCGACCAGCACAGGCAAGGTTATGAAAGCATGCCCGTTCGTCTGGCGCGGGTTTATGCCGGTGATACTTATGGTCATCACTTTCCGTTAATCCAGGGCACAGAGGTCGCCATTGCGTTTGAAGGCGGCGATCCGGAAAGACCTTTTATTGCGCACGCTCTGCATCATGCTCCAAAGCCTGATCCCGTTACCAGCCGCAACAATACTCGTAACGTCATCCGCACTGCGGGTCTTAATAAGCTGCGGATGGAGGACCGGCGCGGGCAGGAACACGTCAAACTGAGTACCGAGTACGGCAAAACGCAGTTGAACATGGGCCATCTTGTAGATGCTGGCGGTAAACCTCGCGGCGAAGGCGCAGAACTGCGCACCGATGACCGCGCGGTCCTGAGGGCGGCAAAGGGGATACTACTCACGACTGAGGCGCAGCCAAAAGCCCAGGGTAAGCAGCTCGATATGAGCGCAGTGGTTCAGCAGCTTCAGGCCGCGCTTACGCTGGCAACGTCGCTTCAGCAGAGCGCGCTGACGGCACAGGCGTTAAATGTCGAACTGGGACCGCAGCAGCAGCTTAACGCCGCGCTTGAACAGCTTACCCGCTCGGGGCTGGTGGCCTACGCCGATCACGGTATGGCCCTGCTGACACCGCAAACGATGGCATTATCAGCAGACAAAGATTTGTCGCTAAACGCCGCCAGCAACGGCAGTTTTAACGTCTTTAAAAAACTCTCAATGGCCGTTGGGCAGGGCCTGTCACTTTTCAGCAGAGCTATCGGAATCAAAATCATCGCCGCAAAAGATGATATTTCCGTCCAGGCGCAGCGCGGGGAAATGGGCCTGCTTTCTGA
This sequence comes from Citrobacter sp. Ce119, assembly GCF_030334525.1. Lineage (NCBI taxonomy): Bacteria > Pseudomonadati > Pseudomonadota > Gammaproteobacteria > Enterobacterales > Enterobacteriaceae > Citrobacter > Citrobacter sp. Ce119. Next base: position 106,914 of record NZ_JAOWDR010000017.1, read on the forward strand.
TAAGCATTTTCATATTCAGAGTATGAACGGCAACGTGACCATCAGCGCCAGGAAGAATATCCAGCTTTTGTGCGGTGGTGGCGGTATCAGAATAAATGAAGACGGCTCAGTAAAAATATTCTCTCCCGCAAAAGTGCAGTTGAAAGGCACCACTCTTGACTGGAGCGGACCGGAGTCGGCAAAAGACAAAACCCCTGTCTTTCAGGAAGAACAGTTTCATCGCCGCATTAAATTACATGGCTCTGGCAACCCAGACGATGTTCTGAAAAATACAAAATTCAGACTGACTAAGGCATCAGGCGAAACCATTGAAGGCGTCACAGACGATGAAGGAATGACGCCGTTATTGGATATGACTGAAATGGACGAAATGAAAATGGAGATTTTGCCAAATGAGTAACAATCCCTTTAATCCGCAGGTGGTGGCGACAGGTGTACAGGGCGTGCCTAAATCTACGGGCGGAAAAATGGCGGTCTGCGACGTGCCCGTTAAGTATTCCATGCCCTGCATTGTGATCCTTGTGCACGGCGTCAACGATGTGGGCGAGGCCTATCAGAATCAGGAGGAGGGTATTATCGCTGGCCTGAATGAACGTATGGGTCGCACGGATATGTATCCGCATGAATGGCAGCAGTACAAAATGGATATGGGCGATGGCGAGCAGCAGAATATAAAAATGCCCGGACGCAGCCCGGTCATTCCATTTTATTGGGGGTATAAACCCGTCGATCATGCGACGTATATAGAAGACCAGCGGCGTTATCGCGAAGAACGGGCTAAATCAGGAGACGCCGCAAAACTGCCTTACAACGCCTATCAGGAAGATGACAACACAAAGCTGGAAAAACTGGGCCATATTCCCCAAACCACCTTGAAATATCAGAATGATAATTTCGGTAATGTTCTCGATGATGTGTACGCCAAAGGCGGGGGTACCTTTGCCAATGCGACAACCACTATTCCGGATATGTTAGGGCCGGGCTCCGGCGGCCTGGCGAACGGTGCGGCAGGATTTGCATCACTGTATATGAATGCCGGGGATTTTACGCACCCTATTTATGATAATCCGCACCGTATTTATCAGTTTTTTGCCGCGCAGCGGCTGGCTGATTTAATGCTGATGATTCGAAGAGAACCAGCAACAAAACTGGACCCAATTAATATTGTTGCACATTCACAGGGGACTATTATCACTATGCTCGCCAATATGCTGGTCATGCAGGCTAATGAGAAACCCGCTGACTGCGTGATACTTAACCATTCTCCCTACGCACTGGAAAAAACGGCTGCTGAAAGCATGACGCCCGGACATCATCAAACGGATCGCGCCCGGCAGCAGACGTTCCGCAATTTCTGTCATTTGATGGCGACCAACGCCAGATACGGTAAGGGGCAATATCACACGCAGGCCGAGATTGATGAATTAGAAGGCGCGCTGTGCCTGAGTAAAACCAATTCACAGTGGCGCAAGAATAAACTTTATACGCGTAATAACTTTGGCAAGGTATATAACTATTTTTGCCCCAATGACAGCGTGGTTTCATTACTTAACGTCCAGGGTTTGGGCTGGCGGGGAGTCCCCCATAACATTGCCAGCGGCATAGAAAATCTGCGCCAGCGGGTTTTCTGTGAAAATGGTCCGGAAATAGGCGGCAGCCCGCTGAGCGTGCCTTTTGAAATGCCGGCGTTAGAAAAGAATAGCTTTAATCAGGATACGGGCGCGACCAGACAATATACGTTTGCGGATGTTGTTGTGAATGGTGAGCAGCTCCCCGTCACCTTCAGACACCAGTTACAGGGTGCGGGAAGTCAGTATAAATATTCGATAGCGCCAGGTTCACCCGATCAGGACATCTCATTTTCTGCAAAAGCCACGGTTATTGCGCGCACTGAGACAGATTTCAAAAATCTCAGCAGCGCAGGTTTCGATTATTTACAGCCGGGCCAGGAATTAACGCCCACTGAACTTGCGATATTCTCCAAAAAATATGGCAAGCCTTATACCAAAGGCGTTGTTCTGGGCGGGGGATACAATAAGACCGTTCAGTTGATTTATGAAAAAACGCCGGATGAGCTGCAAAAAGAATGGATGCAATCAGAGCAGGTTGGTTACAGCCAGCATTCCTCTATTGTTATGTCGAAAGATGCCCCCGCGAAAGCGATGCCTTTCGATCTGGCGGTGGGAATATGCAGAGCATTTGATCACCGCTGCGGAGAATTCTGGACCGAGCTACTCCTGCGCGGGGACTGGCGTATGAAGCGTAATGGTCTTCAGGAAGCAGTTGAATATTATAAATCAGGAGAGCTAAACGACAGGAAAACAAAAATATATATGAATAAACCAGATGATATTTTACCGACAGGAACGTTTGGCGTGGTTAACGAATATTGCCATTCAACAACGGTTAAACCTGCCAGACATAATGAAATATATAATACCGAGACACCCAATCTGCAATGGGATATGCCCAAAATACTTAACGTTTAAGGATGAGTTATGATAATGGGAAATGTGGTAAGCGTAATCGTCGTAGCAATTTCACTATGTGTTATCTCTGGCTGTACAAAAAAAACACCCTCACAGGTTATTTATCGTTATGACGATAATCGTTATCTGGAGTTAAAAGGCTATTATTGTGAGGGAGCGCTTTGGTATCATGACATTAGAAAAGATATTCATAAAGAGATATATGATGGAGTATTTGCTTCCTTCAGGATATTCTCTGGGATATATATCCATCCATCGGATAAATACATCTTTATTCCTGAATGGGAACCCGGTGCATATACAATATCTAAAGACTATGGACAAACGTGGCAGGTCGCAACGTATATGTCCCCATCTCAGGGGCAAGAGAAAAATTCTGATGGGAATATGGTCGACAGACCTGAAGGAAAAGAAATAAAAAGAGTGGTGGTGGTTAATAATCAGGCATTTATTACCACGGCGAAGGGGCATTTATATCTGAGTTCATACCCTTTTGACGACCCGCGTCTGGCGCCGGGTGGACCGGGTATAGATTATCAATACTTTGATGACACGTATTATCT
>NZ_JAOWDR010000001.1:0-763 GCF_030334525.1 Citrobacter sp. Ce119
TGGTGCTACTGCTGTCACTATATGCAGCACCGTCCGGTGCCTGAGACGGCGCGTTTTGCAGAACACCCGCAGCAGTGGGGCCATATTCACTGGCCGGAAGCGCTTGACGTTGAATCACGGACGGCACCGTAAGCGACTGGAAAAATAAATATAACGGTGAGGATGCGCTTTCATTAACGCTTAATGTAAAAGGATAAATGAATATTATGACTAAAAAGCCAGACAATAAAGTAAAGCGTCGCGCATCACTTTCCGCCTCTGACAATAAAAAAAAGAAACAGCATACAGCAAACGTTGAAACGCAACGCCCCAAAAAACCTTTTTATCGCCGTTCCGTACTGATCCCGCAGGCGGAAAGATGGCAGGAGGATCTGCCGGTTCAGTGGCTGGAGCAGGATGTTGAACCCAATGCTATCTGGCTGAATGAAAAGAATGATATCTGGCTGGAAATTCCCCGCTATGAGAATCAGATATCATGGGGCTGCGGCGATATTTTTGCTTTTTTTTCAGTGCCATTTATACTTTTTTTTCTAATTTGCCCTTTTATTTCCGGGATGGATATAATCACTTTTTTAATATCATTTATTGGATTTGTTTTTTTTCTCTCTTTTTTTAAACTTTTGATCAGAATGACCTATCACACGCCCCGCGGTACGCCCGTGCGGCTAAACCGTAAGCGACAAAAAGTCTATATTTACGAACATCACCGCAGCAGCTGGAATCCGTGGATAGACTGGCCGGTGGAGGTCCGGGTGTTTAACTG
>NZ_JAOWDR010000018.1:0-246 GCF_030334525.1 Citrobacter sp. Ce119
CCATGCCGAACTCAGAAGTGAAACGCCGTAGCGCCGATGGTAGTGTGGGGTCTCCCCATGCGAGAGTAGGGAACTGCCAGACATCAAATAAAAGCGAAAGGCTCAGTCGAAAGACTGGGCCTTTTGTTTTATCTGTGGTCTGTCGGTGAGCGCTCTCCTGAGTAGAACAAATCCGCCGGGAGCGGATTTGAACGTTGCGCAGCAACGGCCCGGAGGGTGGCGGGCAGGACGCCCGCCATAAACTGC
>NZ_JAOWDR010000019.1:0-374 GCF_030334525.1 Citrobacter sp. Ce119
TACTGCTGTCACTATATGCAGCACCGTCCGGTGCCTGAGACGGCGCGTTTTGCAGAACACCCGCAGCAGTGGGGTCATATTCACTGGCCGGAAGCGCTTGACGCTGAATCACGGACGGCACCGTAAGCGACTGGAAAAATAAATATAACGTTGAGGATGTGCTTTCATTAACGCTAAATGTAAAAGGATGAATATAATCACATGGCTAAAAAAACAGTCAATAAAGTAAAGCGTCGCGCATCACTGTCCGCCTCTGAGAATAAAAAAAAGGAACAGCATACAGCAAATGTTGACACACAACGCCCCAAAAACCCTTTCTATCGCCGTTCCGTACTGATCCCGCAGGCGGAAAGATGGCAGGAGGATCTGCCGGT
>NZ_JAOWDR010000020.1:0-241 GCF_030334525.1 Citrobacter sp. Ce119
TGGTGCATCCGGGAGGATTCGAACCTCCGACCGCTCGGTTCGTAGCCGAGTACTCTATCCAGCTGAGCTACGGATGCATCAGGGAAACTTACTTACTGCAGATTTGATATCGCTGCTAAAGTGATATCGATTTTCTGTAACAACGCTAATGCGCTATTGCAGAGAAGATGGTGCATCCGGGAGGATTCGAACCTCCGACCGCTCGGTTCGTAGCCGAGTACTCTATCCAGCTGAGCTACGG
>NZ_JAOWDR010000021.1:0-278 GCF_030334525.1 Citrobacter sp. Ce119
TCCGGCAGGTTTTGATAGTTGGCCTTATAACCTTCCGTTAAATGGGCTAAAGATGCTTTCATAAACACCACCGTTCCCCAGGCATCACCTGGAGATTCAGGTCTTATATGGCCGTTCACATACTCGCCACCGGATTTATGCTTGCCTGGTCTGTAGAGATAATACGTGTCATCAAAGTATTGATAATCTATACCCGGCCCACCCGGCGCCAGACGCGGGTCGTCAAAAGGGTATGAGCTCATATACAAATGTCCTTGTGCAGTGGAAATAAATGCCTG
>NZ_JAOWDR010000022.1:0-342 GCF_030334525.1 Citrobacter sp. Ce119
GGATGGATAAACTCACCCGAGAAAACCCTATAGATTGGATTGCCATAAATTGATTTGTGGACCTTTCTTTTTATGTCATGGTAAACAACATATCCTTCACAATCATAACCGATCAACTCCAGGTAGCGATTATCATCAAACCGGTAAATTACTTGTGATGGTATTTTTTTTGTACAGGCAGTGATAGCGCATAGTGAAACTGCGCCGATTATTATTCCTAACGTATTTCCCAGTTTCATAATTTATCCTTAAACGTTAAGCGGTTTGGGCATATCCCATTGCAGATTATTTCCCTGCATCCATATCGCAGTGCATCCGGGTCCAGCCCTTATAGCCCACCAC
>NZ_JAOWDR010000023.1:0-597 GCF_030334525.1 Citrobacter sp. Ce119
TGCGTTCGCGCCAGCTCACTTTTTTGCTGCAGATAGTTATGAAGCGGATATTTTTTATTGCTGCCTTCAAGGCTTCTTCGTAACCCGTCCGAGAATTTCAGTTCTTTTTTCATACGTTATCCATGCCGTTAAGAACCATTCAACATCCGTATTAATAATAAAAAAAACAATGTGTCCCCCCTGAATAATCAAAGGGGGTACCTTTACGCAGAGGGTTTGGCGGGTTCCCCGTTCGCTTCCACTCTTTTTTTCGCCGTTTATGGAGCGTATCCAGATTAATATCCGCCACGTTTTCCCAGCCCAACAGGGTGAATATCTCCTCTGACAGCGTTTCTTCCGGTAACGGTTTATGTTTGTAAATTGACCACGCCGCAGGAAGCAGGCACAACCCCAATGACATAAAACAAAACACAGCCAGCATCATGTAAAATTCCGGATCAGAAAATGCCTCCCATCCATTATGAATATGTATAACTGCAGGAGTCACTACTGCCAGGCTCAGATAGCAAACCCGTAGCGGGATACGCACTGCCGCCCGGCGCGCCTGGTTCTTTCCCCGGTAACACCCCGGCGTCATGCACAGGGACTGCTCCTCCG
>NZ_JAOWDR010000024.1:0-1023 GCF_030334525.1 Citrobacter sp. Ce119
TTCTCCAGCGCTGGGAAAGAAGCCATATATGTTGCCACCTGCCACGTTTGCCCGTAATCTTTAGATATTTTATATGCTCCAGGTTCCCATCGCGGTATAAGAATATACTTATCTGACGGATGAATATATACCCCGGAAAATATCTGATACGTTGAATAAATGCCATTTACTAATTCTTTATGTATATTCCGCCTGGTATCATGATACCAAAGTGCACCTTCACAATCGAAACCTTTTAGTTCGAGATACCGGCTATCATCATAGCGATAAATAACCTGTGAGGGTGTTTTTTTTGTACAGGCAGCGATAGCACATAGCGAAATAGTTCCGATTATTATTTTTAACGCACTTCCCTTATTCATAATTTATCCTTAAACGTTAAGCGGTTTGGGCATATCCCATTGCAGATTATTTCCCCGCATCCATATCGCAGTGCATCCGGGTCCAGCCCTTATAGCCCACCACCTCCGGCTCTTTGTCCGGCAGGTTTTGATAATTCGCTTTTTCTGACTCAACAAGATTATCCAGTCCTTTTTTCATAAAAATAACCATACCCCACGCATACCCTGGAGATTCAGGTCTGATATGCGCGTTCACATACTCGCCACTGGACTTATGCTTGCCAGGTCTGTAGAGATAATATGTATCATCAAAGAATTGATAATCTATACCCGGTCCACCCGGCGCCAGACGCGGGTCGTCAAAAGGATATGAACTCAGATATAAATGCCCCTGCGCCGTGGTAATAAATGCCTGGTTATTGACCACCACCACTCTTTTTATTTCTTTTCCTTCAGGTCTGTCGACCATATTTCCATCTGAATTTTTCTCTTGCCCCTGAAATGGAGACATATAGGTTGCGACCTGCCACGTTTGTCCGTAATCTTTAGATATTTTATATGCCCCAGGCTCCCACTCAGGCACAAGTATGTACTGTTCTGAGGGATGGATAAACTCACCCGAGAAAACCCTATAGATTGGATTGCCATAAATTGATTTGTGGACCTTTCTTTTTATGTCATG
>NZ_JAOWDR010000025.1:0-209 GCF_030334525.1 Citrobacter sp. Ce119
CATCCGGGAGGATTCGAACCTCCGACCGCTCGGTTCGTAGCCGAGTACTCTATCCAGCTGAGCTACGGATGCATCGGGAAACTTGCTTTACTGCCGATATTGATACCGCAATAAACGATATCAAGTAAGAGATGGTGCATCCGGGAGGATTCGAACCTCCGACCGCTCGGTTCGTAGCCGAGTACTCTATCCAGCTGAGCTACGGATGC
>NZ_JAOWDR010000026.1:0-313 GCF_030334525.1 Citrobacter sp. Ce119
TAGCTCAGCTGGATAGAGTACTCGGCTACGAACCGAGCGGTCGGAGGTTCGAATCCTCCCGGATGCACCATCTTCTCCGAGATAACAGCGAAACTGTTGTTTCATGGACTGCGAGATAATCGCGAGTACCAGGGAGGATAACGTTGCTTCAGCAACGGCCCGCAGGGCGAGGCGCAGCCGAGTAATCCTCCCGGATGCACCATCTTCTTCGCAGTATCAGTAGTAATCAGCAATTCCCGATGCATCCGTAGCTCAGCTGGATAGAGTACTCGGCTACGAACCGAGCGGTCGGAGGTTCGAATCCTCCCGGATG
>NZ_JAOWDR010000027.1:0-205 GCF_030334525.1 Citrobacter sp. Ce119
AACGCTGAGGTGTGATGACGAGGCACTACGGTGCTGAAGTAACAAATGCCCTGCTTCCAGGAAAAGCCTCTAAGCATCAGGTAACACGAAATCGTACCCCAAACCGACACAGGTGGTCAGGTAGAGAATACCAAGGCGCTTGAGAGAACTCGGGTGAAGGAACTAGGCAAAATGGTGCCGTAACTTCGGGAGAAGGCACGCTGAT
>NZ_JAOWDR010000028.1:0-219 GCF_030334525.1 Citrobacter sp. Ce119
ATAATGCGACTCCACACAGCGGGGGTGATTAGCTCAGCTGGGAGAGCACCTCCCTTACAAGGAGGGGGTCGGCGGTTCGAACCCGTCATCACCCACCAACTACTTTATGTAGTCTCCGCCGTGTAGAGTAAGAAATTGAGAAGTGGGTGATTAGCTCAGCTGGGAGAGCACCTCCCTTACAAGGAGGGGGTCGGCGGTTCGATCCCGTCATCACCCACC
>NZ_JAOWDR010000029.1:0-431 GCF_030334525.1 Citrobacter sp. Ce119
AAAAACCCTTTCTATCGCCGTTCCGTACTGATCCCGCAGGCGGAAAGATGGCAGGAGGATCTGCCGGTTCAGTGGCTGGAACACGATGTTGAAGCCAATGCTATCTGGCTGAACGAAAAGAATGATATCTGGCTGGAAATTCCCCGTTATGAGAATCAGATCTCATGGGGCGGCGGCGATATTTTTGCCTTTCTTCTAGTGCCATTTATAATTTATTATTTAATTAATCCTGTTCTATTCGGATGGGATGTAAGAATTTCTTTAGTATCATTGTTAGCATTATTTTTCTTTATTTCTTTATTTAAACTATTGATCAGAATGACCTATCACACGCCACGCGGTACGCCTGTACGCCTAAACCGTAAGCGGCAGAAAGTCTATATTTACGAACATCACCGCAGCAGCTGGAATCCGTGGATAGACTGGCCGGT
>NZ_JAOWDR010000030.1:0-594 GCF_030334525.1 Citrobacter sp. Ce119
TGCGTTCGCGCCAGCTCACTTTTTTGCTGCAGATAGTTATGAAGCGGATATTTTTTATTGCTGCCTTCAAGGCTTCTTCGCAACCCGTCCGAAAATTTCAGTTCTTTTTTCATACGTTATCCATGCCGTTAAGAACCATTCAACATCCGTATTAATAATAAAAAATTCCTGCTCTTATTCCTGAATGATCAAAGGGGGTACCTTTGCGCAGAGGATTTGGCGGGATCCCCGTTCGCTTCCACTCTTTTTTTCGCCGTTTATGGCGCGTATCCAGGTTAATATCCGCCACGTTTTCCCAGCCCAGCAGGGTGAATATCTCCTCTGACAGCGTTTCTTCCGGTAACGGTTTATGTTTGTAAATTGACCACGCCGCAGGAAGCAGACACATCACCAGCAGAAAAATTATTGCTTCAACTATAAATAAATAGAACATAGGATCATAAAATGATGCTAAACCATCACCACATAGCAGCGCAGCGATGGAAATGGCAAAACATAAGTAACAAACCCGCAACGGGATACGCACTGCCGCCCGGCGCGCCTGGTTCTTTCCCCGGTAACACCCCGGCGTCATGCACAGGGACTGCTCCTCCG
>NZ_JAOWDR010000031.1:0-131152 GCF_030334525.1 Citrobacter sp. Ce119
GCCATAAACTGCCAGGCATCAAACAAGTGAAGAAGCCCATCCTGACGGATGGGCTTTTTTGCGTCTGTACGGAGTGAAAATCGCCGGACTGAACGTATTTTGCAGGCCTGATAAGCGCAGCGCATCAGGCAATACCACAGTTACTGCCTTACCCATTGCGTAATAAAATCAGTAAGTTGCTGTAGATCGTTGATATCTAACAATGGAACATCCACCGCCAGCGGAACATCACTGGCAACCGCGATAACATATTCGTCTATCGCCAATTCTTCCGGACTGTGCCCGCAACCGTCGCGAAAAAGCACGATCTTAGCAACAGGTTCATGCTTAAAACCCTCAACCAACACCATATCCAACGTTGATGCATCCATCCTGCTTACCAGGTACGCTAAATCCAGTTCGGGCTCTTCCGGCGTCTCTACCATTAACGCCCAACGTTGTTGGCTGGCGACCAGCGTTTGTGCTGCACCTGCTTTGCGTAGCTCATAGCTATCTTTGCCGGGCGTGTCGACATCCATATTGTGATGGGTATGCTTAATCAATCCGGGACGAATACCTCTGGCACGTAGCTCCGGGATTAATTTTTTGAGCAGCGTGGTTTTCCCCGTTCCGCTCCATGCTGCTATAGCGAGTAATGGGATCATGATTTGTCCTGCCATTTTGCGAGTTCTTCAGGGGTATTCACGTTCACGAACGCATCTTTGCGATCGCTGAAATCCACAGCATGACCGCCAGCCTGGCGCATAAAGACCATGACGCGCCTTTCACCGGACTGAAGATAATCCTGTAACAAGGGCTGCATGGAGCGGTGCATCAGCGCAATGGTCGGGTGATCTCTTTCCCCATCGTGCACCCAGACAACGGGTGCGGTTTTGCGCTGTTCCTTCAAACGTGTAACCAGATCATGAGGAATATAGGGCATATCGCACGGGCAGAACAAAAACCACTCCCCCGTTTGCTGCAGGAATACCGATAGCATCCCGGCCAGTGGGCCAGGGAAATCGGCCAATGAATCGGGGATAACTTTCAGGCCGCTTTGCTGGTAAATATCCCGGTGGCGATTGGCGTTAACCACCACGGTTTCGACCTGCAAAGCGAGGGTATCGGCCACATGCCGCCAAAGAGGTTTACCGTCCAGTTCAAGCAGACCTTTATCGGTTCCACCCATCCGTCTGGCCTTACCGCCAGCCAGCACAACCCCTGTTATTGCACTATCCAGAATCACTGATATCGCCTCTTTTAATGTGGGATTGACCCTGCTAACGTATCTGTATTGAGCCTAAGGAGCACAACCATGAAATGTAAACGTCTGAATGAAGTTATTGAACTCCTCCAGCCTGCCTGGCAAAAGGAACCTGATCTTAACCTGATGCAATTTTTACAGAAACTGGCGCAAGAGTCAGGTTTTGACGGCGAACTGGCGGATTTAACTGATGACATTCTGATCTATCACCTGAAAATGCGTGACTCGGCGAAAGATGCGGCCATTCCAGGTATTCAGAAAGATTATGAAGAAGATTTTAAAACCGCACTACTCCGCGCACGTGGCGTAATTAAAGAGTAAAAGCTTGTAATCGCCGCCACCGAAAGCGCTGCGAAATGATATCCTGAATCATTCGTAGTATTTTCCGGATGATGGGATGAACGACAACGCTTTTAATTTCCAGACGCTACACCCGGATACCATCATGGATGCACTGTTTGAGCAGGGGATCCGGGTGGACTCCGGGCTTACCCCGCTTAACAGCTATGAAAACCGTGTCTATCAATTCCAGGACGAAGACCGTCGACGCTTTGTCGTTAAGTTTTATCGCCCTGAACGTTGGTCTGTCGATCAGATCCAGGAAGAGCACCAGTTTGCTCTGGAACTGGTAAGCGATGAAGTCCCGGTAGCTGCTCCGCTGGTATTCAGCGGCCAAACGCTGTTAAGCCATCAGGGTTTTCATTATGCGATCTTCCCTAGCGTCGGCGGAAGGCAGTTTGAGGCCGACAATATCGATCAAATGGAGGCGGTGGGGCGCTATCTGGGGCGTATGCATCAGACCGGAGGTAAGCATAATTTTGCCTTCCGCCCGACGATAGGTCTTGAAGAGTACCTGACTGAGCCGCGTAAACTTTTTGAGCACGCGCAGCTGATCCCATCAGGGCAAAAGGCGGCCTTCCTGAAGGCGACAGATGCACTTATCGCGGTCGTTACCGAACGCTGGCATACACGTTTTGCCACGTTACGCCTGCACGGTGATTGTCATGCCGGTAATATCCTATGGCGCGATGGCCCGATGTTTGTCGATTTAGATGATGCCCGCAATGGTCCAGCCGTTCAGGATTTATGGATGCTCCTCAATGGCGATAAAGCTGAACAACGTATGCAGCTTGAAACCATTATCGAGGCATATGAAGAGTTTAGTGAATTCGACATCTCTGAAATCGGACTGATAGAACCTTTACGCGCTATGCGTTTAGTTTATTATCTTGCCTGGCTAATTCGACGTTGGGCTGACCCTGCATTTCCAAAAAACTTCCCGTGGTTAACCGGGGAAGATTACTGGCATCGTCAGACCGCGACCTTTATTGAGCAGGCAAAAATTCTGCAAGAGCCCCCCTTACAATTAACGCCAATGTATTAATCGGAGAAACTTGAACATGAAAAAAATATGGCTGGCGCTGGCTGGTATGGTCTTAGCTTTTAGCGCATCTGCAGCGCAGTTCCAGGATGGTAAACAATACATCACTCTGGAAAAGCCAGTTGCGGGTGAACCGCAAGTGTTGGAGTTCTTCTCCTTCTACTGCCCGCACTGCTATCAGTTTGAAGAAGTGCTTCACGTCTCTGATAACGTGAAGAAAAAACTGCCGGAAGGCACCAAGATGACCAAATACCACGTCGAGTTTCTGGGGCCTTTGGGCAAAGATCTGACGCAGGCATGGGCGGTTGCTATGGCGCTGGGCGTTGAAGATCAGGTCACTGTTCCGCTGTTTGAGGGAGTTCAGAAAACTCAGACCGTTCAGTCCGTTGCTGATATCCGTAAAGTGTTTGTCGACGCAGGTATTAAAGGCGAAGACTATGATGCGGCATGGAACAGCTTCGTAGTGAAATCACTCGTGGCGCAGCAGGAAAAAGCAGCGGCTGATTTACAGCTGCAGGGCGTTCCGGCGATGTTCGTGAATGGCAAATATCAGGTAAATCCGCAGGGCATGGATACCAGCAGCATGGATATCTTTGTACAACAGTATGCGGATACCGTGAAATACCTGGTTGGTCAGAAATAAAAGCAAAAGCCGGTCACTGACCGGCTTTTTTATTTGAGGCTTTAATCGCGTCGAGCTGCGCGTCTTTCTCACTCCATAGCGTATTTAGCCAGAGCTGAAACCGACGCTTGAATCCCTTATCGTTCACGTAATCACCGTGCAACTCTTCATCAATTGGCTCCAGATTCACCCGCACGACAATCCGCGTTAGCTTACCGCTCAACATATCGTAGAACGGTCGGCTACTGTTTTCCGGATAGCACAACGTGACGTTCAACATTTTATCGAACTGTGAACCCAGTACGTTCAATGCCATCGCAATACCGGCTGCCTTGGGTGGGAGTAGGTTTTGATAAGGAGAGCGGGTTTGCTCGCGTTTCTCTTTGGTAAAGCGTGAACCTTCGACAAAATTCACAATGGTTGTCGGGTGTACGCGAAACTTCTCGCAGGAACGACGTGTTGTTTCGACATCTTTTCCGCGCCGTTCCGGATGGCGGAGCAGATAGCCACGCGAATAGCGTTTCATGAACGGCATGTCCAGCGCCCAGCAGGCCAGGCCAATAAAGGGCACCCAGGCCAGCTGTTGCTTGAGGAAATATTTATTCATCGGGATGCGTTTACGGAACAGAACGCAAAGCACAACAATATCGGCCCAGCTGTAATGGTTACAAATGAGCAGATACCAGTTTTTCTTGCTAAGACCTTCCAGTCCCTCGACATCCCATTTCAGTCGCGGATTGAGGTGTAGCAGTAGCGCCAGACCTTCACACCAGCAGTACATCATGAAATTACAGAACACGGAAACCTTGCGCCAGACGACAGGAACGGGCAAAAGGAGTTTCACAACTCCGGCAAGGATGATCGGCACAGAACAAAAAATCGTGACCAATATGGTCAATACGATACTCAGCAACAGCGTTATCGCAGCGAGTATTCTCGTCATAATTAAATTATTCAAAAGGTTAGCCATAGATAGTGCGCTAAAGAGGCGCAAGGGGCTGATTTTATCAGAAAACGAATCAAATGATGGCTCTTCCCTGAATAGAAAAAAAGAGAATATCTATCCACATCAGGATATAAGCTGGAAAAATGGAATAAAATGCTGCGCGCTAAATTAAGATTATGAAAAATATACATAAATACAATGAAGCACTAATTGCCTTGCTATATTTAAAGAACTGAAAATTATTTATTCACAAAGTTATCCACAGCCGTGTTTGCGAGCAAAGCAGAAGAACTGCAAAAGTTTTTCGACAAATGCGGCGAAAAACTCATGTTTTTATCCTGTCTGTGGCATCCTTTACCCATAATCTGATAAACAGGCACGGACATTATGGTTCAGATCCCAGAAAACCCCCTTATCCTTGTAGATGGCTCCTCTTACCTTTATCGCGCATACCATGCGTTCCCGCCGCTGACTAACAGTGCAGGGGAGCCTACTGGCGCGATGTATGGCGTGCTCAACATGCTGCGTAGCTTGATTCTGCAATATCAGCCGACCCATGCAGCGGTGGTATTCGACGCTAAGGGTAAAACCTTCCGTGATGAGTTATTCGAACACTACAAGTCGCACCGCCCACCTATGCCGGACGATCTGCGAGCGCAGATTGAACCCCTGCATGCGATGGTAAAAGCGATGGGGTTGCCACTGTTGGCCGTATCAGGCGTGGAGGCGGACGATGTTATCGGTACGCTGGCGCGGGAAGCAGAGAAGGTGGGTCGTCCGGTGCTGATTAGCACTGGCGATAAAGATATGGCTCAGTTAGTGACGCCGAATATCACCCTGATCAACACCATGACCAATACGATCCTCGGCCCGGATGAAGTGGTGAATAAGTACGGCGTCCCGCCGGAACTGATCATCGATTTCCTGGCGCTGATGGGGGACTCCTCAGATAACATTCCTGGCGTTCCAGGCGTAGGTGAAAAAACCGCGCAGGCTCTGCTGCAGGGGCTGGGTGGGCTGGATACCCTCTATGCTGAGTCAGACAAAATAGCGGGGCTGACTTTCCGTGGTGCGAAAACCATGGCGGGCAAACTTGAGCAGAATAAAGAGGTGGCGTACCTCTCCTATCAATTGGCTACTATCAAAACGGATGTTGAGCTGGAGTTGACCTGCGAGCAGCTGGAAGTCCGTCAACCGGCAGCAGAAGAACTGCTTGGCCTGTTTAAACAGTATGAATTCAAACGTTGGGTTACCGACGTTGAAGCGGGTAAATGGCTACAGGCGAAAGGAACGAAGCCGGCGGCAAAACTACAGGAAACACTCGTTGTCGATGAAACGCCTGAAGAGCCGGCTACGGTTCTTTCGTATGATAACTATGTGACGATTCTGGACGAAGCGACGCTGGAAGAGTGGATCGCGAAGCTAAAAAAAGCGCCTGTTTTTGCTTTCGATACTGAAACTGACAGTCTGGACAACATCTCCGCGAATCTGGTTGGCCTGTCTTTTGCCATTGAACCGGGTGTGGCTGCATATGTTCCTGTTGCCCACGATTATCTGGACGCCCCCGATCAAATCGCTCGTGACCGCGCGCTGGCGCTGCTGAAGCCGCTGCTGGAAGATGAGAACGCACACAAAGTCGGGCAAAACCTGAAGTACGATCGCGGTATTCTGGCGAACTATGGCATCGAGCTGCGCGGCATCACCTTTGATACCATGCTCGAATCCTACATTCTGAACAGCGTCGCTGGCCGACACGATATGGACAGCTTGTCTGACCGCTGGCTGAAACATAAAACCATCACCTTTGAAGAGATCGCCGGAAAGGGCAAAAACCAGCTGACCTTTAACCAGATAGCGCTGGAAGAAGCCGGTCGTTACGCTGCGGAAGATGCCGACGTTACGCTACAGCTGCATCTGAAGATGTGGCCGGAATTGCAGCAGCATAAAGGGCCGCTGAACGTCTTTGAAAATATCGATATGCCGCTGGTGCCGGTTTTGTCTCGCGTTGAGCGCAACGGTGTGAAAATCGATCCGGCAGTTCTGCACAAGCATTCAGAAGAGCTGACGCTGCGTTTGAACGAGCTGGAGCAAAAAGCGCACGAGATCGCCGGAGAAGCGTTTAACCTCTCTTCCACCAAGCAACTGCAAACTATCCTGTTTGAAAAGCAGGGTATTAAGCCGCTGAAGAAAACCCCTGGTGGTGCGCCATCAACGTCGGAAGAGGTACTGGAAGAGCTCGCGCTGGATTACCCGTTGCCGAAAGTCATCCTGGAATATCGTGGCTTAGCAAAACTGAAGTCAACCTATACGGACAAGCTTCCGTTGATGATTAACAAGAAAACCGGGCGCGTGCACACCTCCTATCATCAGGCGGTTACCGCTACCGGGCGCTTGTCTTCAACGGACCCAAATCTGCAGAACATCCCGGTACGAAATGACGAAGGTCGTCGTATTCGTCAGGCATTCATTGCGCCAGAAGACTATGTGATTGTCTCTGCGGACTACTCGCAGATTGAATTGCGCATCATGGCGCATCTCTCACGTGATAAAGGCCTGCTTACCGCGTTTGCCGAAGGGAAAGATATTCACCGTGCAACGGCGGCGGAAGTTTTTGGCTTACCGCTGGATTCCGTGACCAGTGAACAACGCCGCAGCGCGAAAGCCATTAACTTCGGTCTGATCTACGGGATGAGTGCCTTTGGTCTGGCGCGCCAGTTGAATATTCCGCGTAAAGAAGCGCAGAAGTACATGGACCTCTACTTTGAACGCTACCCTGGCGTGCTGGAATATATGGAACGAACTCGTGCGCAGGCGAAAGAGCAAGGTTATGTAGAGACGCTGGAAGGGCGTCGTCTCTATTTACCGGATATTAAATCCAGTAATGGCGCTCGTCGCGCAGGTGCCGAGCGTGCGGCAATTAACGCCCCGATGCAGGGTACAGCCGCAGACATTATCAAACGCGCCATGATAGCGGTGGATGGATGGCTGCAAACCGAGCACCCGCGCGTGCGCATGATTATGCAGGTACACGATGAACTGGTGTTTGAAGTGCATAAAGATGACCTGGAAAGCGTCTCTAAAAAGATCCACCAACTGATGGAAAATGAGACCCAGATTGACGTGCCGTTGCTGGTGGAAGTCGGTAGTGGTGAAAACTGGGATCAGGCGCACTAAGGGTTTACTGAATAACGCCCCTTTTTCGTAACTAAGCAACATAAGATAGAACTTTTTGTGATGTTCATTAGAATTCCCTATGTAAGGAATGAAAAAAAATTACAAAAAGTGCTTTCTGAGCTGCTCAAAAAAGAGTAAAGTTATTCACGTAGGGTACAGAGGTAAGATGTTCTATCTTTCAGACCTTTTACTTCACGTAATCGGATTTGGCTGAATATTTTAGCCGCCCCAGTCAGTAATGACTGGGGCGTTTTTTATTGTGCGAAAGAAGGTTTCGCACATACTGTAGGCCGGATAAGACGCGCAGCGGCGCCATCCGGCAATACGGTGGGTTATTCTCCGTCCTGTATCTCTTCAACCGGCGCCAGTTCACTAAACCAGCTATCCAGCTTCTGCCGTAGTTTGTCCACACCCAGCTTTTTCAGTGATGAAAATGCTTCTACCTGCACATCACCATTAAATGCCAGTACGGCTTCACGCACCATATTCAACTGGGCTTTGCGCGCACCGCTGGCCAGCTTATCTGCTTTAGTCAGCAGTACCAGAACCTGAACATTGCTCTCAACTGCCCACAGGATCATCTGTTGATCGAGATCTTTTAGCGGGTGACGAATATCCATAAGCACCACCAGACCTTGCAGGCTCTGTCGTTTTTCCAGATATTCAGCCAGCGCGCGCTGCCATTTGCGCTTCATCTCTTCCGGAACTTCGGCATAACCGTATCCTGGCAAATCGACCAGGCGTTTGCCGTCAACGACTTCAAACAGGTTGATAAGCTGAGTACGACCCGGCGTTTTAGATGTACGCGCCAGACCTTTTTGATTCGTCAGGGTATTTAGCGCACTGGATTTGCCTGCGTTGGAACGGCCAGCAAAAGCCACTTCTATTCCGGTATCGGAAGGTAGGTGGCGAATATCAGGCGCACTCATCACAAAGTGCGTCTGTTGATAATTCAAGTTAGTCAAAGCAGTCCTCTCCATCAATCAGGGCTTTGCAGCGATTATACCTGAACCCCAGCAAAAGGCTGGTTTTTCGACGAGTGGGCTGTGTAAGTAAAAACCTCGCACTTTGTGAGACATTGCCGATAGTTTCTATACGAGATGACAGAGTAAAAAATGACGGAACTAAAACAAATCATAGAGTTACATTAGGGTGCTATTCTTAAAATCCGAAATTGTTACCCAGGTTACTTGTACGTTTAAACCAAACCGGTAAAGTAGTGTCCATAGCGAGGAAGCTGACAGGATAGTCGACTCAGGATGAGGGTCAGGAGCGCCAGGAGGCGAAGACACAGGATTGTCAGGAAGACAAACGTCCGGAGACGTTAGTAAAAGGAAATGGAAACAACACGGAATGTTTCAGGCTAAAGGAAAAACAGGGTGTGTTGATAGCCAACAGGGAATGTAGAGCCCGTAAGGGTTGAGAGTCAGGAAAAAAGGCGACAGATTACTCTGTCGCCTTTTTTCTTTATTTCTGCTAGATTCCGGCGCAATTATATACTGAATAAATACAGCCAAAGACGAATCATGATGAAACCAACTTCTACACCACGCGGTAAAGGTCCTGCAAAAGCGCGTCGTAAAACACGCGAAGAAATTAACCAGGAAGCTCGCGACCGTAAGCGCCAGAAAAAACACCGTGGTCATGCGGCGGGTAGCCGTGCGTCCGGTAGCGAAGGCGCATCTGGTGGCGGAAACAAAAATAAGCAAAAAGATCCTCGTATTGGCAGCAAAAACCCCATTCCATTAGGCGTGACCGAAAAAGTCACCAAACAGCACAAACCGAAGAGTGAGAAACCTATGCTTTCACCACAGGCTGAGTTGGATTTACTGGAAACGGATGAGCGCCTGGATGCGCTGCTGGAGCGTCTTGAAGCAGGAGAAATCCTGAGCGCAGAAGATCAGACCTGGGTTGATGCCAAGCTGGACCGCATCGATGAACTGATGCAAAAGCTGGGTCTTTCTTACGATGACGAGGAAGAAGAGGAAGAGGAAGAAAAACAGGAAGACATGATGCGCCTGCTGAAAGGCGGCAACTAACGGTTTTACACCGTGGGTCTTCCCGTCCTGCTTATAACCCTTCCGGTTATATGTTATCTGGTGTGGTTATTCGTTAAACTACAGCGGTTGTCGCGGCGACAGAAGTGGCTGCGCAACCGACTTATCACCCGTAGTGGGGTTAAGTCGGTACGCCGTACCCGCCAGAGACGCCATCGGAAGGAGTGAGCATGTCAGAGCAGTTAATAGACTGGGACCTGGCCCTGATCCAGAAATATAACTATTCCGGGCCACGATATACCTCGTACCCGACCGCGCTGGAGTTTTCTGAAGACTACGGCACTGAAGCATTTCTAAAGGCTGTGGCGCGTTATCCTGAGCGTCCGCTCTCGCTGTACGTTCATATCCCGTTCTGCCATAAACTGTGCTACTTCTGCGGTTGCAACAAGATTGTGACGCGTCAGCAGCATAAAGCCGATCAATACCTCGATGCCCTGGAACAAGAAATCATTCATCGCGCTCCGCTGTTCGCCGGACGCCATGTCAGCCAGTTGCACTGGGGCGGCGGCACGCCAACGTATCTGAATAAAGCGCAAATCAGCCGTTTAATGTCGTTGCTGCGTGGCAACTTCAACTTCAACGACGATGCCGAAATCTCGATCGAAGTGGATCCGCGTGAAATTGAGCTGGATGTGCTCGATCATTTACGTGCTGAAGGTTTTAACCGCCTGAGCATGGGGGTACAGGACTTCAACAAAGAAGTTCAGCGCCTGGTGAACCGTGAGCAGGATGAGGAGTTTATCTTTTCGCTGCTGAATCATGCGCGGGAGATTGGTTTTACCTCAACAAATATCGATCTGATTTATGGCCTGCCAAAACAGACGCCGGAAAGTTTTGCCTTTACCCTGAAACGCGTGGCTGAGTTGAATCCAGACCGTCTTAGCGTCTTTAACTACGCGCACCTGCCAACGCTGTTTGCCGCTCAGCGTAAGATTAAAGATGCCGACCTGCCCAGCGCGCAGCAGAAACTGGATATCTTGCAGGAGACCATCTCGTCACTGACCGAAACCGGTTATCAGTTTATTGGTATGGATCATTTTGCCCGCCCGGATGACGAACTGGCCATTGCACAACGCGAGGGTGTTCTGCATCGCAATTTCCAGGGCTATACCACCCAGGGGGATACCGATCTACTGGGGATGGGCGTATCGGCCATCAGTATGATTGGCGACAACTACGCGCAGAACCAGAAAGAGCTGAAGCACTATTACCAGCAGGTAGACGAGCAGGGGGACGCGCTGTGGCGCGGAATCGCCCTGACCCGCGACGACTGCATTCGTCGGGATGTTATTAAGCTCCTGATCTGCAACTTCCGCCTCGACTATGCCGCCGTGGAACAGCAATGGGACCTGAACTTTGCTGACTATTTTGCCGAAGATCTGAAACTGCTGGCGCCGTTGGCGAAAGATGGGCTGGTGGATGTGAATGAGAAGGGAATTCAGGTTACGCCTAAGGGCCGCCTGCTGATCCGTAATATTTGCATGTGCTTCGATGCGTATCTGCGTCAGAAAGCGCGGATGCAGCAATTCTCGCGCGTCATTTAACCGGGTTGCCCGGTGGCGCTTCGCTTACCGGGCCTACCAAAATCTCACTACGTAGGCCGGTTAAGCGAAACGCCACCCGACAAACCCGCTAGCTGAACAGCCCAACCAGCGCCGCACACAGCACTGCGGCAACCGCAGTTTGTGGCGTATGGCTTTCGACTGCACCGCTCGACAGCAGATTAATCATTGATTCCAGCATGATAACTTCCCCCGTTTGCCGGGCACGATCATACTTAACTCATCGGAACAGTAAAGCGCAAAATAGCAGCAATTTGCGCTTAATAATCAATCTTTACACAGTGACGATTTGTCACTCCATACCGAGTTCTTTTAACTTCCGCGTCAAGGTATTACGCCCCCAACCGAGCAGTCGTGCAGCTTCCTGTTTATGCCCTTGGGTATGGCGTAGCGCGGTGGTTAACAGCGTACGCTCCAACTCTGGTTGCGCCTCAGAAAGCAGGTTTTGATGACCGGAACGTAATGCCCTATCCGCCCACTGTGCCAACAGGGTTGCCCAACTGTCTGGTTGCATATGTGACGGTGCGTCAGGCACGGTGGTTTCAAACAGCTCGGTTGGTAAGTCCTGAATCAGTACTTCCTGTCCGGCGGCCATGACGGTTAACCAGCGACAGGTGTTTTCAAGCTGACGCACGTTTCCAGGCCAGGCCAGACGGGTGAGTGCCGCCTCGGTTTCCGGGTGTAATTGCTTGGCTTCTACTCCCAGTTCGCGGGCGGCCTCCTGCAGGAAATGACGCGCCAGGCGGGGGATATCTTCCCGACGTTCGCGCAGTGGCGGCAGATGTACCCGAATGACGTTCAGGCGATGGAATAAGTCCTCACGAAATTTGCCTTCCTGTACGCGCAGTTCAAGGTTTTGGTGCGTGGCGGCGATAATGCGCACATCCACTTTCACCGGTGCGTAACCACCCACGCGGTAAAACTGTCCATCGGCTAATACCCGCAATAAACGCGTTTGTACGTCCAGCGGCATATCGCCTATTTCATCGAGGAACAGCGTACCGCCGTCTGCCTGTTCAAAGCGCCCCTGACGAATCGTATTCGCCCCGGTAAACGCGCCTTTCTCGTGACCAAACAGTTCAGACTCGATCAAATCTTTCGGAATAGCCGCCATGTTCAGCGCGATAAACGGCGCTTTGACGCGCGGGCTATGACGGTGCAACGCATGGGCGACCAGCTCTTTACCGGTCCCTGACTCTCCGTTTATCAATACGCTGATTGAAGACCGGGACAGGCGACCAATAATGCGAAAGACGTCCTGCATTGCCGGCGCTTCGCCGATGATGTCGGTTGTGGGGCCGTTGATCTGAACATTACGCGGCTGCTGCTGTTCCTGATAATGGCTGATGGCGCGTTCGACCAGCGCCACGGCTTCATCTATATCAAAAGGTTTGGGCAGATAATCAAACGCCCCTTGCTGATAGGCGCTGACGGCGGCATCCAGATCGGAGTGCGCGGTCATTATGATGACCGGAAGCATCGGATGCCGTTGCTTAATCTGTTTTAACAGCGTCAGACCGTCCATGCCCGGCATGCGAATATCCGACAACAGCACATCCGGCGTTTTGCTGGCCAGCGCGTCCAGCACCTCTTTACCGCTTTCAAATGTTGTGCAGCTTAGTCCTGCCCCTGCGAGCGCACGTTCAAGCACCCAACGGATGGAACTATCGTCATCAACTACCCAGACTATTCCTCGTTGCATAAACGTCACCTTTATTTCCTGATAGGCAGGTAAACCGAGAACTCGGTATGACCCGGCCAACTGGTAAATTCAATTTTGCCGGAATGTTGATCAATCAAATTACGGGCGATGGATAAGCCAAGGCCAGTACCGCCCTCGCGACCGCTGACCATTGGGTAGAACAGCGTGTCCTGTAAATGCGAGGGGATACCCGGACCGTTATCCTCAACATCAATCCGTGCCGCCAGGCGATAACGCATGCCGTGCAGCGTGAGCTGAAACGCGGTGCGGGTACGCAGAACGATCTCACCGCCTTCTGGTCCCAGCGCCTGCAAAGCGTTACGCACGATGTTTAACAGAACCTGCTCTATCTGGTCCGGATCGTGCAGTAATTCCGGCAGACTCGGATCGTAATCCCGGATCAGCGTGACGTTTTCCGGCAGCTCCATCGAGACCAGCGCTACCACGCGCTCCGCCACTTTGTGAATACTCTCTGTGACGTGCATACCCGGCTGTTGTGGCCCCAGCAGACGGTCGACCAGATTACGCAGGCGGTCGGCCTGCTCAATAATGACTTTGGTATATTCGGTCAGCGCCGGGTCCGGAAGCGCTTTACTGAGAAGTTGCGCCGCGCCGCGCAATCCACCCAGCGGGTTTTTAATTTCGTGTGCCAGGCCGCGCACCAGATCGCGGGCGGCAATCTGCTGGGCGTGCTGGAGCTGTTCCTGGCTCAGACGGCGCTGGTTATCCATTGGCGCCATCTCCAGCAAGATAAGGCCATCAGGCAGCCTCTGAGCGGTCACAGAGAGGATATGTGAGTGGCTGTCTATCACCAGCGTCACTTCGTTATCCGTAAAGCCCTGGCCTGCTTCCAGGCTCTCTCGCATCAGCCCGATGTTCAAGGAGAAATAACTCAACAGATCGGGAAGCGGAGTACCAAACAGTTTGCGGGAGCTTTGGGCGAGCAGCTGTTGCGCTGCCGGGTTGGCGTAATGTACCGCCAGCTCATCGTCGACGAGTAAGATGCTGTTGATTAAAGAATTGAGGATCTGCCCAGCATCGGGCAGCGTGCCGGTTGCCATTCAGCAGTCTCCTGAAAAGTGTTGCACCAATTTAGTGCATTATAGCTTTTTACATCAAAAAAGCGCGAAAAAGCAGGTTGTTAGTGGAGAAAAAAGCCCATCCAGAGATGGGCTAAAAGTTCCACGGCAACTAAAACCTTCGTCTTTCTCCCTACAGCTGTGTTGGCTGCTTTCGCTCACCCCAGTCACTTACTTATGTAAGCTCCCGGGGATTCACTCAATTGCCGCCTTGCTGTAGCAAGAAATCCATTGGTTATTACATCCTCTGCACGTTTTTATGTGAGAGTGTAAAAGTTAAATTAAACGCTGTAGTACAGCTCAAACTCTACCGGGTGCGGAGTCATGCGCACGCGGTCATCTTCTTCGCGACGCAGCGTAATGTACGCATCGATCGCTTCATTGGTGAACACGCCGCCTGCTGTCAGGAACTCACGGTCCAGATCCAGTTCTTTCAGTGCTTCTTCCAGAGAACCAGCAACCTGTGGGATCTCTTTTGCTTCTTCCGGCGGCAGGTCGTACAGGTTTTTGTCCATCGCTTCGCCCGGGTGGATCTTGTTCTTAATACCGTCAAGACCAGCCATCAGCAGCGCTGCGAAGCACAGGTACGGGTTAGCAGCCGGGTCCGGGAAACGCACTTCGATACGACGCGCTTTCGGAGAAGCAACTACTGGAATACGGATAGAAGCAGAACGGTTACGGGCAGAGTAAGCCAGCATTACCGGCGCTTCGTAGCCTGGGACCAGACGCTTGTAGGAGTTAGTGGTCGGGTTCGCCAGGGCGTTGATCGCTTTAGCGTGTTTGATTACGCCGCCGATGTAGAACAGCGCCTGCTCAGACAGACCCGCATACTTGTCACCGGAGAACAGGTTTACGCCGTTCTTGGACAGAGACATGTGGCAGTGCATGCCGGAACCGTTATCGCCGAACATTGGTTTTGGCATAAAGGTCGCGGTTTTACCGAAACGGTGAGCGACGTTGTGAACGACATATTTGTAGATCTGAATCTCATCCGCTTTTTTGGTCATGGTGTTGAAGCGGGTTGCGATTTCGTTCTGGCCAGCGGTAGCAACTTCGTGGTGATGCGCTTCAACGACCAGGCCCATCTCTTCCATGATCAGACACATGGTAGAACGGATGTCCTGAGAAGAATCTACCGGAGGAACCGGGAAGTAACCGCCTTTCACGCCAGGGCGGTGACCTTTGTTACCACCTTCGTATTTGGTGGAGGAGTTCCATGCGCCTTCGATGTCATCAATAGCCACGTGGGAACCGGAAATAGACGCGCCGAAACGGATGTCGTCAAACAGGAAGAATTCTGGCTCTGGCCCGAACAGAACGGTGTCTGCGATGCCGGTAGAGCGCAGATACTCTTCAGCGCGTTTAGCGATGGAGCGCGGGTCGCGGTCGTAGCCCTGCAGCGTACCTGGTTCCAGGATATCGCAACGGATGATCAAGGTAGACTCTTCATAGAACGGGTCGATGAGTGCAGTAGACGCATCTGGCATCAGAACCATGTCTGATTCGTTAATGCCTTTCCAGCCACCGATTGAGGAGCCGTCAAACATTTTGCCTTCTTCAAAGAATTCGGCATTTACCTGATGAGCAGGAATAGTGACGTGCTGTTCTTTACCTTTGGTATCAGTGAAGCGTAAATCAACAAACTTCACTTCGTGTTCGTTCAGCATCGTCAAAACGTGTTCAGCGGACATACTTACTCTCCCGGATTGGTCATGGTCGTCGTGGTAACGAAGTCTTCAATTCTGCAAAAAATTGGCCGTGTCGCCGTAAAAAATATAAAGCGAAATCTGTGCCAACTTTTAAATTGCCCCTAAAAGGCGTTATCATGCGCACTATCGTGCAAAGGGGCTGCACCATGAAGGTAGTATTGCACCATTATAGTGCTTTAATGTGAACATTAAGCACCATATTGGTGCAAAGCATGTCAGATTACCCCTTTTAACGCTCCGTGAATGTGATCACAAAGAAACTCTGCAATACTTGTTTGCGGAGGATGTTTGTGATCCTGTTTTGTACTGCGATTAATCCGTGTACAATAACGCGCTATTTCTAAAATGCCTGAGGCAAAGTTGTGATCGAAAATTTGCGTAACATCGCCATCATCGCGCACGTAGACCATGGTAAAACGACCCTGGTAGACAAGCTGCTCCAACAATCCGGTACGTTCGATGCACGTGCTGAAACCCAAGAGCGCGTGATGGACTCCAACGATTTGGAGAAAGAGCGTGGGATTACCATCCTCGCTAAAAACACCGCTATCAAATGGAATGACTACCGTATCAACATCGTTGATACCCCGGGGCACGCCGACTTCGGTGGTGAAGTTGAACGTGTAATGTCCATGGTCGACTCCGTGCTGCTGGTGGTGGATGCAATGGACGGTCCGATGCCGCAGACGCGCTTCGTGACCAAAAAAGCCTTTGCCCATGGCCTGAAGCCAATTGTTGTTATCAACAAAGTTGACCGTCCTGGCGCGCGTCCTGACTGGGTTGTTGATCAGGTATTCGACCTGTTCGTTAACCTCGACGCTACCGACGAGCAGCTGGACTTCCCGATCGTTTACGCTTCCGCGCTGAACGGTATCGCAGGTCTGGATCACGAAGACATGGCTGAAGACATGACTCCGCTGTATCAGACCATCGTTGATCGCGTACCGGCTCCGAGCGTAGACCTTGATGGCCCGCTGCAGATGCAAATCTCTCAGCTGGACTACAACAACTACGTTGGCGTAATCGGCATCGGTCGTATCAAACGCGGTAAAGTTAAACCGAACCAGCAGATCACTATCATTGATAGTGAAGGCAAAACCCGTAACGGTAAAGTCGGTAAAGTTCTGACTCATCTGGGTCTGGAACGTATTGAGAGTGATATTGCCGAAGCAGGCGATATCATCGCGATCACCGGTCTGGGCGAACTGAACATCTCCGACACCATCTGCGACCCGCAGAATGTCGAAGCGCTGCCGGCTCTGTCCGTTGATGAACCGACCGTAACCATGTTCTTCTGCGTAAACACCTCTCCGTTCTGTGGTAAAGAAGGTAAATATGTTACCTCTCGTCAGATCCTTGACCGCCTGAACAAAGAGCTGGTGCACAACGTTGCCCTGCGCGTTGAAGAAACCGAAGATGCGGATGCGTTCCGTGTATCTGGTCGTGGTGAGCTGCACCTGTCTGTTCTGATCGAAAACATGCGTCGTGAAGGTTTCGAAATGGCGGTTTCCCGTCCGAAAGTAATCTTCCGCGAAATCGATGGCCGTAAACAAGAGCCGTTCGAAAACGTAACGCTGGACGTCGAAGAGCAGCATCAGGGGTCTGTCATGCAGGCTCTGGGTGAGCGTAAAGGCGACCTGAAAAACATGAATCCAGATGGCAAAGGCCGCGTACGTCTTGACTACGTGATCCCAAGCCGTGGTCTGATCGGCTTCCGTTCAGAATTCATGACCATGACTTCCGGTACCGGTCTGCTGTACTCCACCTTCAGCCACTACGACGACGTTCGTGCGGGTGATGTGGGTCAGCGTCAGAACGGCGTTCTGATCTCCAATGGCCAGGGTAAAGCAGTTGCGTTCGCACTGTTCAGCCTGCAGGACCGCGGTAAGCTGTTCCTGGGTCACGGTGCAGAAGTTTACGAAGGCCAGATCATCGGTATTCACAGCCGCTCTAACGACCTGACTGTAAACTGCCTGACCGGTAAGAAACTGACCAACATGCGTGCGTCTGGTACTGACGAAGCAACGGTTCTGGTTCCACCGGTTAAGATGACTCTGGAGCAGGCTCTGGAATTCATCGATGACGACGAACTGGTAGAAGTTACCCCAACTTCTATCCGTATCCGTAAGCGTCACCTGACTGAAAACGATCGTCGCCGTGCAATGCGTGGCGCGAAAGAAGAGTAATTAACGCTCTTCCTCAGGTAAGCATAAAAAAGCCGCTGATTTCAGCGGCTTTTTTTATCATCAGGAGGATCAGAAGAAATACTTTGCCCCGACACGAATCTGGTTTTGTTCACGATGATAGGGCTCAACATTGCGATCTAACCAGCGTAATTCCAGATAGGGCAGCCAGTGTTCATTAATACGATACTTAAAGGTATTAGTAATTTCCCAGTGATGATCTTTTCCATTGCTGCTATTGAAGTCATTGACGCGCATAAAATAGTGCGGTTCAAAGGTGTAGGAGAATTTATCGGTAATGGTAAAGTTCCAGTAGTTACCGATTTCATAGGTGTCATTATTATCCAGATCACCATTTAAATCAGTTGAACTGTAGTTATTATGGTTATATCGATTCCGCACGGTAAGATTAAACCACGGAGTAAATTTATAGTTAACATCCAGATAAACAGCTCCGCCTGAACCAATACTCTTATCGTTTATTAATCCTCCTGGCTGGATTGTTAATTTATCTGTCGGTTTAAATAATGGATACCAGCCCTCTATTTCGTTATAGCCGTGTTTTAACTCATCCTTGCGTTGCATAGTATAGGTGTTGGTGAGCATGATACCCGCGCCCATATCGGAGTTATAACCGACACGCAGCATGACTTCCATTTGGTCGGACGCCAGATTATATGCTTCGCGGTTTTCTACATAGACTCCAGCAAAAGCAGAGGTTGACACCACAGAGGATAGGAGAATTATTGTCGTTAATTTTTTCATGATAAATCCATTTTTTAAGCGTAGGGAGGCCGCCATCCATTGGGATGGAATAGGCGGCTATTATTTTTATACTTTTACAGCAGAGGTATTCTTTTTATTGGTAATAGGGTCCGGTTGGATGTTGTTTTTCTTCCGTTGGCTGATTTCCTCAATAATAAAAGCAAAACGTGTTTCGTTAAGTTTATAAAAGAAGCCCATCGTGAGTGCTGCAATAATCGCAAGACCGCAGGGCCAGAGAAAAATAAGCTGACGCAAACCGAGCAGGGTGGCATCGCTCTGGGCTATGTTAGGGATATAACCGATTTGCGTCAGCATGATGCCCGGCAGGAAGCCTGCGAGCGCAGCAGATATTTTGCGAGAAAAGGTATAACCCGTATACACCGAGCCTTCCGCGCGGATCCCTGTTTTCCATTCGCCATAATCGACCGTATCCGGAACCAGCGCCCAGTTCAGGCTGTTAACAAAAGCGGTTCCGAAGAAGGCTAAACAAGAAAAAATCACAAAATAAAAGGAGTTATAACCCCAAAAATAATTTAAAATATCGCCAGCGGCCCATAAAACCATACCTGCTAAATATACGCGTTTCTTGCCAAAACATTTCACGGTCCAGGGGACTAACAAAACACCAATAATTACGCACCCCATACTAAAAAAACCCATCCAGGATAATAGGTTAATGTCATTTAGTACATATTGGGTATAATAAACCTGAATAGCTAACTTGATATTAAATGCTGCTAGTGTACACAAATTTGCAATGCATAGAACTAATAGTGGTGGGTTATGAAAAATTGCACAGAATGATTTGATGATGCTTGTTTTATGTCCCGGTGAGCGGGGCTCAATGTAATATTCTTTGGTTCCTTTATAACATAACATAATAAAAACAAAACCAAAGACAGAGAAAGTTAAGGCTGCACAACCATAACCAATGGTAGTTGTAGAGAATAAAGATTGCAGTGGGATAAAAGCAACCGTACAGATTAATAATCCGATTGTTGCCCCACCCTGTCGAAAAGCTGCCAGTTGTGCGCGTTCATTTGGATTTTTTGTTATTGCTGGAATCATGGCACCATATGAACAGTTCATTAGGCTGTAAAACAGACCGAATAGCATAAATAGACCAGTGGCAATAGCAGTCTTAATTGGCAGGCTAAATGTTGTAGCAATAAACTGAACTGTCGCAATAATCGCGGATGGTACTGCTGCATACAGAATAAAAGGCCTGAATTTCCCCCTGCTTCCAATGCTTTTTTGAGAATCGAGAAGAAATCCGGTTAGCATATCTGTAAATGCAGTAAAGAATTTTGCTATAAGGAAAATAATCCCACCATAATATGCAGGCATTCCTAGCTCATCTGTGTAAAACTTGAGCAAATACAATGTACCAATGCTTAGCATTAGATTGGAGCCAATATCACCCGCGCCGTAAGCGAGTTTTTCTTTCAGGCTTAGTTTTAGCGTTAGCGGATCATGGTCAGGCATAACCACTCCTTATAACGCCCCGAAGGGCGTCATTAATTATTATTGTTAAGCAGTACGTTTACGTGCTTCTATTTCTTCAACGATACGGAAGTACATTTTCTCGTTGAGGTTGTAAAAACAGCCCATTGTAATCATGGCGAGCACCGCGAGCACACAAGGATATATGAAGATCAACTGACGTAATCCTTCAACAGTGCTGGCCGACTGCACCACGTTTGGAATGTAGCCAATTTGAGTAAGCATCCATCCAGGGAAAAATCCAGCCAGCGCTTGGGACATTTTTCGAAAGAAGGTGAGCCCGGTATAAACCGTCCCTTCGGAACGCACGCCAGTACGCCATTCACCATATTCCACTGTGTCCGAGACCAGCGCCCAGTTAAGGCTGTTAACAAATGCTGAGCCGAAGAATGCCAGACAGGAGAAGGCCACGAAACTCACCGAAGTGTCACCGAAGCCGTAGTTAAGCAGATCGCCCACGGCCCAAATTATTAGCCCGCCGATATAGACCTTTTTCTTACCAAAGCGGCGTACAGCAGCAGGCATCAAAAAGACGCCGATGAATATACAACCCATGCTGAAGAAGCCCATATAGGACAAAATAATCGGATCGTTTAGCACGTACTGGGTGTAGTAGACCTGAATCGCCAGTTTGACATTAAAGGCCGCAAGGGTGCAGAGGTTGGCAACGCACAAAATAAACAGTGGGCGATTACCCGCGATTGCACGGAAGGATTGCAAAATTCCTGCTTTTTGTGCGGAATCAGCCTGTTTGACCTCAACATAACGCTCTTTGACACCCGCATAGCAAAGCCACATAAATAGCAGCCCGCATAACGAGAAAAGAGCAGCCGTAACGCCATATTGCAGTTGTTGATTACCTTCAATCAAATTCATTACTGGTACAAAAGCAACGGTCCCAATGAGAAGGCCTAAGGTGGATCCACCCTGGCGCCAGGCTGCCAACGAGGCACGTTCATTTGGATTTTTGGTTATGGCTGGCACCATCGCGCCATAAGAGCAGTTCATCAGGCTGTAGCATAATCCATAAAGCATAAACAGCAGCGTTGCGACAACCGTTTTACCCGTAATTTCTAACGGTGTTCCTATAAAGTTGGCTGTAGCCAGTAGTGCTACTGGGAATGAGCCATACAGAACGAACGGGCGAAATTTACCTTTCGGTCCTATTTTTCGCCGTGAGTCGAGCACAATACCGGTACCCATATCGGTAAATGCGGTAAAGAATTTAGCGATTAAGAAAATAATCCCACCATAGGTTCCCGGAAGACCGAGGACATCTGTGTAGAATTTCAACAAATAGAGTGTGCCAATATCCAGCAGAATATTGGAACCCAGATCGCCTATGCCATAAGCTATTTTTTCTTTAAGTGGCAGGCGTAGCGTTGCTGGATCAGCAGAGGTCTGACTCATTATTATTCTCCATGTGCCCGCGAGTTTACCCGCGGGCGAGCCGCATTAGATGTTGCGTAAGGTGGCAAACAGTGACGCCCATTCACTCTTCGCGCGATAAAACACCGGAGGCTTGCCAATAGGCGCATCCACGGTAATTTCTCCGCCCTGAGAAGTTTCCCCAGTCCAGACGTTTACCCAGCTATCCTCCGGCAGATACAGCGTCCAGTTTTGCTGACCTTGTTCGTGAACCGGCGCAACCAGCAAATCCTGCCCCAGCAGGTACTGATATTTCAGGGTATAGGTCCGCGCATCGTCTTCGTAATGCAGGAACAGCGGGCGCATCACCGGCAGACCAGTAGCGCTGTTTTGCGCGACCGCCTGTTTGAGATACGGTTTCAGGGTGGTAAAGACGGTGGTCATACGGGCAAAGTGGGCGATGGTTTCTGCATCACCATCAAACTGCCAGTTATCGCCAGGGCGGTTACCTTCGTGGGTGCGCATCATTGGCGTGAAGGCGCTAAAATCACACCAGCGCAGCAGTAGCTCTTTGCTGCGTTTCATGTCAAACAGGGTGGTGTAACCGCCGATATCGCTGTGGTGTAGACCGTGGCCGGTCATCGCCAGCGACAGCGCCGCAGGAACGACGGAAGCCAGACCATCGTCGAGGCTCCAGTCAACGTTCTGATCGCCTGCCCACATCATGGTGGAGTATTTCTGGCTGCCGGTGTAGCCCGCACGCATAAAGAACAGGATCTCGCCGAGTTTGCCGGTCTCCTGTAACGCTTCGTAGTTACATTTCGCCCACAACGCGGGCCAGGCGTTATGCATAATTTCAGCGCTGACGCCGTTATGCAGATACGTATCGGTCGGCAGGTATTCGCCAAAGTCGGCCATCCAACCGCCGCAGCCCAGTTCAATCATGTTCTTTTTGATGACTTCTTTGAACCAGGTGTAGGCTTCGGGGTTGGTCAGATCGACCACGCCGCCGTAAAATTCACCAAACTCAACCAGATAGTCAGCGCCAGAGGCGTCTTTCGCCAGATAGCCATGTGCAGCGGCTTCGGCACAGAGATCTTTATCGCTGGCGACGTACGGGTTGATGTAGGAGAGAAACTGCACGCCTTCTTCTTTCCACTGCTTAATACGGCTATCCAACTGCGGATAGTTGTCGCTGTTCCACTTCCAGTTCCACATCACGCGCTTGCCAAAAGAAGTCATGCGGATCCCGGACCAATCCTGCGCCCAGATGCCGTTTACTTTCACGCCTGCGTTACGCATAGTGTCCAGTTTGTTCTGGCAAATCTCAGTACCGCCCTGAATACCGAGCGTGACGCCATCGTAGATCCAGTCCGGTAGCTCTGGCTGGCGTCCTAGCAGTGCAGTCAGTTTTTCCAGCAAAGAGATATAGGTGTCTGCGCATTCAAAGCGAAGAGTGGTTTTATCCTCCCACAATGCCAGTTCGTGGTACTCCGGCGCGCTGAAGTCGAAATTCATATAGCAGCTGTTATCCACATGGCAGTAGTATTTCTGCGTACTGACAAAGGTCGGCTGCGGGAAGAAGGTCCAGTAGTAGTCACCGCCGGCATTTTCTTTACAGTCTGCCTGCCAGGTGACATAGCTGTTTTTGTTACGGCCCACGCCCTGTTCGCTGGTCCACAGTGGGAATGGCTTTCCGCGCAAATCGAAGTAAGAGAATTGTTCGCCGCAGCCGTAAATATGATCGTCCGCCCTGGCGGCCAGGCGCAGCCAGATACGGTTATGGCTGAGATCCTCGTTGTGCAGATCCAGCTTCAGGCGTCCCTGTTCATCGGTGGAGATGTGCAGCGTGGCGTTGATGGTATTACCGCGGCTGAAATCTACCCGCCAGCCTTCAGGCGACTCGCTTACCGTGGCGTCGGTCAGAGCAATCTTCTCATTGAGCTTGTCTTTAATGCTGAAGTTGCCGCGAAACATGTCAATGTCGGCAACGCCAGCGCCGATCCACAGGCAGGGGAGTTCTGTGCTGTGACGCAAAATCAGGCGCTGGTGGTATGTCAGCGTAAAACCATCAATATTCTTTTCTATCAGGACTGAGGATAAATGCTTACTTTGCGTGCTCATAAAATATTCTCCATGAAATTGAGGAACGCGAGCATACTGATTGTTTATGATTTGCTATTATTCATTAGCCTTAAATAGTTATGCGCTACCCTTGAAGTAGCGCCTGAACAAGAAAAGCTTTTATTATTTGCTAGCATCCACTTTACGAATCTCAGCGATTTTTTTACCTAAAAGTATTTGTAATGCCGCCAACAGTGCAAATGGTGGTAGAAGAGCAGTGATTGCTGAAATACCCAATGCACCTTTTATTAACATTGCCCCCGAAGCGATTAATAACAAAAAGACTAAAACACGGAATACTTTTACCGAAATACGCTTATGTACATATTGCCCGACTAAGGAACCGAGTATCATGGTAGGAATACAGAAAATAACCAGTTTAAATGTTGATACTGTTAATATTCCACTGGTTGCCAGACCGCCGACAACTGCAATGTTGTTTGCCGTAAAGAACGCATTTAGCGTACCGCGAAAAGCGGCTGGGCCCAGGTTACGCAGCATTCCATACATTACAACTGGTGGTCCATTTGTGGAAAAGGCCGCTCCTAGTGCACCAGCTATTGCCCCTAACGGCGCAGCTATCCAACGTCTGTCATAGATGGGGAGGCGGGGAATAAACATACTGTAGAATGAGTAGAGAATAAGAAAACCACCCAATCCTATTTTCATGATGTGATCAGGCAGATATGACAGTGCATATAAACCTACCGGAATGCCAAGAAAAGAGAAACCGATAAGAACGGCAGCCGATCGCCAGTCCGTTTCTTTACGAGATAACCACGTGGCATAAATGGCGGTCGCTGTTCCGACAATAACAGAAAGTGGAGTTGCCATTTTTACAGGAAGCATCAGGGTGATGAGCGGCATGGTTGTCAATCCACCACCAAAGCCAGCACATATTCCTACAAATGTATAAAGAAACATTAAGGCGATAACAGTATATATAACATTTGGCTCCAACATCACGCCATCAGGTGTAAATAAATTAAAGAAATCCATTATAATTCCTTCATTATCAAATTCTAAAATATTACCTTGGCTGTTTTAAGTCATGGTAATGGGTATCCTGCACAAATAAACACTTGCACTATATGCATTCACCGCGAATATTAAAAAATAATGTATGCTGCTGTTTTGGTTTAAGTAATAGTAAGTCGATCCCAGAGTTAAAGGCATCCGGTGGACAACTCATCGGTTCGATAGCCAACCCCCGGCGATTCAACTTTTCGCCACTATAGACCTGAAGCCACGGTTGATCGGAACACAAACTAACAGCAAGCTGCTGTTGTTCGTTAATAATTTTCGTCTCCCACCGCTCGCCGCAAGTTTTGAAAGTATGATCAATCCGTTTATCACCGATTTTCTGTTGGATGGAATAATCCAAATTCAGCTCATCGACGTGAAGTAACGTTGTTGAGTTAGACTGTGTATCGGAAGCAAAAACCTCATTTGCAGGAAGTTGCAGCGTACAGTCATCAACAGGTGCTAAATCGCAAGTTAAGTAAGGGTGAACACCGACGCCATAAGGTGCTGGTTTATCGCCGATATTTTGGCTAATTATTTCAACGGACAGCCCCGTTGTAGCGTCCAGTGAGTAAATAACCTGCGAAATCAATGCGAATGGGTAGCCATAACTTGGCGGTAAAAATATGGAGAACGAAGCTTTTGCGGCTGTTAATTCACTAACTTGCCAGTCTCTCCATGCAAGTAAGCCGTGAATAGCGGCGTTAGAGCCATGTTCATTAATCGGCAGCAGATACTCATGCCCATCATGCTGATAGATGCCATTGGCAATACGATTTGGCCAAGGGATTAATACCTTACCCAGATGAGCAAGAGGCATCTCTTCTGGTTTATGAGGTATAACCAGATGCTTGCCCTGCCAGGTTAATTCGGCAAGACCGGCACCAACTGAAACTATTTGCGCCCGGTAATCACCTGCAGCGAGTAATATCGTATTCCCACCACTATGCATACATATCACCTTAATATTAGATATCCTTACTAAACAACGGCATATGCAACATTCATTTGCTGATATGCCGTCTTTACCAGGCTTATTTATTTTGCATTGATATCTAACAAACCTGCTGCTACGGCTGGTGCCAGCCCTGGAGCGAGCGGGATGCGTGGGATTACCAGACAGTGCAGAAGATGGTATATATCCTGCTTACCGTCCCAGACTTTAGTGGTCACCTTGTTGTCAGCATCCAATTCTTGCCACCATGAACCATTTTCATAGTCCATCAGGTATTTAATGCAGTAATCCCACCATGTCTGATACCAGGTTTCATATTGACGATCCCCTGTTACGGTATAGAGGGCATAGGCTGTCCCCATCGCTTCGACAATTGGCCAGCGTACACGCTCACGTACAACGGGTTTCCCTTCCCAGTCAACGGTATACACAATGCCGTCAGCTCCATCTGGAGCCCATGCATCACGTACTGTCGCGTGGAACAAACCTTTAGCGTCTTCCAGCAGCCATGCTGGGGGTTGTTCGCATCTGGCTTCCAGCGCTGCGTGGATATGCAGCATTAAACGACCCCATTCGATCCAATGACCTGGAGTACCGCCAAATGCACGGAAACGGTGTGCTGGATTTTCTTTGTTATAGTCGCGGATAGGATTCCATTGAGTATCAAAGTGTTCATTAACACGGTAATGATTGTTTCTGGCCACATCATGAATGATGACTGATGCGATTCTGATAGCGCGATCCAGCCATTTTTTGTCATGGGTAACGTCATAAACGATCAGGAAAGCCTCAACAGCGTGCATGTTGGCGTTACCGCCACGGTAATCTTCCGTCTGGCTGAAGGCCTCGTCCCAGGACTCAAGGCACATCTGCTCTTCTTCACTCCAAAAATATTTCTCAATCACTTCTATGGTGTAATCCAGCAATTTCCTGGCTTCAGGATGCCCGGTTGTTACTGCGCTGGCTGCGCCCAGCAGTGCAAAAAAGTGTTGATACCCTTGCTTGGAGGCATCCATCACGCCTTCGTCATTTACGCATGCATACCAACCACCGTATTTTTTATCTAGCAATGCGCCATTCATAGCCTTGATGCCGTGATCGACCAGGTCATATGCCCCAGGTCTGCCCATGGCTGCAGCTACAGAGTAAACGTGTAACATACGGGCAGTAATCCACAGATGAGTCCCCATCTCTTCTTTAATTTGCCCCTTGTTACCCAGCCAGCCAAATCCAGTAGGAACAGCAGCATTTTTACCAAAATTAAAGATGCGGTCTGTTTCCTGCTCCAGCCAACGGTTGTGGCTCAATGTGTTAAACCATTTCATTCTTTGATCCTCGTATTAGCGGCGACGGGCCATCATTTCATCGACAATGTCACCTAAACGTTGCAATTTAGGCGCGGAAACATCACGCAGCATCAGTTCGGTATCTGGCAGGCCAACAACCGATGACCAGACCGCACGTCCGGCCAGGAAGCCAGATGCGCCTGCGGTCATTGCTACGCTGACTGCGCGCGGGAACAGTTTTTCATCCACACCAGAGGAGAGAATGACCCACGGCATGTTGATGTTTTCATTCAGGCGCTGAGAGGCGCTTAGTAGTTCTTGTTGAGTACCTTTGCCGTACAGCGGCATTTCGACCTTGTAGAGATCGGCACCGCTATCACCCAGTTCTTTTGCGGCATCGATAATGGCCTGTTCGCGATCGAACTTATCGCCACGACGCGGTGGGCGAACAACCGGCTCGATGATGCTAAGCAGGCCATTGGAATGGCATAGCTCATTGAATTCTTTCACCATATCAAGACGCTGCTGAGCATCTTCATCGCTACGCCACAGCACCAGCAGTTTGAGAGCCTTAGCACCATCTTGCTTCACGGCTTGCGGGTTGATTTTTTTATCAATCACCACGCTATCGACCGGAATACCGTTACCCGGAATGAACTCATCAGCGGCCACAATCATGGCGCAGCTTTTGGCGACCGCGTTTTGCTCTACAACCTGGCGGTAGCAGAACTGCTGGTCGACCAAAATGGCGGAGGCATAGGGGGACAGGATCTTTGCCGCATTGACCTTGAAATCGGTCAGCACGCTGTCATTGACCGGGGATTTTGCACCCGCTGCGGCAAACATTAAGCGCATGGCTTCGCGCTGATCGACCGCCAGCATGGCAAAACCGCCGGAAGCTCGGGTGATATCTTTCAGGGTGTACTTCGTCATTGTTCAGTCCTTACTTATCTGTGTGTTTATTTAGCCCGGCGGATGCGCGAACCTGTTCGAGAATTGCCGTCCAGTCTTCCCGGCCACGGCCAGCGGCGCGTGCCTGGTTATAGACTTCGCGGGAGGCGGCGCCGAGCGGCATCGGCACATGCAGTTGGTTGGCAACGTCCAGGGCGATGCCAAGATCCTTGTGAGCTAAATCGATCATAAAGGCCGGGGAAAGATCGCCTTTCAGCACTTTGTTTGGCCAGGAGGTGGTGAAGTGACCTTTTCCGGCAGGCGTTCCGCTCATCACTTTTAAGGCCACATCGAAGGAGAGGCCGAGCGCTTCGCACAGCACGGCGGCTTCAGCAGACAGGGCATTTAGCGCAATACTCATGTAGTTGTTGATGAGCTTCACGCGGATCCCCATGCCGGGACCCCCTGCATTGATCAATTCATTACCCATCGCCATCAGAACTGATGTGGCGCGTTCTACCTGCTGTGCCGTTCCACCTGCCAGCAGCAACAGCGTTCCCGCGATAGCGTGATCGGAGGTGCGTCCAACCGGGCAATCCATCATGTCGAAACCTTTGGCACGCATATCGGCGATCAACTTGTCGGTTTGCAGTGGGTGAATAGTCGACATATCAATCACTAACGCCTGCGGGGAGAGGCTTTCGCAGATACCCTGCTCCCCGAACAATACGCTACGCACCAGGGAGCCGTTTGGCAGCATGGTGATGACAAATTCTGCCCCCTTTGCCGCCTGGGCCGGGTTGTTGGCAGGCTGTGCTCCTTTTTCCACCAGGCGCTGAACGGCATCCGGGTTAACGTCAAAGACGCTGAGTTGATGACCCTGCTTCAGCAAGTTGCTCGCCATGGGTGAACCCATCTGACCTAATCCGATAAATGCTATAACTGCCATAACGTTCTCCTGAGACGTGGATGTCATTTTTTGTCATTTAAGGTCGTTTGTTTTTGTCTGTTTTTGATCGTATTTGTAATTTATGGTCAAAAAATTGACAGCCGTCACTTTTTAAACATTTTGTGAAATTAAAATGATCCCATCTTGAAACGCCTAAGGAATGACCATGATTCGTATTGCTTGTGTAGGTATTGCCGTGATGGATCGCATCTATTACGTGGAAGGTTTACCGACTGAAGGAGGTAAGTATGTGGCGAAGCGTTATACGGAAGTGGGCGGCGGGCCTGCTGCAACGGCCGCAGTGGCTGCAGCGAAGCTGGGCGCGCAGGTGGACTTTATTGGCCGTGTGGGCGATGACGACACCGGAAATAGCCTGCTGGCGGAGCTGGAATCCCTGGGGGTAAACACCCGCTACACCCGGCGCTACGTGGGGGCAAAGTCTTCGCAATCGGCGATTATGGTTGATGCGCAAGGTGAACGGATTATCGTTAACTATCCCAGCCCGGATTTACTGCCGGATGCTGATTGGCTCAATGAGATCGATTTTTCCCAGTGGGATGTGGTGTTGGCGGATGTTCGCTGGCACGAAGGGGCCAGGCAGGCGTTCACGCTGGCGCGTCAGGCGGGAGTGATGACGGTTTTGGATGGCGATGTAACGCCACAGGGTATTAGTGAACTGGTGGCGTTAAGCGATCATGCTGCATTCTCTGAACCTGGTCTGGCGCGTTTAACCGGAATAAGCGATCCTGTCGCTGGACTGAAACAAGCACAAACGCTCACAAATGGTCATGTTTATGTGACACGAGGGAGCGAAGGCTGTGACTGGATAAAAAATAATACGTTGCAGCATCAATCTGGATTTAAAGTCGACGTCGTTGACACAACGGGGGCGGGGGATGTTTTCCACGGTGCGCTCGCATTCAGCCTGGCTGACGGCGATGCTCCGGAAGGGGCTGTCAGGTTCGCCAGCGGGGTTGCTGCGCTAAAATGTACACGTCCGGGAGGAAGAGCCGGAATCCCTGACTGTGATCAAACCCGATCTTTTCTGTCACTTTTTGTATAAAATGCCAGGGCAATGGTTTTTCGAGGAAATTTCATGAGTCTTACCGAACTGACCGGTAACCCGCGACACGATCAACTGCTGATGCTGATTAGCGAGCGCGGTTATATGAACATCGACGAGCTCGCCAGCCTGCTGGACGTGTCCACGCAAACCGTGCGTCGTGATATTCGTAAACTCAGCGAGCAGGGATTAATTACCCGTCATCATGGTGGCGCGGGTAGAGCTTCCAGCGTGGTGAATACGGCGTTTGAGCAGCGTGAAGTCTCCTGGACGGAAGAGAAAAAAGCCATCGCGGAAGCGGTGGCTGATTACATTCCTGATGGGTCAACGGTGTTTATTACCATTGGCACCACCGTTGAGCAGGTGGCGCGCGCACTGTTAAACCATAATCATTTGCGCATTATCACCAATAGCCTGCGTGTGGCGCACATTCTGTATAACAACCCACGTTTTGAAGTCATGGTGCCGGGGGGAACGTTACGTCCGCATAACAGTGGCATCATTGGCCCTTCTGCCTCGGCATTTGTCGCGGATTTTCGGGCCGACTACCTGGTTACCAGCGTTGGCGCGATTGAAAGTGATGGCGCGCTACTGGAGTTTGATGTCAATGAAGCCAGCGTAGTGAAAACGATGATGTCCCATTCAAGACACATTCTGCTGGCTGCGGATCATACGAAATATACGGCTTCTGCCGCGGTAGAAATTGGTAACGTGTCTCAGGTGACCGCGTTGTTTACCGATGAATACCCAGGTCCCGCATTGCATAATTTACTCCAGTCACAGCAGGTGGAAATTGTGCAAGTGAGTCCTTCACAGGACGATGCTCTGGCCGTGTAATTCTCTCCAGTGATGGCTCGATAAGTTCGTAGTCATCACTCTCACATAGTCAAACTTCTCCTTTCCCGCTACAGTTATTCATCCACGGCGAATAAGGAGAAGGGCATGCTCTATATCTTTGATTTGGGTAATGTGATTGTCGATATCGACTTCAATCGCGTGTTAGGCACATGGAGCGATTTGAGCCGTGTACCGCTGGCCTCGTTAAAGCAAAGTTTCACCATGGGGGAGGCTTTTCACCAGCACGAGCGAGGTGAAATAACGGATGAAGCTTTTGCGGAGGCGCTATGCCATGACATGGCGCTGCCGCTCAGTTACGAGCAGTTCTCCCACGGCTGGCAGGCCGTTTTTGTCGCCTTGCGTCCTGAAGTCATCGACATCATGCAAAAGCTGCGTGAGCAGGGGCATCGGGTGGTCGTCTTGTCGAATACTAACCGTTTGCACACGACGTTTTGGCCAGATGAATACCCCGAGATCCGTCAGGCTGCTGACCATATTTATCTTTCCCAGGAACTGGGCATGCGTAAACCTGAAGCGCGGATTTACCAGCACGTCCTGCAGTCTGAAGGTTTTTCTGCGCAAGATGCGATCTTTTTTGACGACAACGCCGATAATATTGAAGGGGCCAATCGGTTAGGGATTACCAGTATCCAGGTCGTCGATAAAACGACCATTCCTGACTATTTCGCGAAGTTGTTATGCTAAAAAATGTTCAGCAACAAGCCAGGCACCATACGCGTCCTGTACGGGCCTGGCTGAAGCTACTATGGCAGCGGATTGATGAAGACAACATGACGACGCTGGCAGGGAATCTTGCCTACGTTTCATTGCTCTCATTAGTGCCGCTTATTGCCGTTGTGTTTGCTCTTTTCGCCGCCTTTCCGATGTTTTCTGACGTTAGTGTCCAGCTGCGGCATTTTATTTTCGCAAACTTTATCCCGGCGACGGGAGACGTTATCCAGCGTTATATCGAACAGTTTGTCGCCAACTCGAACAAAATGACCGCCGTTGGAGCATGTGGGCTGATTGTTACGGCGTTATTATTGATGTATGCCATTGATAATGCGCTGAATACTATCTGGCGTAGTAAACGCACTCGCCCTAAAGTTTACTCTTTCGCCGTTTACTGGATGATTTTAACGCTGGGGCCGCTGCTGGCGGGGGCCAGCCTGGCGATCAGCTCTTATCTGTTGTCATTGCGCTGGGCCAGCGATCTCAACACGGTGATTGATAACGTTCTGCGTATTTTCCCGCTGGTGCTTTCCTGGCTCTCGTTCTGGCTGCTTTACAGCATTGTACCGACAACCCGTGTACCCAATCGTGATGCGGTTATTGGCGCCTTTGTGGCCGCCGTGTTGTTCGAAGCCGGAAAGAAAGGATTTGCGCTCTACATCACGATGTTTCCGTCGTATCAGCTCATTTACGGTGTCCTGGCGGTGATCCCCATTTTATTTGTCTGGGTATACTGGACGTGGTGTATCGTCTTGCTAGGCGCGGAAATAACTGTCACTCTCGGGGAATACCGCAAACTTAAACAAGCCGCAGAACAAGAAGAAGCAGAGCAACCATGATTGCATTAATTCAGCGCGTAACCCGTGCCAGCGTCACCGTGGAGGGCGAGGTGACGGGTGAAATTGGCCCAGGACTTTTGGTCCTGTTAGGTGTCGAAAGGGATGATGACGAACAAAAAGCGAACCGCCTGTGCGAACGTGTACTCGGCTATCGAATCTTTAGCGATGCCGAAGGCAAAATGAACCTGAATGTGCAGCAGTCAGGCGGCAGCGTGCTGGTGGTCTCGCAATTTACGTTGGCGGCAGATACTGAGCGCGGCATGCGTCCGGGCTTTTCAAAAGGCGCAGCGCCCGAGCGGGCAGAAGCGCTGTATGAGTACTTTGTTGAGCGTTGCCGCCAACAGGAAATGAATACGCAAACCGGTCGTTTCGCTGCGGATATGCAGGTTTCACTGGTTAATGATGGTCCCGTGACGTTCTGGTTACAAGTATGAACCAGCTACCGGTGTGGCCGCGGGCAACAAGAGAGAATACGACTATGTATCACCTTCGAGTACCGCAAACAGAAGAAGAATTGGAGCGTTACTACCAGTTTCGCTGGGAGATGCTGCGTAAACCCTTGCACCAGCCCAAAGGCTCCGAACGGGATGCCTGGGATGCGATGGCGCATCACCAGATGGTGGTGGACGAAGAGGGGAATCTGGTCGCGGTTGGGCGTTTGTATATCAATGCGGATAACGAAGCCTCGATACGCTTTATGGCCGTAGACCCCTCCGTACAGGAGAAAGGGTTGGGCACGCTGATGGCGATGACCCTGGAGTCTGTGGCGCGTCAGGAAGGGGTAAAGCGCGTAACCTGTAGCGCCCGTGAAGATGCGGTCGAATTTTTCGCCAAACTTGGGTTTGTGAGCCAGGGAGAAATCACCACGCCGCAAACCACACCGGTGCGCCACTTTTTGATGATTAAGCCCATCGCGACGCTGGACGATATTCTCCATCGCGGCGACTGGTGCGGACAGTTACAGCAAGCCTGGTACGAACATATTCCCTTGAGTGAGAAAATGGGCGTGCGCATTCAGCAGTACACCGGGCAGAAATTTATTACCACGATGCCCGAGACCGGTAATCAGAACCCGCACCATACGCTGTTTGCCGGAAGCCTGTTTTCACTGGCGACGTTAACGGGCTGGGGGCTTATCTGGCTAATGTTGCGCGAGCGTCATCTGGGCGGGACCATAATCCTCGCGGACGCGCATATCCGATACAGCAGGCCGATCACCGGGAAGCCTACCGCCATCGCCGACCTGGGCTCGCTGAGCGGTGACCTGGACCGTCTGGCAAGAGGCCGCAAGGCGCGCGTTCAGATGCAGGTCGGGGTATTTGGCGATGACACGCCGGGCGTGGTGTTTGAAGGCACCTACATTGTGCTACCCGCAAAACCGTTTGGCGCATATGAAGAAGGCGGGAACGAGGAAGAGTAGGCCTTCTAGCTGAAATGCAATATTGGGTTCATTTGCTGATG
Organism: Citrobacter sp. Ce119; assembly: GCF_030334525.1. Lineage (NCBI taxonomy): Bacteria > Pseudomonadati > Pseudomonadota > Gammaproteobacteria > Enterobacterales > Enterobacteriaceae > Citrobacter > Citrobacter sp. Ce119. The sequence goes on from NZ_JAOWDR010000031.1 coordinate 33,455, forward strand.
TAAAATGCGGATTATGAAAATGCCATAATCCGCATTTTGATAAAAAATCGCATGCTGTCGATGATTGTATTGACGGGTACCTTCCTTAATCGCAGAACAGTTGTGTCCCATCAAAGCGTTTTTCTCTAACAGTAAAAAAAGCTGTTCCATCTCAGTCGTGTATTTATCCGCCTGCTGATAACCGAATTTTCTCCAGGTGTATTCATAGATAGATTCAAAGTCTTCGACTGCCTGATTAGAGAGTTTATACATTCAGACTGCGCTTTTTCCTGTGCGCGACCTCCTGTAGAGTCAGGTCGCTTGTGCCGCTGTGTATCCCATCCTCCAGCGCGTCGCGTAATGCGTTGTTTCGCAATTCTTGTTCTTCCAGTAAACGTAATGCTGAACGGACAACTTCGCTGGTGGAACCATAGCGCCCACTTTCAATCATTTCGTTAATAAAACGATCGAGATGCTCGCCAATCGTAATGCTGGTAGTTCTGGGCATAGGTTTGTCCTTTGTGTTATCTATTCACACAAGATAGCACCCGTGGACGAAAACATGAACAACCTTACTGACCTAGCCGCCAGGCCACATCCCGCATAATGCTTCGTGCTGCCTGACTCACCCCAGCCAACTGGAAAAATCCGTGGATAACGCCGAGATAGCGTTGGCAAGTGCACTCCACGCCCTGCTCCTGGAACCGTTGATACAGGGCCTCGCCTTCATCTCGCAGTGGGTCGAATTCAGCTGTAATGATGTGCGTGGGCGGCAAACCGTTGAAGTCTTCGCGCCAGAGTGGGCTGACTTCGGGATGCAGTGGATCGGTTTGCGGCATATACATCTCGTAGCCCGACAGCAGCGTGTCGCGGGTGATAATGTAATCCTGTCCATTATGGTCATAGCTCGCAAACCTGACGGTTGCGTCCAGCATCGGGTAGATCAACATAAGCTGCGCAGGTTGCCATTGTCCGCTAGCTTTCAGGCGTAGTGCGGTGACCAGCGCCAGATGCCCGCCCGCGCTGTCACCGGCAAGCGTAATGTTGCTGCGGTCGACTCCCAGTTTCTGGGCATACTTCCAGATAATATTGGCCCCCGATTCAGCATCGTTATGCGCTGCCGGGAAGGTGTGCTCTGGTGCGAGGCGATATTGCACCGCAATCACCCGACAGCCGCTGTACCACGCGAGCTGCCTTAGCTGATTATCATGGGTGGCGAATCCACCGCTGACAAAGCAGCCGCCGTGATAATAGATAACGCAGGGGAGATTTCCTGTGCTGCCCCGCGGCGAAACAACGCGAAACGTCATGGCATCGAGTTCAATATCTTCAACCTGTACGCGGGTTTCAGTTTCTCCTGCCAGTGCAGTGCTGGCGATGTAGCCTGCTCTCCGGTCATCAATATTCTGCTCGCGTGAAGAAGGGCGTCCCGCCGCGATAAATGCCTCAACAAGCTGTGCAATCCCGTTTTCCAGTGCCATTTATTATTCTCCTTATCTGTATATATATACAGTTTTATAACCTGGATACTCACGAATGAAAATGGGAAAAAAGGGGGCGGGTATGATTCTGGAAAGCAGCTCGCAAAAATAAAAAACGTTCGCGTGAAGGCTACTTTCCCACTTTTCTCAGGTGTATGTTGTGTGGAAATTAATCACTGATGATATACTGGAGGTATATGTGAGTATGATGGCTGGGATGGATATGGGCAGAATTTTACTCGATTTATCAGATGAGGTGATTAAACGTCTTGATGATCTCAAGGTTCAGCGCAACCTGCCGCGAGCAGAACTCTTACGGGAGGCCGTTGAACAGTATCTTGAGAGGCAGGATCAGGCTGAAACAACAATTTCACGTGCTCTTGGGCTGTGGCAAGGCTGTGAGGAAGATGGTGTTGAATACCAGCGTAAACTCCGTGAGGAATGGTAATGGTCAAAGGATCAGCTCTTTTTGATACCAACATCCTCATCGACCTTTTTAGCGGGAGAAATGAAGCAAAACTAGCGCTAGAAACATGGCCGCCGCAGAATGCAATCAGCCTCATTACATGGATGGAGGTGATGGTGGGCGCAAAAAAATACCATCAGGAAGCCCTTACTCGCGTTGCGCTAGGCGCTTTTAACGTGATCGACATTTCACAGGATATTGCTGAACGAAGCGTGAGTATCAGACAGGAGCATGGGATGAAATTGCCGGATGCCATTATTTTGGCCACTGCGCAGATTCATCGTCTTACATTGGTTACGCGTAATACCAAGGATTTTGCAGGCATATCAGGCGTGGTCACGCCGTATGCGTTATAACCCGGGCGACCTACGCCGCCCGGTGGTACGGAGAACTTACTCCCCTTCACCCGGGAATAAGAACGGGTTGATGGAGCTGCGGGCGAAGCCCTCTTGCTCCATGTGAGCGTCCAGCATCAGTGAAGCGAGATCGTCAGCTACTGCCTCAACTTTCGGGTCTTTTTCCTGATAGAGAATCTTCAGGTAAGTCCCGCAGTCGCCGCAGCTTTCAGCTTTAATCGCTGCCTGTTCGTTATCCAGCGACCAGTAGTTCAAATCACGGCTCTGTTCGCAGTTGCTGCACTTCACGCGCACCACGTGCCACTCGGTTTCGCACAGGTTGCAGTGCAGATAGCGCAGCCCCTGAGTGGTACCGATTTGCACCATGCTGGAGACCGGCATTGAACCACACACCGGGCAGTACTGACGCTGTTCACCGTATTCCGCACGGGCTTTGCCGGGGATCAGGCTTGCCATCTGCGCCCAGTAGAGCGACAGGGCAGCCCAAATGAACGGCGCTTTGTCGCTGCTGACGGAGGCGAAATCAGAGGCAAACAGCGCGCTGGCCATCAGCTCCAGTTCCTGCTCTGAGGCTTTTTCCAGATTCTCGATCACGGCTAGCGCAGGGCCGCTCATCTCCGGCTTCAGCTCAGCAATTAACGATTGCAGCAGTTTTTGCCAGTGCTTGTCGCGTGGCAGGACGTGAATGTCCAGCGGCGGTTTGCCCTGATCGTTCGCTTCTTTGATGCGAGCGGTCAGATCTATCTGCAGCGGATGGTCGTACAACACCACTTCCTGCGCGTGTGCGATCAGCGCGGCAAAGCGCAGATAATCGCCAAGCGGGTTGTTCTCGGCCAGCTCGCGCAGACGCTCAGCGCGGCGGTTATACAAATTTTTGAGTCTGGGGAATAATAACGGCGGAATCATATCCGCCGTGCGTTTCTCGCTCTTCTCCAGCTCATCTTGCGGGATTATGCGAATACTCATTCAGATGACTTTTCCTGTTTCTGGCGGACTTCACGGTACCAGCGCGGGTGATGTTTCTTCGCCCATGAGCTGGTAACCCATCCTTCCACCATCGCGGTAATGGTGCCTTTCACCCAAAGGGCGGCGTAAATGTGCACCATGATAACCACAATTAACGCTACTGCGGCAAATGAATGCAGCATTAACGCGAATCGGATCACCGGGATTGAGAAAGCAGGCGCAAAATACGGACGCCAGATGACCACTCCGCTCACCAGCAACAGGACCAGGAAGATAATCGCCGCCCAGAATACGCATTTCTGGCCGAAGTTATAACGTCCCGTGTCACCTACTTCCTCGTTGACGACAATCTTACGAATATTCTTCGCCCAAAAGATATCATCCCGATTGATTAGATTGTGGTGCCAGTAACGGAAAAACATGATGATAAACGAGGCAAACATGATCACGCCGACAAACGGGTGCACAATTCGCGCCAGTTGCGGAGTGCCCATGATGTGCATCAGCCAGTTAAAAGATGGGAAGAGAAAGCCCATCCCGCTCACTGCCGCCAGAATGAAGCAGAAGGCGGTTACCCAGTGGTTGATGCGTTCCGGCGCCGTGTAGCGCACGATGGTGTCACGTCGTTTCATTTGCGCACCTCGTCTTTTTCTTCATGCAGATTGTCTTCTTCCTCTTCCGCACGGTTCGGGCCTACGCCGACGTAGTGGAAGATACTGGCCGCAAATGTCGCTGCAAAGCCGACGGCTGCGAGAGGTTTCCAGATGCCTTTCCAGAATTTCACGGTGGCGCTGATTTCCGGGTTCTCCGGCAGACCGTGGTACAGATTCGGCTTGTCGGCATGGTGCAATACGTACATTACGTGCGTACCGCCAACGCCTGCCGGATCGTACAGACCCGCGTTTTCGTAACCACGCGTTTTCAGCTCCGCTACGCGCTCGCCGGCCAGCGTTTTCATCGACTCTTTGGTGCCGAAATGAATGGCGCCGGTTGGGCAGGTTTTCACGCAGGCCGGTTCTTGCCCGACCACCACGCGGTCAACGCACAGCGTACATTTGTAGACGCGGTTGTCTTCCGGGTTGAGGCGCGGTACGTCGAACGGACAGCCCGCGATACAGTAGCCACAGCCGATGCACTGCTCGGACTGGAAGTCGACGATCCCGTTGGCATACTGAATGATTGCGCCTTCAGCCGGACACGCCTTCAGGCAGCCCGGATCGGCACAGTGCATACAGCCATCCTTGCGGATAAGCCATTCCAGTTTGTCGTTTTGTTCCACTTCTGAGAAGCGCATTACCGTCCAGGATTTAGCGGTCAAATCAGCCGGGTTGTCGTACACCCCAACGTTGTTACCCACTTCATCACGGATGTCGTTCCATTCAGAACACGCCACCTGACACGCTTTACAGCCGATACAGGTGGTGACGTCGATAAGCTTCGCCACCTCTTCCTGATGGTCCCGCGCCTGAGGCGCGGGGGTGAAACCGTTAGTGGCGGAACGACGAATGATGTCTTGCGATTGATAAGCCATAGGTCGTCTCCGTTACACCTTTTCCACGTTCACGAGGAAGGACTTAAATTCCGGCGTCTGCGTGTTCGCATCACCGACGAATGGCGTTAACGTGTTAGCGATAAAGCCTTTTTTCGCCACACCTTCGTAGCCCCAGTGAATCGGAATACCGATAGTGTCGATATCCTTACCGTTAGCCTTCAGCGTGCGAATACGTTTAGTCACCACCGCTTTGGCCTTAATGTAGCCGCGGTTAGAGGAGACTTTGACGGTATCGCCATGGGAGATACCGAGCTTATTCGCCAGCTTCTCGCCAATTTCCACAAACTGTTCCGGCTGAGCGATGGCGTTCAGCAGCGCGTGCTTGGTCCAGTAGTGGAAGTGCTCGGTCAGACGGTAGGTCGTACCGACGTACGGGAACTTATCTGCTTTACCCAGTGCTTCCGCGTCACCTTTAAAGATACGTGCGGCAGGGTTAGAGATAACGTTCGGGTGCAGCGGGTTAGTGCCCAGCGGCGTTTCAAACGGCTCGTAGTGTTCCGGGAACGGACCTTCCGCCATCTTATCGATAGCAAACAGGCGTCCCATCCCTTCCGGCTGCATGATGAACGGCCCAACATTGCTGCCCGGTGCGGCGGCGCTGTAGTCCGGAATATCCATCCCGCTCCATTTTGCCCCGTCCCATTTCAGGAGCTGACGTTTTGGATCCCACGGATTCCCCTGCGGGTCAGCAGAGGCGCGGTTGTACAGAATACGTCGGTTGAGCGGCCACGCCCATGCCCAGCCCAGCGTATTGCCAAGGCCTGACGGGTCGGCATTATCGCGACGTGCCATCTGGTTGCCTTCCGGCGTCCAGCTACCGGCAAAAATCCAGCAGCCGCTGGAGGTCGTGCCATCGTCACGCAGTTGGGCGAACGAGCTAAGCTGTTGGCCTTTCTTGACGATAACCGCACCGGTTGCCGGGTCGGTAATGTCGGCCAGCGCTTTACCGTTACTCTCCATCGCCACTTCTTCCGAAGCCGGTTCGTGTGGGGTGGAGTAGTTCCAGGTCATGCTCAGCACCTGTTCCGGGTTCGCGCCACCCTGCTCGGCATACATCTTACGCAGGCGTAAGAAGATACCAGCGAGGATTTCGCCATCGGTAACGGCAATCCCTGGGGCATCAGCGCCTTTCCAGTGCCACTGCAGCCAGCGACCGGAGTTGACGATAGAACCATTCTCTTCGGCGAAGCAGGTGGATGGCAGACGGAATACTTCGGTCTGGATTTTCGACGGGTCAACATCGTTCGACTCACCGTGGTTCTGCCAGAAGGTGGAAGTCTCAGTGTTGAGTGGGTCGATAGTGACCAGGAACTTCAGTTTGGACAGTGAAGCCACAACTTTGTTTTTATTCGGGAATGACGCGACCGGGTTAAAGCCCTGGCAGATATAGCCATTCACTTTGCCCTGGTTCATCATCTCGAAGTACTGCAGGACGTCGTACCCTTTATCCCACTTCGGCAGCCAGTCGAAGCCCCAGCTGTTTTCTGCTGTCGCTTTATCGCCAAAGAAGGCTTTCATCATCGAAACGAAGAATTTCGGATAGTTGCCCCAGTAGTTCACCTGACCTTCCAGCAACGGTTTTGGTGTGTTGGCGGCAAGATAGGTTTGCAGGTCAGTCTGTTTTTCGCTCGGCAGCGTCATATAGCCAGGCAGGCTTTGTGACAGCAGGCCTAAGTCGGTCAAACCCTGAATGTTGGAGTGACCGCGCAGGGCGTTAACGCCGCCGCCTGCCATCCCCATATTGCCAAGCAGCAACTGGATCATCGCCATGGTACGGATGTTCTGCGCACCCACGGAGTGTTGCGTCCAGCCCAGGGCGTACAGGAACGACGCGGTTTTATCTTTGGCGCTTGTTTCTGCGATGTACTCACAGACCTTCAGGAAGTCGGCCTTTGGCGTCCCGCAGATGTTTTCTACGACGTCCGGCGTGTAGCGGGAGACGTGCTGTTTCAGCAGGTTCCACACGCAGCGCGGATGTTGCAGGGTGACGTCGCGTTTGGCGAAGCCTTTTTCATCCAGTTCGTAGTTCCAGCTGGTTTTGTCATACTTGCGTTTATCCGCGTCGTAGCCGGTGAACAGGCCATCTTCGAAACCGTAATCCTCACGCACGATCAGGCTGGCGTTGGTATAGGCCTCAGTGTATTCGCGGTTGAATTTTTCGTTGTTCAGCAGGTACAGCAAGACGCCTGACAGGAAAGCAATGTCAGTACCGGAACGAATCGGAGCATAGAAATCAGCTACCGCGGCGGTTCGCGTAAAGCGCGGATCGATAACAATCAGCTTCGCGCCGTTGTGAATTTTGGCTTCCATCGCCCAGCGGAATCCGACCGGGTGAGCTTCAGCGGCGTTACCGCCCATCACCACAACGAGGTTAGCGTTTTTAATGTCGACCCAGTGGTTGGTCATCGCACCGCGACCAAATGTTGGAGCAAGACTTGCTACCGTTGGTCCGTGTCAGACGCGTGCCTGGTTGTCGACCGCGAGCATACCGAGCGCGCGGGAGAATTTTTGCGTTAAATAGCCGGTTTCGTTACTGGAAGCGGAAGCACACAGCATCCCGGTGGAAAGCCAGCGGTTAACGGTTACGCCTTCGGCGTTTTGTGCAACGTAGTTAGCGTCGCGGTCTTCTTTCATCAGCTTAGCGATGCGGTCAAATGCCTCATCCCAGCTAATCTGTTGCCACTTATCAGAGCCTGGTGCGCGGTATTCCGGGAATTTCAGGCGGCTTTCGGAGTGGATGAAGTCCACAAGTCCTGCCCCTTTCGGGCACAGCGCGCCACGGTTCACCGGGTGATCCGGGTCCCCTTCGATATGGAAGATGGATGCTTTGGCGTTTTTAGCTCCGTCACCGAGGCTGTACATTAACAGTCCACAGCCAACGGAACAGTAAGTGCAGGTGTTACGGGTTTCACGGGTGCGCAGCAGTTTATATTGCCGTGTTTCCGCGAGCGCTACGCCGGGTGCAAAGCCCAGTGCCGCTGCCGTGGTGCCTGCCATACCGCCAGCGCAGATCTTAAAGAACTGCCTTCTGCTGACCTGCATGGTTCGCTCCTTGTTTCGACATTGTCACGTTCCCTTCGCTTTTCTATAACGCGAACGCGAGGGAAGTGGTTGTTATTTTTCTTTGCGGACGGGACCGCAAAGGTCCAGAATTGGGTGAATTTCCCTCCGTCCAGGAGGGGTTTGTAAAGAATACCACAATGTTGGTATGTGTGTTCCAATATGGTTAAAAGAAAGTGAATAAGATTATTCAAGAAAACATCAAGAATGTGACATCTCCGACAGGATCTCGTCAGTTGACCCTCTGGAAACGCGAGGATTTGCAACATCCTCAGCCTGATGAGGTAGCTGAAGAAGTGCCTGTAGCGCTGGTATACAACGGGATTTCACACGTGGTGATGATGGCATCACCGAAAGATCTTGAGCATTTCGCGATAGGTTTTTCACTTTCTGAGGGCATCATTGAGTCCCCACAAGATATTTACGCGATGGACGTAGTGCCTTCCTGCAACGGATTGGAAGTGCAGGTTGAGTTGTCCAGCCGTCGCTTTATGGGGCTGAAAGAACGTCGTCGCGCTCTGGCCGGTCGCACCGGCTGCGGTGTTTGTGGTGTGGAACAGCTTAATGATATTGGCAAGCCGGTCCAGCCGCTGCCGTTTACCCAGACATTCGATCTGGGGCATCTCGATAACGCTTTACGGCATCTCCCTGATTTCCAACCTGTTGGGCAACTGACAGGCTGCACGCACGCGGCTGCCTGGGTTCAGCCGTCAGGTCATCTGGCGGGTGGGCATGAAGATGTCGGGCGTCATGTTGCGCTGGATAAACTGCTGGGGCGACGCGCAATCGAAGGGGAGGTCTGGCAGCAAGGCGCAGTATTAGTCTCCAGCCGCGCCAGCTACGAGATGGTGCAGAAGTCGGCAATGTGCGGCGTGGAAATTCTGTTTGCCGTCTCTGCGGCGACCACGCTTGCCGTGGAAGTTGCCGAACGCTGTAACCTGACGCTGGTGGGTTTTTGCAAACCGGGCAGGGCGACGGTCTACACGCATCCGCAACGTCTGATCGCGCTGTGACGCCACCAGGCAGCCAGAATGCTGCCTGAAAATGCCAGTTCCATGATTACGGCAACTGGCGAGCCGACAATCACATTGTTCAGTAGCCAACACAGGCTACCGCACAATGTGTAACCCCGTAATTTTCCGCTTCGTTTTTGAAACGACGCAAAGGTCATTAGCAGGCTTCCCATCAGCGGCAAAATACTCGACAGATTTTGCCAAAGATAAACGCTACACAGCAGCGATCCCAGCATAAATCCCCACATCGCCCAGCGGTGAAACGTGACGATGGCCGTCGCGTAGCGGCATGCGGCAATGATCATTAACCCAGCCGCTGCGTGTTGATCCAAAAGATAGAAATGGATAGCCAACAGGGAAGTGGAACTGGTGAGCAGAGATAAGGTGATAGCCCGGCGCTGAAAATGAAAAGCGGAAATATCCAGCAAAAAGCTGATGCCAGCCAGAATCTGAGAGAGGAGAAATGCGTTCATAATGTGCGCCAACAATTGAAGAGTGACGGGACAATAATCGACGCATCAACGTAAGGCGTTAACCTTTGTTAAGACGCTGGCGAATACGAGACAGGCTAACGGGAGTAATGCCGATATAGTTGGCGAGATCGCGCTGAGTGAGTTGCGACTCCCAGTCCGGGAAGTGTGTTTGTACGTACTGGTAGCGTTGCTCTGGGGTATTGAGCAGCAGCATTTGTTCTTTTTTCTCTTTATAGATCAACTGCTGGACCGATAGCTGGGTCCTAATATCCTGATTTTCCGGCGCATCCAGCAACGCCAGCGGTATTTCACTGGTTTCGCCAGCGGCGATCATTTGCAGACTGTAATCAGCAGGCGTGTTGGTTAGCCAGTTCAGGTACAAAAAGCAGTATTCCCCGGCAAAGTAGAACTCTTTAACCCTTTCAACGCCACTGTCTGCGTGATACACCGCACGTGCAACGCCATGATGTAAAAGATGAATTTTACTTTGCGGTTCACCCTGACGCAGTAACCAACTTCCCGCCGGTTGCGTTTTTCTTCGGCTGCCTGCAAGCCATTGTGATTCCCGATTATGTGACATCTTATCTCTCAAATAATTTGAATAAGACTGGCAAATCATTCCGCTTTTAGTTGTTCGAGTATCAGCCTATTATTTATCACATCAAGGCACGGTGCCTTACTCAAACAACTTAGTTAAAGGGTTTATATCATGAAAAGCATCAAAACTTTTGTCGCAGTTATCGCTCTGGCTACTTCTTTCGGTTCTTTCGCTGCTCAGACCGTTACCGCAACCGGTTCTACGCTGGAAAGCGCTGAAGCAAAAATTGCCGCTCAGGCTGAACGTGCAGGCGCCAGCGATTATAAAATCACTCAGGCTTACACCGGCAACCGCGTGCACATGACCGCAGAACTGCTGAAATAAGATACCTTAGTACTGTCGAAAGAGCGCCCTTGAGGCGCTTTTTTCATTTCTGATATTTACTGCCTGAGCAATGCAATAAACGCTTCATATCCGGTCAATCCCGCAATAGTATCAGCCTGATGGCTGCTCAGTACGCTGGATAAATAACTGAAGATTTTTAGTTCATGCCGCGCCTCAGCGGCGGCACAGGCGATCAGGACATGACTGACCGGTTCGTTATTCACCAAAATGGGCTGCGCGAGGGTGATAAAGAAACCGCGGAAACGACGCTCCTGTTCGCTCCAGCAATGAGGAATCGCCAGGCGATTCACTATCAGGTTTTCACCTTCATGCTCCCGGGCGCAAATGCGTAGCGCTTCGTCCTCAGTGATATGGCCCTGAGCCACAAGCTGGCCGCAGATCCGACCGATGATACTCTGCCAGCTTTCGGCCTTCATATTGGCGTAATGGAAGCAGCCCTGCTGTAAAAAGAAACGTTCGGGCTGCTGGCGGATAAAGGCCGTCGCAAGAAAGTGTTTGATCTGCTCGGTACCCGCTGCGGTGATAATATTCTTGATAGTTAATGTATTTTTTAGAGATTCATCAAGCAGATAGTGACTATTGTTGACGATTAACAGCGGGGTGATTTCTTCGCTGATGGCGCTGACTTCACTTGTATTTCGCGCAATGATCACCCGACAATTCAGGACATCCCGCTCAATAGCCTGTTGGTTGATGGTGGCGATAGCATTCTGGTCGGATAATAAAATGACCGGCTGACGCTCGTTTTGATGCCGCTCCAGCGCACAGGCGAAGTAAAGCCCGATGAGATCGCTATCGAACAGCAGGATATCCAGTTTTTCGCGCAACAGGGCGATAAAACGCAAACTCAAATCGAAAGCGGCAGGCCAGGTAGACTTCAGGTTATGCATACTGCTCTGGCGATGCTCCGGTACCCAAACCGGGGCAGAGACGCATCTCAGCAGGTGGCCGGTAATATTTTCAACCAGTTGGGCATCGATAACGTTCAACGCGGCAATGCCGGGAACGCTTTTTAACAAGCAGGTCACCGCATCGGCCGAGATGGTCATTGCCTGACGTTGCCTGATTTCCAGAAGACCGATCAGGGTTCTGAAAGCGTTTTCGCCCAGGTAGACTCCTCCTTGTTCCACCGCATTTTTCAGTGATATATACCGACACTCCGGCCACGATCTGGTGAGCTGATTACGCAGGGCGTAGACTGCCAGCACCAGACTTGCCAGGTACTCTCCCGAGATGAACGGGAATTCATTAAGTTTTTCACATGCTGCATTGAGCCTGTCGATGTTGTCTCGGGTAATACCTGGCAGTGGAATTAAGAGTGGATCTTTTTTAAGCAGATTTGCCAGCAGGATTATGCGCTTTTCTTCTGGTTCATCAATGAAATGACCGACTCCCGGGCGGCTGGCAAGACAAAAGGCGCGCTCATAGCGCTGTTTCAAACGCGGGAGACGATCGGCCACCCATGTTTCAGGTAAATTGAGTGCTGAAGCCAGCTGTACGCGGGGTGTAAAGGTATTAAGCAGAAGAAAGGCCAGCAACCGGTCATCATTATCATGGCGTTGCAGAAGCTGAAAATAACCGCGTCTGTCGACAATTTCCAACTGATATCCTGCACCACCACCGGGCTGAATGCGGGCCTTACCGCTGAGGGTAAAGTTGAGGTAATCAATATCGCGCAGGATGGTTCTGCCCGACACGCCAGTTTGCCGCGCCAGCTCGCCCAGCGAACACGGCTGCTGTTCGAGGAGATCGACAATCTTTAACTGGCGTTCCGATAGCATTAACTCTCCTGGCGAAAATCAGTGAGCGCGCAGACCTTTTCGGCCGTCAGCGCGGTGAGCAGTTCGCGCACCAGGGTAAACAGCGCGTTGTAATCCGATGCGGAAATCATGCCGCTGTTGGCGTGGAGATAACGTGTCGGCAGGCAGAGTGCCGCCACCGGACGACCCCCTCCCATAACGTTATAGCGTCCGCCGTCCGTCGCCCCGGTTTTCATAGTACAGAGCTGCAATGACGCACCGCTGCTTTCTGCACACTCTTTTAATGTGGCGACCAGTTGTTGATTCGGGAAATAGCGCTTATCGAACAGCATCAGACCAGGACCCTCACCAAGCTTGAGCGGGTATTTGATGGCGTCGATTCCGGGCACATCGCCCGCAACTGCGGTATCCAGCACGATCACCACGTCGGGCTTGATATGCTCGGCCGAGGTTTGCGCTCCGCGCAGCCCCACCTCTTCTTCCACGCTGCCCACGCCGTACAGGGTAATGTCGGGGTTATCGACGGTTTGTAAAAGCTCAGCCATCAGGGCGCAGCCGACGCGGTTATCCAGCGCTTTACCGACGATCTTATCTTCGCCCCAGCGAGCGAAATTGGCTTCCGGGCTAATGAAGTCACCGATCGCAATCCCGTATTTTTCTACTTCTTCGTGGCTGTTAGCGCCAATATCGATAAACATCTCGTCAAAGGTCAGCGGCTGCTGTTTCTGCTTTTCCGTCAAAGCATGCGGCGCCACGGAGCCGATGATGCCAGGGATTTTAACGCCTTTACGGGTACGGATAGAGACCCGATGATTGAGCATCGACTGGCTCCACCAACCACCAATGGTGGTGAAGCGCAAAAATCCGCTCTCGTCGATATGCGTGACCATAAAGCCGACTTCATCCATATGGCCGACAACCGCCACCTTCGGCCCGCGGTTGCCTTTGCGGGCGACAAAGCTACCGAGGCCGTCGAAGGTGATTTCATCGACGCTGGATTCCAGCGCGTTAATGAGAAGAGTACGAACTTCCTGTTCATCGCCGCTGACGGCGCTGGCTTCGCATAGCTGCTGAAGTAACTCAATGTTCATGGGCAAGCTCCTGCTGCGCGGCTTTACGTTTCAGCCACAACCCTTTCAGGATGATAATTAACGAAATGTTCAGTGCCAGACCGATAGCCAGCACCAGGTAAAATGATCCCACCGGAGACATCAGGCCAATCAGCGGATCAAAGATACCTAAACCCGGCGCGAGGCGTTTGATTCCAAAGGCGATAACCAGCATGCCGGTAATGCCACCGGAGAGCGTATTGGCGGTAATCATCGGCAGCGGCGCGGCCAGTGCGTAGGGGATGGCCGGCTCGGTGGCGACGGTGGCGCCGACGACAATCGCACTGCTGGCGGCGGCCTTCTCCTGTTGGGTAAACAGTTTGGGCGCTAAATAGGTAGCGATTCCCGCCGCGACGGGCGGCATCAGCGCCACCACGCCGACGATGGCGTACCAGTCATAGATATGTTTTTCCAGCAGCGAGAAGCAGAAGAACCAGGCCGTTTTATTGATTGGCCCGCCCATATCAAACGCCAGCATCGCACCAACGAGGAAGGCCGCGCCCATTTTCATGGATGGCGGAATGGTGTTCAGGAAGTGCAGCAGACCGCCCATGATGTCGGACATCACCGGGCCGATGACGTAGTAAGTCAGTACGCCGAACACCAGTAAAGTGACAAACGGGATCAGCATAGAACCAAGCAGCGGCTGCAGCGCTTTGCCGAGGCGAACCTTGCGAAACCACAGGACAAAGTAGCCAATTGCCAGCCCGAGTACGACCGCGCCGAGAAATCCTGCGCCGGACTGCGTACCCAGCAGGCCTTTATCGTTCGCCAGATAACACACCAGAAATGCTGGGGCAAAAGCGGGTTTATCGGCAATCGACCAGGCAATATATGCCCCCATAATCGGGATCATAAAGGTAAAGCCCAGATAGCCGATCGATTCAACAATCCAGGTGAACGACGGCGCGCCTTTCGACATATCGGTATAGGGCAAACCGAACTGTACCAGCATATTGGCGATGGCGACCAGAATACCGCCGCCGATAACAAACGGCAGCGCGGCGGAAACGCCCGCCATCAGGTGGCTCATTACGCTACCGTGCTGGACCTCCTGTTTTCCCAGCTTTACGCTGCTATCGGCGGCGAAAAGTTGTGAATGCGTCGGTAACTGCGTAAAAATCAGGTCGATATTTTTTAGCGCCTGGGAAATGGCGATTTCATAGACTTTTTTCCCGGCAAAACGCGCCCGGTCTTCGCCGCTCAGGCCGCGACCGGTGGCCAGAATGACATAATCGGCTGCGGCAATCTCTTCATTGCTCAGGCGGTTTTCGACGCCGCTTGAGCCCTGGGTTTCGACTTTAATCGTGTGGCCGAGCGAGCGCGCTTTTTGCTCCAGCGCCTCTGCCACCATATAAGTGTGGGCGATCCCCGCCGGACAGTTGGTGATCGCCACTAAACGTAAGGATGACTCCATAGCCGCTTCCTTATGAGGTTAAGGTCTGATTAAGCAGGGCGAGCACCTGGCTGGTGTCACCTTGCTTCAGTTGATCGATGAAATCCTGATGAATGATTTTGCGGCACAGGGTGCCGATGATTTTGACCTGATCGTCCTCGCCGGTTTGCGGTACACCGAGGCAGATCCAGCAGTTGACGTCCTCGCCGTCGCTGGCTTTCCAGTCCACGTTTTCTGATTTGCGCGCGAACAACACAAAGGGCTGCCTGATGCAGGCGCTCTTACCGTGCGGGACGGCAATACCCGAGCCAAAGCCGGTGGAATGCAGCTTTTCGCGCAGCAATAGCGTTTGCAGGAAAGTGCTGCGATCGGAGACATAGCCATTCTGAAACGCCATATCTGCCAATTGCTTGAGGATGGCATACACGCTATTCCCCTGAATATTCATGTCAATGCAGTTAGCTGTAAGGGTTGTCATGTGGAGGGCTCCGTTAAAACTATTTGATTTGATTCTAACGGCGAGATGGCGAAGAGATGAGCGGCAATATGTCAGCGTGGAGTGACAATTTGAGGCCGAGTTAGCGCGTGGTTTTGTGGGGTAAAACACACAACGCTACAGGCGATTACCCTGATGAATATTTCGCCAGGGTAATTATTTTTTTAGTGTATTCCCGCCATCCTTAACAACGCGGTCACCACCGCGGCGGCAACAATCACCACGATTAGCGGCAGCTTGCGCCAGGCGAGAAATACCGCGAAGCCAACCCCAAGAACCCGCGCCATACCGGCAAAATGTTCGCCTTCGTAAAAGGTGGTCGCCAGCGCCACGGAGAACAGTAATACCGTTGCGGCGTCGGAAAGCAGCGCCTGCGAGCGTTCTGAGAACGCTAAACGGCTCCCAAGCTTCGCTCCTCCTAAACGCATTAAATAGGTTCCCAGAGATAAGATGGCGATACCGACGATAAACAGCGTCATGTTACCCATTATTTTTTCCTCGTCAGTAAGCCGAACAGTGAAAGCAGAACTGGCAAACCGACCGGCGCAAAGGGAATGGCGGCAAGCGACAGCCCGGCGCCGCTACAGGCGCGAATCAGCGTGGTGCGGTTTTTGAATGCCGGGACGACCAAAGCCAGCAGAATGGCAGGGAAGACGGCATCCAGGCCGATGGTTTCCGGTGCGGGGAGCAGTTTGCCGACGCCCGCGCCGATCAGTGTACCAACAGGCCAGAAAATCGCGACGCCCAGACCGCAAAGCCAGTAGGCGGCTTTACGTTGTTCGGGCGTTTTTTGCGACAGGCCAAAAACCACGCTTTCGTCGTTCATGATATGGCAGCCGAGGAAACAGGCGGCCCGATTGCCCACCAGATCGCGCACCGTGACGCCAAACGGCACGTGTCGGGCGTTGACCAGTAAACCGGCAGCCGCAGCCGCCAGTGGGTTACCACCGCTGGCGACGATGCCGATAAACATAAACTCGGACGCCCCCGCCAGTACCGTAATAGAGAGTACAAACGGTACCCACAGCGGGAAGCCGTAAGCCATCGCCAGCGAGCCGTACGACATGCCGACAACGCCGACAGCCAGACAGACGAGAAATATTGCTTTCAGCGTGTCGCCTTTGAGACTGGAAAAATAATGTTTCATACCGTTTTAGCCATATCGAACGAATTTCCATTATAATGAACGGGAGCAGTTAACTTTACAAGTCGAACGATTCGTTCGATATAAAAAACATGGAGTCGTGAATGACCCAGCCCATCAGTATGATCGCGAAAAGCCTGGTGCGTGAACGTCAGCGCACCGGTTTGTCGCTGGCGGAGATTGCCCGTCGTGCGGGGATTGCAAAATCGACGCTCTCACAGTTGGAAGCGGGCAATGGCAATCCTAGCCTGGAAACGCTCTGGTCGCTGTGTGTGGCGTTGGACATTCCCTTTGCGCGCCTGCTGGAGCCGCAGGAGCAAAAAACGCAGGTGATTCGCCGTGGCGAAGGGACAAAAGTCGTGGCGGAACAGGCCCACTATCAGGCCATTTTACTGGCCGCCTGCCCACCGGGCGCGCGGCGGGATATTTATCTGTTGCTGACGCAGCCGGGCGCGGATCGTATTTCACAGCCGCATCCGCCGGGATCGGTTGAACATATCATCGTGACGCAGGGCAAGGCGATGGTGGGGTTGACGGAAGCGCCGGAAGAGTTAGGTGAGGGCGACTACATTTGTTACCCCGCCGATCGGGCGCATATCTTTAAAGCACTGGAGCCTGACACCCAGGCGATTCTGGTTTCTGAGCAGAATTGAAATTGCCGGATGGCGCTATCGCTTATCCGGCCTACAAAAAATAAAACCGTGTGCCCGGTAAGCTTGCACCACCGGGCACACGACTTACTGCAGATAGAACACCTCTTTTAGCTCTGCGCTGAGCGGGCTGTTGTCCGGGTTGGCTGGCATTACGTCACGCATATGCTTCCACCAACGCTGGCAAACGTCGGTGCTGGCGACAGCGTCCCAGCGCGCTTCGGACTCAATCTCGACGGTGGCGAACAGCAGATTGCGCTCCCGATCGAGATAAATCGCGTAGTGATGGGCGCCGTGTTCTTTCAGCACCGCTTCCAGTTCTGGCCAGATGGGATTGTGCCGACGTTGATATTCAACGTGCGCGTCGGCATTTACCTGCATCACAAAGGCCTTGCGGATCATAACGCCTCCAGATACAGCTCGCGGACCTCGTCGCGGCTGGCGGTACGCGGGTTGCACGGCGCACACGGATCGGCCAATGCTTTGTCCAGCCAGCCTTCAATATCTTCTTTCGTCACGCCAAGGGAGCTAAAGCCCGCAGGAATACCGACACGCTTGCTGAGTGCTCGAATCGCCTTGATGGCCTCCATGCTTGCCGCTTCATCGCTCATGCCACGGGTATCGACGCCCATTGCCTGCGCCACGCGGGCAAAGCGCGCCACCGCGTTTGGGCGGTTAAAGTTTTCGATTACCGGCAGCAGGATGGCGTTGCAGACGCCGTGCGGCAGATTGTGGGTTGCGCCCGGCTGATGAGCCAGCGCATGCACCAGACCCAGACCGGCGCTGTTAAATGCCATACCCGCCAGATACTGACCAAACGCCATTTGTTCGCGGGCTTCGAGGTTATGGCCCTCGTCGACCGCTTTTGGTAGCCACAGATTGATCAGGCGAATCGCTTCCAGCGCGTTGGCATCGGTAAGCGGATGCGCACCAACGGAAACATAGGCTTCCACCGCGTGGGTCAGGGCGTCCATGCCGGTTGCAGCGGTGACGGAGGCCGGGATTTCCAGCATGACGCTGGCATCATCCACGGCGATATCCGGGATGATATTCGGGTCGATGATCACCTCTTTGACCTTGCGCGCAGAGTCGATAATAACCGCGTTGCTGGTCATTTCTGCTGCCGTACCGGCAGTGGTGTTGATGGCGACCAGCGGTACGCCGGCATTTTTCACTTTGCCCACGCCGGAGTAAGCGGTAGAAGGGCCTGGGTTGGCGGTCAGGATCTTCACCGCTTTAGCGGTATCGATCGGGCTGCCGCCGCCGAAAGCGATAATGTAGTCACATTCTGCGCCCTGATATGCTGCAAAACCCTGCTGCACCAGCTCCTCTGTCGGGTTCGGGAACACCTCATCAAACAGGTGGTAAGACATTTGATGTTCATCCAGCGCGGCAAACAGGCTGTCCAGCAGGCCCAGCTTCACCAGTTGACCATCGGTGACGATCAGCGCTTTGCCCCATTGTTTATTCGCCACGAGATCCACCATATCGGCAATCGCGCCGGCGCCATGCAGGCTAATTTTTGGCAGTGCCAACATAAAGCTCATCACTATTCTCCTTAACAATAAAATCCTGTAGGCCGGATAAAGTGAAGCCGCATCCGGCGTTGAGTTGGGAGGTATCAGTACAGCTCTACGGCGCTTGCCAGCGGCGTCACGCCAAAACGTTTGCCAAGGGCTATCAGTTCTTCGCGCGTGATGGTCTGCTTCATACCGCCCATCGAATAGATTTTGACCAGAACCTCGGCGGATTTCTCTGCGGTATCGATCAAACCGAACGCCTCGTCGAGGGTAGGTCCGCTGCCGAACACGCCGTGGAACGGCCACAGTACCAGCGAGTGTTTCTGCATTTCCTCGGCTGTCGCCTGGCCGATTTCATCCGTACCCGGCACCATCCACGGCAGAATGCCGACGCCATCCGGGAATACCACCAGGCACTCGGTGCTGCCTTCCCACAGTTTGCGGGTAATCAGCGCGGTGTTGTTTTCCAGCACGTAGGTCAGGGCGATCAGGTTGGTGGCGTGGCAGTGCATGATCACGCGGTCTTTGCCGTTCGTCGCTTTAATACGTTCGCAGTGGGAGAGGAAGTGAGCTGGCAGTTCAGAGGTTGGTACGGCCTCGTGGGTCAGGCCCCACAGGATATGGTAGCCCGCGCCGTCGCTGTCTACTTTCACCACGCCCAAATTTGCCGCGGGATCGAGCTGAACGTTACGGAAAAATTTGCCGGAACCGGTGACGATAAACGGCGTGTTCGCCAGCAATGGCATTGGCTGACTTAGCGCGATATAGCGTGGTTCTTCATGGAAATCGGCGCTAAACGGTGCAATGTCTGCCTCATCCAGACGCAGCGTCAGGTTGCCGCCGTTACGCTCGTCCCAGCCTTTCAGCCACGCATCAGAAGTGGCTTTGATCATCCCCTGGACGAACCAGGAAGTAGTAATGTTTTGCATCTTCGGTGTTCCTGTTTATTGCCCGAACGTTATCGGGTCTTACGATTGCCGGATAAGCGAAGCGCCATCCGGCAATCGTGTTTCATTCATTGCCGGATGGCGACGCGGGGCGTCTTCTCCGGCCTACAAGTCTGGCGTCACGGTTAGCTACGTTTGCTCAAAATCTCTTTTTCATAGGCGCGCACGCTTTCCAGCCACTGGCTACCCGCTGGCGTGTCGTGGCGCTGGCAATACATCTCCCAGACGGCCTGCCACGGCAGTGATTTTTGCTCTTCCAGCAGGGCCAGGCGTGCGGTGTAGTCGCCGCTGGCTTCAAGCTGACGCAGTTGTTCGGTCGGTTCTAACAGCGCGCGCAGCAGCGCTTTTTTCATATTGCGAGTGCCAATCACCCACGCGGCGATGCGGTTAATGGAAGCGTCGAAGAAGTCGAGGCCAATGTGTACGCGGTCGAACAGGTTGTGGCGGACGATCTCGCTGGCAATTGCCTGAGTTTCATCATCCAGCAGCACAACATGATCGCTGTCCCAACGCACCGGACGGCTGACGTGTAGCAGCAGGCGCGGTACGTACAGCATGGTGGCGGAGATTTTGTCGGAAATTACTTCGGTCGGATGGAAGTGACCCGCATCCAGGCATAGCGCGGTTTGACGGCTGGTGGCGTAACCCATATAGAACTCGTTGGAGCCCACGGTGTAGCTTTCAGCGCCGATGCCAAACAGTTTGCTCTCAACGGCATCGATATGGTGCGCCGGGTTGAGTTTCTCGCTGATCACCTCGTCCAGTGCTTCCAGCAGGCGCTGGCGCGGCGCTAAACGGTCAACGGTGATGTCTTTCATGCCATCCGGGATCCAGATGTTCATCACCGACGGTGTACCCAACTGCTCGCCAAAATACGCCGAGACGCGACGGCTGGCTTTGCAGTGATCAATCCAGAACTGGCGAATGGTGTCATCGGCGTGGGCCAGCGTGAAGCCGTCAGCGCTCAGCGGGTGAGAGAAGCAGGACGGATTGAAATCCAGCCCTAACTGGTTCGCTTTCGCCCACTCAACCCAGTTTTTGAAGTGTTCCGGTTTGATTTGGTCGCGGGCAACCGGCGTATCCGATTCCAGATAGATCGCGTGCAAATTCAGGCGTTTTGGTCCCGGAATCAGGCTTAGCGCTTGCTCCAGATCGGCCCGCAGTTCGGTGGCGTTACGCGCTTTGCCCGGATAGTTGCCGGTAGCCTGAATACCGCCGGTGAGCGAGCCTTCCGGATTCTCGAAACCGGCGACATCATCGCCCTGCCAGCAGTGCATGGAGACCGGCAGACGATCGAGCTGGCGCAATGCCGCCTCGACATCAATGCCTACCGCGGCGAAACGCAGTTTTGCCAGTTCCCAGGCTTGTTCAAGTTGAGTGGTCATGCGCAAAGCTCCTTTGTCTGTCGTAGTGATTGAAACTGCGCCTGGTAGCGGGCAATTTCACTTTCAGGATTTGGAATAAAGGTGGTCAGGTCGTAGTTGGCGCGTACTACCTGACGGAAATCATCGACGTTGTTAAGCTCGTCCAGCGTCATCAACTGGATGCCGATATTGCCGAGCGTGGAGGCCTCAATCGGGCCGGACATAACGCGAATCCCGCAGGCATCCGCGCACAGTTGGTTCAGTAAGACGTTCTGGCAGCCACCACCGACGATGTGCAGTTGGCTAAACGCTGCGCCTCGCAGCTGCGCCAGTTCTTGCAGAATATCGGCGTATAGCAACGCCAGACTGTCGAAGATACAGCGCGCCAGTTCGGCGTTTTGCAGGGGAACGGGTTGGCCCGATTCACGACAGGCTGCCTGAATTTCAGCACTCATATTGTCGGGATTGATAAAGCGATCGTCGTTCGGGTTTATCAGGAACTGGCAGGCCGGCAGCGCTTGCGTTTCGGCGATAAGCGTTGGCAGATCGGTAATCTGGCGCTCTTTTAAAACGCGCTGGAGCAGCCATAACCCCATAATATTTTTCAGTACGCGGTAGCGCCCTTCCGCGCCCCCTTCGTTGGTGATGTTCGCCGCCAGCGCCGCATCGTTGGTATACGGTGTTCTGCTCTCAAAACCCATCAGCGACCAGGTACCGGAAGAAAGATACGCGCTGTTTTTGTCGGCCAACGGCGAAGCAATTACCGCACTGGCGGTGTCGTGACTGGCGACGGCCACGACCGGAATGCGATTTTTCTGTGGGCAAATCCAGTGGCCAATTACGTTCCCCGGGTGCGTCGGGCGACCAAACCAGGCTTTGTCTGCCCCGGTCCACGCCAGCAGCGTGTCATCCCAGTCGTCGGTGTTGATATTGACGAGCTGCGTAGTGGTGGCGTTGGTGTATTCCCAGTTCATTTCACCGGTCAGGCGAAAGCTGAAGTAATCGGGGATCAGCAGGGCATGAGCCACCTGCGGGAGCAGTTCTGGCTGCTGTTCAACCAGTGCACGCAGCTGATACAACGTGTTAAAGGGCAGAAACTGAATGCCGCTGCGGCGATAAATTTCACCTTTACCCGGCTGCGTCATCGCCTGCGCCATAATGCCGGCTGTACGGCTGTCGCGGTAAGAGACCGGCAGACCAACACGCTGACCAGCGTTATCGATCAGGACGTAATCTACGCCCCAGGTATCAATGCCGATGCTGTCTATCCGAATGCCTTCATCACAGACTTTTTTCAGGCCAAGACGAATGTCATTTTCCAGGCTGTCGATGTCCCAGGTATCAAAACCGTCAGTTTTTTGCAGACAGTTAATGAAGCGGTGGATTTCACGCAGCGTCAGGGTGCGGTGTTCACTGTCGTAACGCGCCAGCATTACGCGCCCACTGGATGCGCCGAGATCGACAGCGACACAATGGCGAAAAGTCATAGCGAGGTCCTTCTGAGTTTTATTGCACTCAGTCTAAGAACCCCTGATAAAGCGTACCTTCTTGACAGTGACAGCCCCAATTAGTGGCTGGCAACACGGCAAAGGTGAACGTGATGTTGTTCACAGTTTCCGCTAATAGCGCGGATTTTGGCGGATGTGACGCCTTCCGCATTTCCCGATCTTTCCCGCCATTTCTTGAAGAATTAACCGTGTTTACGCACTTTGGCGTCAAAAATTTAAGGTGAGGGTAGTAACCCTTAATTACTATTCAGCCATATTCGTTAATCAGGGGGAGCCGTCATGACCGTACTGCATTGCGTGGATTTTTTTCCGACAGGTAAAGCGCCAGTGGCTATTGAACCACGCCTTCCTCAACCCGCATTTCCTGAGCATCATCATGATTTTCATGAAATTGTAGTGGTCGAGCATGGCACGGGGATCCATGTGTTTAACGGACAGCCTTACACCATTAGCGGCGGGACGGTGTGTTTCGTCCGCGATCATGACAGGCATTTATATGAACATACTGACAATCTGTGCCTGACCAACGTTCTGTATCGCTCTCCGGATGCGTTTCAATTTCTGGCTGGGCTGAATCAGCTTTTGCCTCAGGAACAAAATGGGCAGTATCCCTCCCACTGGCGCGTAAACCAGGGCGTACTGCAGCAGGTTCGTCACTTGGTGGGGCAGATGGAGGCGCTCGGCGAGGGGATGGATACGCCGACGGCGGCAAATCGCGAGATCCTGTTTATGCAGTTACTGGTGCTGCTGCGTAAAAGCAGCCTGATGGAAGCGGCCACTGATAACGACGCGCGGCTTAATCTTCTGATGGCGTGGCTGGAAGATAACTTTGCCGACGAGGTGTGTTGGGAGGCGCTGGCCGAGAAGTTTTCGCTCTCTTTACGCACTTTGCACCGCCAGCTTAAACAGCAGACAGGACTAACGCCGCAGCGCTACCTTAACCGTCTGCGGCTCATTAAAGCCAGGCATCTGCTTCGTCACAGTGATGACAGCGTGACAGATATCGCTTATCTCTGCGGTTTCGGCGACAGTAACCACTTTTCGACGCTTTTCCGCCGTGAGTTCGAGTGGTCACCGCGCGATATTCGTCAGGGGCGCGACCTTATTGCGGGAAGCAGCCTTCAGTAACGCGAAAGCTATCAACGTTTTTTATCGCCGAATCTCAGATAATCATGTCCCTCAACGCCGGATGGCGGCTACGCCTTATCCGGCCTACGTGTCACGTAATCTGTAGGTCGGATAAGGCGTAGCCGCCATCCGACAGGGAATATTGTGATGGCGAACCATCTGGTCCTTCTGAAATCAGACTTTTTTGCGCATGAAAAGCAGGCGGTCGCTGTGGCCGATCGTTATCCGCAGGATGTCTTTGCTGAACATACTCATGAGTTTTGCGAACTGGTACTGGTCTGGCGCGGCAATGGGTTACATGTTCTCAACGAACGTCCGTACCGGATAACCCGTGGCGATCTGTTTTACATTCGCGCCGAAGATAAACACTCCTACACTTCCGTTAACGACCTGGTGTTACAAAATATCATCTACTGCCCGGAACGATTGACGCTGAATGTTGACTGGCAAGGGGCGATCCCCGGCTTTAACGGTACGCCGCGGCAGCCGCACTGGCGTCTCGGTAGCGTTGGTATGACCCAGGCCCGGCAGGTGATAAGCCAGCTTGAGCATGAAAGTAATCAGCGTGATGTGCAGGCTTTTACCATGGCGGAACTGCTGTTCGGGCAACTGGTGACGCTCCTTAAACGCCATCGTTACGCCACAGATACGCTCCCGGTGACATCGAGTGAAACGCTGCTGGATAAACTGATCACCGCGTTAGCCGGTAGCCATGAGCATGCGTTCGAACTGGATAAGTTTTGCGAGCGTGAACGGTGCAGCGAGCGCGTTTTGCGCCAGCAGTTTCGCAGTCAGACCGGGATGACCATCAACCAGTATCTGCGCCAGGTGCGGGTCTGTCATGCTCAGTATCTGCTCAAGCATAGCCGGTTGATGATTAGTGAGATTTCTATGCGCTGCGGCTTTGAGGACAGTAACTACTTTTCGGTGGTGTTCACGCGCGAAACCGGGATGACGCCGAGCCAGTGGCGTCATCTCAGCACTCAAAACAATTAGCTGGCCATTCCCAGACCCACAATGTTTGCCGCGACAATGATCACCACGCAGCCAAGGCTTAGCACGCTGACCGGACGGCGTCCTGCATTGCTCCACTCTTTCATGATCAGGCCCACGATGCCACCGCACAGGACGTAGAAGCTCATGTGCAGCATCCAGCTCATGTAGTCATATTGCGCCGGAATTTTGGCATGGCCCCAGGCGTAAAAGAAGAACTGGAGATACCACATCAGACCAGCAAGCGCCGAGAACAGGATGTTGCTGATAATCAGCGGTTTGGCTAACGAGAAGTCGGCTTTTACTGACAGGTTTTTCATTTTTGCCAGACGAATGAAGCAGTATCCCAGATTGATCACCGCGCCGCCGCCCATGATGACGACGTAGCTGGGCAGGGCGACATACAGCGGATCGATACCGAGCGCAGCAGCGGCTTCGTGCATGGGTTTAGCCGCATCCATCGCAAAGGACATCCCTGCGGAGAAAAAGCCGCACATCACCGCCAGTATCAGACCTTTTTTCAAATTGAACTCTTCGGCTTTGATGCCCATCTTGCGCTCTTTTAACTGTCCGGCGCGGGTAACAATCGCCACACCGATCAGGGCGACCAGCACACCGAGCAGGGTCATACGCCCACCAGGTGTGCCGATGAGCACGTCAAATTTACCGGCAATGATTGGCGTCATTAAGGTGCCAACAATCAGCGTAATACCGATAGCGATCCCGATCCCCATCGACATCCCGAGGTAACGCATGGTCAGACCATAGTTGATGTTACCAATCCCCCACATGGCACCGAACAAAAATACCGGCAGCAGTGTGGACGCGCTGAATGAACTGTAATAGGTCCAGAAGTCCGGCAGCAGGATCGCGCTGACGAGCCAGGGAAGGATCAGCCATGAAACAAAACCACCGATGGACCACATGGTTTCCCAGGACCAGTGTTGTACCTTTTTAAAGGGGGCATAGAAACAAGCGGCACTAGCGGCACCGATAAGATGCCATATTATCCCCATCGTAATTGCGTTACCCATTCTGTTTCCTTTTGAATTATCGATTTGGCAGGATGAAAATCACCCGTTTTGATGTTCAAAAGTCTAAAGAGTGAGCAATGAATTAACCTTCAGCATGCTGCCGCGTGATGAGTAATGCTGGCAAAATTCAGGGGATGAAAGGGATGTTGATCACAAATGCGGCTCCGCCCCTCTTTTTTTGAGAAGGGCGGAAATATCGAGGATTAGCAGATTCTTACTGCCTGAATACCCAGTAGCCAGGCGAGTTTTTCCAGCACCTCACCATGATGCCCCAGGCCAATGCTGCAATGATGAGCGGGGCCGCCCATGCACCACTGCGTGGTGAACTCGCGAGCCGATAATGGGAAGCGATAGCGGCTGTTGGTGTTGCCGATATCCAGGACTTCACCTGCCACCGCTTCACCTTCGGCATACTGTAAACGCACCCCATTTTCAGCATCTTCAATTACCGAAAGAAAGGTTACCGGGCCAGCTTTCACGGTCATCTGAATAGACACACCTTTACCGGGTTTGCCATGATAAACCGGCAACGGCACCAGATTTACCGGACCATCCGCCATCAACGGGTGTGCCGGACCATCATGTCCCCATAAAACAACATCATCGGTAAATTCAATACCATAGGGTTCTGAAAATGATCCGCCAGCGCCCAGAAGTTGCTGAATTTTCATCGCCAGCACATTTTTGATTTCATATTCTCCCGCTACGGGAATACCACGGTGGGTGAGCAGCGTGTTGCCGAGAATAATTGAGGTGATGATGTTCTCGTAAGCGTTACCGTTACGACCTTCATAGTAATAAGCGAGTGCACCGAGTTTATTCTGGGCAATCAGTTTATCCATGGCGCAGGCAGTGGTGATTGCCCGGCCAAGCTCTGCAGGTTCGCATGCCGCATCCAACTGAAGCACACGGTGCATTTCCTGTTGTTTGGCGTTGAAGTCTGCTTCGCTGACCTGCTCGCGGTATTCCGCCAGCTCACACATCTCCAGTGGCTTAAAGCGGACGCCCATTTTGGCGGACAAATTCGTCATATTGCTGTAAACGTCCACCATGCCGTCATAATAGTGTCCGAGGACGCCGACCTGACAACTTGCCAGCATTTGACGAGCGTTAAGGGCTTGCAGCCACTGCGAAGTTTGTTGCCAGACGTACTCATCGCCCTGTAATGCACCAACGATCAATTGAAAGCGGATATTCGCACGGTTAAACACGTTTGCCAGTTCGGGGGCGCTGCAGGCCTGACAGTGCGCCAGCCACTCTCCAGTTCGCCCGCCCCGATCGGGGATTTGACGGATAGTTGAATAGGGCAGCCCTGGCTCTGGCTGTAGGGCCAGAATAATGACCGGTTTATTGATACTCTGCACAAGGGGTAGCACCGTTGAGCTGAGCGCGTAGGTGCTGATGTAAAGGCAGACTGCATCGACTGGTTGTTGCTGCAACCGTTTGATAAGGGCATCGGCTTTATTGACGTTATCAATCAGGCCGCCATTAATGACGGTGGCTTGTTGCGCCGTCAGACGCTCATCAATTGTTTGCAGGTAGCCCTGAAGACGTGATTCCAGGCCTGTAAACTGGGGCCAGTATGTGTCGAGACCGATACCGAAAAGGGCGATATTGACAGACATAGCAAGATTTCCTTGTGAGATAATTCGCAAACTATCTCGTGCTTTATCTCCCATGTCCTTCATGTCGCTGCCTGTTTTCTACCCAGGTTGGCAAAATTCGCCTGATTTTCCTAATGATGCTCACACTTTTACCGCATAATAACCCTGTAAAGAGTACGGCATTGATAATCATTTTCAATATCATTTAATTAACTATAATGACCCAACTGCTTACGCGGCGTTAACACTGGCCGCCCGACAATACTGGAGATGATTATGAGTTATACACTGCCATCCCTGCCGTACGCTTATGATGCCCTTGAACCGCACTTCGATAAGCAGACGATGGAAATCCACCATACCAAACACCACCAGGCTTACGTAAACAACGCGAACGCTGCGCTGGAGAGCCTGCCTGAATTCGCTAGCCTGTCTGCTGAAGAACTGATCGCTAAACTGGATCAACTGCCAGCAGACAAGAAAACTGTTCTGCGCAATAACGCGGGCGGCCACGCTAACCACAGCCTGTTCTGGAAAGGTCTGAAAACCGGTACTACGCTGCAGGGCGATCTGAAAGCGGCTATCGAACGTGACTTCGGTTCCGTCGACAACTTCAAAGCTGAATTTGAAAAAGCTGCGGCAACCCGTTTTGGCTCCGGCTGGGCGTGGCTGGTTCTGAAAGGTGACAAGCTGGCTGTTGTTTCCACCGCTAACCAGGATTCTCCGCTGATGGGTGAAGCTATCTCTGGCGCTTCCGGCTTCCCGATCGTGGGCCTGGACGTTTGGGAACACGCTTACTACCTGAAATTCCAGAACCGTCGCCCGGACTACATCAAAGAGTTCTGGAACGTGGTGAACTGGGACGAAGCTGCCGCGCGTTTCGCAGCGAAAAAATAAGTTCTACGCATTAACGAAACCCCTACAGGCGATGCTTGTGGGGGTTTTTTTGTGATCAAACTCAATATAAAAACGATGATCCACTTAAATTGAAACAAGGTTTTATTATGCGAGTGGGATCACTTTTATAGTCTCTATGAATGTCTATCTTCTTTCCATCAAGACGGGCGCATCTCAAAAGCAAGATGCAATCGCCCATAAAAATTGCCCCATTTTTATGTCTACAGGTGATGGAAATGCAGATCAAACGAACGATAGAGAAAATCCCAGGCGGTATGATGCTGGTGCCGCTTTTCCTGGGCGCGTTGTGTCACACCTTTTCCCCCGGCGCCGGGAAATATTTCGGCTCCTTTACCAACGGTATGATCACCGGTACGGTACCTATCCTGGCAGTCTGGTTCTTTTGCATGGGGGCGTCGATTAAGCTAAGCGCTACCGGCACCGTGCTACGTAAATCAGGCACGTTGGTCATCACCAAGATTCTGGTGGCATGGGTGGTCGCGGCGATTGCTTCACGTATTCTGCCGGAACATGGTGTGGAGGTCGGATTCTTCGCCGGGCTGTCTACGCTGGCGCTGGTGGCCGCTATGGATATGACCAACGGCGGGCTGTATGCCTCGATTATGCAGCAGTACGGCACCAAAGAAGAGGCCGGAGCGTTTGTCCTGATGTCGCTGGAGTCTGGCCCGCTGATGACGATGGTGATTTTGGGAACCGCCGGGATCGCGTCGTTTGAACCGCACGTGTTTGTGGGGGCTGTATTACCGTTTCTGATTGGCTTTGCGTTGGGGAATCTGGACCCCGAGTTGCGCGAGTTCTTCAGCAAAGCGGTGCAGACGCTGATCCCTTTCTTTGCTTTCGCATTGGGTAACACCATTGATTTAAGCGTGATTGCGCAAACCGGAGTACTGGGTATTCTGCTGGGTGTCGCGGTGATTATCATCACCGGTATTCCCTTGATTATCGCCGATAAACTGATTGGTGGCGGTGATGGTACGGCGGGGATTGCGGCCTCCAGCTCAGCGGGTGCGGCGGTCGCCACGCCGGTGCTGATTGCGGAAATGGTTCCGGCATTTAAACCGATGGCGCCAGCAGCGACTTCCCTCGTTGCCACGTCAGTGATTGTGACCTCCATTTTGGTGCCGATTATCACGTCTATCTGGTCGAAAAGAGTTAAAGCCAGGGCGGCGGAAATTGATATTCGTGGTACCGTGAAATAAATCTCTTAAGCCGGATGGTCTGCGCCATCCGGCTTAACGAGTTAACCTTCTACGATAAATACTTCATCGATTGTCCGACATTCGCTCTCGTTCAACTCTCCGCCAGCATTACGTGACACGCCGGTGCAATAGCCAAACTTACGCGATACCACGGTTTTGATGGTGGTGATAAAATCTTCGCCAATGGCGTAGATGGACATGTAGGTGCCAATTTGGTCCTGAATATCGCGAAGCGCTGCCAGGTCGCCCTGCTTAAACGCTTCCCGCGCGCTGACAAACAGTTCCGGCATGACGTTGTTTAATCCTGAAATAATCCCCGCACCGCCTGCCAGCAGGTTAGGAATGTAGTATTCGTCATAGCCGGACAGCACGGCAAAATCCTCACGCACGGCGCGGGTAGTCTGAATCATACTGCGGGTATGGGACTGACAGTCGACGGTATCTTTAATGCCTGCGAAGTTGGGAAATTCATCGACGAGGGTGGCAACCAGTTCGGGGGTTAAATCGCAGCCGGTACGTGCCGGAAAGTTATAGGCAAACCATTTACCGCTGAGTTTCTGTCCCAACTGACGGAAGTAGCTCAGCAGCTGTTTTGCCGTTTGCCCATAGTAGTAAGGTGGGAGGATCATCACAGCGTCGTAACCGGCGCGATACGCTTCCTGCGCCATCAACAGCACATCATTCTGGCAGGTGGATGAGACGTTGGCGACCATCTTCAGCGAGCTCATGGCGCGGGCTTCGCGGATCAGCACTAGCCTTTCTTCGAGCGTAAAGGAGGCAAATTCCCCGATGCTGCCCATCAGCAAAATCACGTCGATTTTGGCCTCGGTTAGGCGTTTGAGATGTTGGCTCAGACCGTTAAGATCGATCCTGCCGTCATTGTCCATTGGCGTAATGGAAGGACACCAGACGCCCGCAAATTGCGATTGACCAGTCACGTTGTCGACTCCTTATTTGAAATGATGTTTCAAAACCAGCTTACATTGATAGCATGTGTCCCTAACTTTCATGTGAACCGTGCTCTCATTTTGAGCGACTGGGGTAAAATAAATGTGGTGTAATGGGGGAAATTTATCGGGAGAGGGAACAGATGCGATATCCGGTCGATGTTTTTACTGGCAAGGTTCGGGACTACACGGGAAGCCGTCCCAGCGCGATTGCTAAAGTCCAGGTTGACGGTGAGTTGATGCTGACCGAACTGGGGTTGACGGGTGATGAGCAGGCGGAAACAAAAATTCACGGCGGGCCGGATCGCGCGCTGTGCCATTATCCGCGTGAACACTATCAGCACTGGAGACAAGAGTTTCCGGAGCAGGCGGAGCTATTTGTCGCCCCCGCGTTTGGCGAGAATCTCTCTACTGAGGGGCTAACGGAAGAGAATGTCTTTATTGGCGACATTTTCCAGTGGGGAGATGCGCTGATTCAGGTCACGCAGCCGCGCTCGCCGTGCTTTAAGCTGAATTTCCATTTTGGCATCAGCGACATGGCCAGCCAGATGCAGGATGCGGGCAAGACGGGCTGGCTGTGCAGCGTCATCGCTCCCGGTCAGGTGTCGGCAGACGCGCCGTTGATCCTGGCATCACGCGTCAGCGACGTCAGCGTACGGGAGGCGATTGCCATTGCCTGGCATATGCCGTTTGATGACTCGCAATATCATCGTTTACTGTCGGCTGCCGGGTTATCCAAAAGTTGGACCAGAACGATGCAAAAACGTCGTTTAAGCGGCAAGATCGAAGACAATTCCCGCCGTTTGTGGGGAAAATAAACCCACCTCTATCTTGCAATTAAATCAGGTGGCAACACCTGATTTACTCTCTCATGCTCGTTATCTCTGCGTACTGAAGCGGGTAAAAACCTGCCTGTCACAACACGCTTTCTGCCCATTCTTGATACCTGGTCCACAAAAAGAAACTCTGCGTTGAAAAAAAACTTGAGTATTTCCGGCACTCAAATATCTTAGCTTCAAATTGGTTTAAACCAGATGGGCGAGATGAAAAAGAAAAACAATGTTGATGTGCTCAGAGAGCGCTTTGAAAGCTGGTTAAACGAAAATAATTTGCCAGCAGGATCCAAATTGCCCTCGGAAAGAGAGTTATGCGAGCTGCTGGATGCGAAGCGCATGACCTTACGTCAGGTTCTGATTGAGCTTGAGATCGATGCGCGTATTTTCCGCAAGAACCGCAGTGGTTGGTTTATTTCATCGAAACGATTTATTTATA
This sequence comes from Citrobacter sp. Ce119, assembly GCF_030334525.1. Lineage (NCBI taxonomy): Bacteria > Pseudomonadati > Pseudomonadota > Gammaproteobacteria > Enterobacterales > Enterobacteriaceae > Citrobacter > Citrobacter sp. Ce119. The sequence continues at coordinate 64,733 of NZ_JAOWDR010000031.1, forward strand.
ACCCCAAATCACTTTCCAGTTTCAATGCCGAAGCCTGTGCTCAGGGGCGTAAACCTTTTTGGGATTATTTAACCAAAGAAACCATTGAGACGGTCCCGCATCATGTTGATGATGTTTTTCTCTCCACCGGTGAGCGCTATTTAGTTACCGGCTGGTGTGGTCTTGATTCACATAAAGTGTTTTACCATGAGTCCTACATTGATGCTGATGTTGCACCAGGATTCATAAACAAACTGGGCAATCAATCTTTTTCCAGCGTCTGGGAAGATGCGTTTGGTCATATTTTAAATATCAAAGAAATGATTTTTAAACCGGTCAATATGCCAGAAGTGGCGTGCAAAGAACTGGGCGTTGCGCCTAATACGTATGGAATTTTAGTAGAAAAACATCGGGCTACCCGAGATAAAAAAGTGGTTCAGGTTGATTTTGAATACTGGCGACTTGAATCAGTGGAACTTGTTATTCGTGATGAATGAGAAAACTATGGGAAAATGTAACCAGAAACTTCTTGCTGAACGTGCGAGAAATATACCACTGTACCTACATGCTTATGCCTTTCATCTGAATATGCGCTATGAGAGAGTCCTCCCTGGCGATCTTCTGGATATTGCGCATCAGCAGCAATTAAAGGGTGTGAAAATACATGTTGAGGATGGTGAATCCCAGTCACTGCAGAAAATAAACGATCGGCAGTTACACAATTTTAAAGAACAGGCTAAAAAATATAACCTGGATGTGCATATCGAAACCAGCGCATCGGACCAGGCGACATTAACGGATGCAATTCGTATTGCTGTGGCAACTGGCGCAACGTCAGTTCGTTTCTACCCGCGCTATGAAGGGCATCTCAACGACGTTATGGCGAAGATTGCCAATGATCTTGCGTGGTTGTCTCAGTATGATGATTGTGGCCTGAGCTTTACCATTGAACAGCATGAAGATCTACAGGGTCATGAGCTGGTGACGCTGGTTAATAATAGTGGAATGAAGAATCTCTCTATTCTTTTTGATTTTGGCAACATGATTAATGCCAATGAGCAGCCGCTTTCTGCGTTAGAGGTCATGTCTCCTTTGATCACTCAGGTACATATTAAAGACGCAAAGATTATTAAAGAAGGTAAAGGCTGGGGGCATGAGGCTTGTCGTTCAGGATACGGTGATTTACCCATGGAAGAGATGCTCAAAGCATTATTACTCTTGGGAGAAGATAAACCACAAGTACATGCTTTTGGTCTGGAAGAAGAAGTTGAATATTATGCACCCGCATTTCGTTTTGATGATGAAGGTGATAATCCCTGGATCCCATGGCGCGATGCAAGTTATACGCCGCTACCCGACGCTGACATGATTGATGCGCGATTGGCGCAGGAAAAAGAACATGCTCTGGCTCAAATAAAATACATTCGTGACTTGTGTAATAAATTTATAGGTAATCAATAACTTTCATAATTTTACTAAATGCGAAAAGAGTTATGAAAATAACTCTACAGTTTTATTAATTATATAAATTAATCTAAATATTTCTCTCAACAAGCAATGAGGGTTTACTCATGTTCATGAATAAATGGGCAAGGCTCTGTTTTTTGATTTTAGGCGGCGGCACAATATTTAAACTTTCAAGTATGAAGGATGTTTTCTATGTGCCAATGCAAAGCGACTGGGGTTTAACTAATACGCAAATTGGCCTGAGTTTTACGGTTTATACTATTGTTCAGACAACCGGGCTTTTTCTTTCGCTTTATATCGCTGACCGTTATTCCAAGAAAATATTATTACCATTCGGTCTCATCGGCGTAGGACTTTGCGGCTTATATCTGGCAACGCTGCCGTCATTTACTGGTTATCTCATTTGCTTTGCCGCAATGGCATTCTTTGCCGATGTGGTTTACTGGCCGGTATTGCTGAAAGCCGTGCGTCTGCTGGGCACAAAAGAAGAACAAGGACGCATGTTTGGCTTTTTAGAAGCCGGACGCGGCGTGGTGGATGTCATCGTCGCATCTGGCGCTCTGTTTGTCTTCGTCCAGTTTGGTGAAGGTAAGGCGGGGATGCAGGCGGGTCTGTTGTTTTATACGGTCATTACGCTGGCGGCGGGCATTGTGACGTACTTTATTGTCGATGATGACAAAGTGAAAGGCGGCGAGAAAACCAGCGCCAATATGGAAGTTTTAAAGGGAATCAAACATGTGTTGTCCTGCCCTAACGTCTGGCTGGCTTCTTTAGGGATTTTCTTTGTTTACGCCGCATACTGCGGGCTGACTTACTTCATCCCGTTCTTAAAAGATATCTACATGCTGCCGGTAGCGCTCGTCGGGGCGTACGGCATCATCAACCAGTATGCGTTGAAAATGGTGGGAGGACCGATTGGTGGGCTGCTGGCGGATAAAGTTGCCAAATCGCCGACGGTATACCTGAAGTGGACGTTTTTGATCTCCGCCGTTGCGATGCTTGTTTTCATGCAGTTACCGCATCAAACAATGAACGTATACATCGGTATGGTAGCAACATTAGGATTTGGGGCGATTATCTTCTCCCAGCGCGCCATTTTCTTCGCGCCGATGGATGAAATTGGTACCCCACGTGAGTATGCCGGTTCGGCAATGGCATTTGGCTGTATCATCGGTTATATGCCCGCTATGTTTGCATACACGTTATACGGCTACTTACTGGATACCAATAGCGGCATCACGGGCTACAACTACGTCTTTAGCGTGATGATTGCGTTCAGCTTAATGGGCTTTATCTGTTCGACAATTCTGGTGAAGCGGATTAAAAAGCAAAAGCTAGCAGCTGCAGCGGCAACAGCATAAAGTGAGAGCTTCCCCGGCACGAGGTTACCGGGGAAGCCTGTTAAGCGCGTTTGTACAGCGGCAACCAAATCACCAGCCGTAAACCACCCAGTGGGCTGTCTTCGGCCTTCACCCAGCCACGATGCTGCTGGATTGCGGTTTCAACAATCGCCAGACCCAGACCTGTTCCGCCAGACTCGCGATCGCGCGCCTCATCGGTACGATAGAACGGACGGAAAATCTGTTCCCGGTCTTCAGGGCTAACGCCCGGGCCATCGTCATCTACAGTGATGGTAATCCCGTCGATATCCACCGCGAAGCCAACTTCAATCTTCGTGTGTGAATAACGCAGGGCATTGCGCACAATGTTTTCCAGCGCGCTTTCCAGCGCATTTGGGTTGCCGTATAGCGGCCAGGGACCCGGCGGGAAATTCACCGTGAGCGATTTACCCATCTGCTCGGCTTCAAAGGCGGCGTTATCCAGCACTTCGCCCCACAGCTGATTGGCTTTCACCGTTTCACTGACCAGCGCGTTTTTCTGCTGATTACGCGACATCACCAGCAGGTCGTTGATCATGCTGTCCAGCCGATGCGCTTCTGTTTCAATACGCTCCAGCTCTTTACTTTCACCGCTGCGACGGCGCAGCAGCGCGGTACCCAGCTGCAGACGCGTCAGTGGCGTTCTCAACTCGTGAGAGATGTCCGACAGCAGGCGCTGCTGCGTGGTCATCATTCGCTCCAGCGCCGTCACCATCTGGTTAAAGCTGGCGCCTGCCGCCAGAAACTCCTGCGGACCGGCTTCCAGCTCCGGATGCTGACGCAGGTTGCCCTGGGCCACTTCATCCGCCGCGTTTTTCAACTTACGCGCTGGTTTCGCCAGACTCCAGGCAAGCCAGAGCAATAGCGGAGAGCTGACTAACATGGTGACGATCAGCAACAACAGCGGTCGGTCAAACAGCAGGTTGATAAAGTCAGATTGTGAGCTGCTGGCTGGTCGAATGAGATACAGCTGGTAGTTATCTTCACCGTCTCTGACGGAGAAAGGCCCGACCATCTCAACGCGACCGTATTTTTTCTTTTGCGGATGGTCGGCGTTATCGGCCTGACCAATAAAGTTACGAATGATCTGCATTTCGTTGCGTTCTGCGCCGATCACGCGTCCTTCCGTCGTAACAAGCAATAACCGCTGTCCTGGCGGCGCCCACTTGTCTATCGCCCGAAACAAGCGACGCCACCACATCAAATCGTTGGGTGGGTCGTTCGCCAGTTCAGCTTCAACGTGTTGCTCAATCATCAACCCCTGGCGCTGCTCGCTGTCCAGTAGCTCGGTCATCTGGCGTGAATCGAGCTTGGGTAACATCAGTACCAACATCAACACCAGTGCCAGCGTCAACCAGAAGATGGCAAAGATGCGTGCGGTTAAGCTCCCTATCATGAAGCGGAGACCATCAGGTAGCCGCGACCGCGCAGGGTTTTAAACCACGGGTGTCCGTCTTTACGCTCTGGCAGCTTACGACGCAGGTTCGAGATATGCATGTCGATCGCGCGATCGAAAGGCGTCAGGCGTTTGCCCAGCACTTCCTGGCTCAGGTGTTCACGCGAAACCACCTGGCCGAGATGCTGTGCCAGCAAATAGAGCAGGGTGAATTCGGTGCCGGTTAACTCCAGGGTTTGCCCGTCAAAGCTGGCTTCCTGGCGACCCGGATTAAGGCTTAACGCATCCACTTCCAGCGTCGGCGAACCGTTGTCGCTGTTCTGCTGCTGTTCGCTCCAGTGTGAGCGACGCAGAATAGCGCGGATGCGCGCGACCAGTTCACGGTCGTTAAACGGTTTGGGTAAATAGTCGTCCGCGCCCAGCTCAAGGCCAAGTACGCGATCCAATTCGCTGCCGCGAGCGGTCAGCATGATTACGGGTGTCTGGTGTGTCTGACGAAGTGCTTTCAGCGTATCGATGCCGTTTTTCTTTGGCATCATGACGTCGAGCAAAAGTAAATCGATGCTGTCATCCAGAAGCTCGAGCGCCTGTTCCCCATCATGGGCAACCAGCACATCGAAACCTTCCATTTCGAGCAACTCCTTTAACAGGGAAGTCAGCTCTCGGTCATCATCAACTAACAGGATTTTATTCATTGTTTACGTACCTCCGAGGCAGAAATTACGTCATCAGGCGTCGCTAATCTATGACTTTACGTTGTTTTACACCCCCTGACGCATGTTTGCAGCCCGAATCGTAAACTGTCTCTCGTTGAATCGCGACAGAAAAGATTTTGGGAGCAAGTGATGGGCAAAGTTACCGCTGCCGTCATGGCCTCAACGCTGGCATTCAGTACTTTAAGCCATGCAGCTGAAGTCGTCACAGGCGATCACTGGCACCTGGGTGAAGGCTCCGCGCAACGCAGCGTTCAGAGCCACATGTTTGACGGTATCAGTTTAACCGAACATCAACGTCAACAGATGCGAGATTTAATGCAGCAGGCAAGACACGAACAGCCTCCTGTTAATGTTAGCGAAATGGAGACAATGCATCGCCTTGTCACCGCAGAGAAATTTGATGAAAGCGCTGTGCGCGCTCAGGCAGAAAGAATGGCGCAAGAACAGGTTGCCCGCCAGGTTGAAATAGCCAAGGTCCGCAACCAGATGTATCGCCTGTTAACGCCCGAGCAGCAAGCGGTTTTAAATGAGAAACATGAACAACGAATGGAGCAACTGCGCGACGTAGCGCACTGGAAAAAAAGCTCATCGTTGAATTTATTGAGTAGTAGCAACTCACGTTCCCAGTAGTAACCCTGTTTTCCTTGCCATAGACACCATCCCTGTCTTCCCCCACATGATGTGGGGGTTTTTTTTGCCCAAAATTTGTCACTCGGTTATTGCCTGACTGTTTTACTTCATCCGTTATACTAGCGGCATATCCTGGCAGGAGTGTTTATGAATCAAACCTATGGGCGGCTGGTTAGCCGGGCGGCAATCGCGGCGACCGTGATGGCATCGCTGTTACTTTTGATCAAAATTTTTGCGTGGTGGTACACCGGATCGGTCAGTATTCTGGCAGCGCTGGTGGATTCTCTGGTGGACATCGCGGCCTCGTTAACCAACCTGTTGGTGGTGCGCTATTCGCTGCAGCCCGCAGATGATGAGCATACGTTCGGACACGGAAAAGCGGAATCGCTGGCGGCGCTGGCGCAAAGCATGTTTATTTCCGGTTCGGCGCTGTTTTTATTCCTGACCGGGATTCAGCATCTCATCCAACCTACGCCGATGAAAGATCCTGGCGTCGGGGTGATTGTCACCATCATTGCGTTGGTGTGTACAATCATTCTGGTCTCGTTTCAGCGCTGGGTAGTAAAACGCACGCAAAGTCAGGCCGTCAGGGCGGATATGCTTCATTATCAGTCTGATGTTATGATGAACGGTGCGATTCTCGTGGCGCTTGGGCTGGCATGGTACGGCTGGCATCGCGCAGATGCCTTGTTTGCGCTCGGGATTGGCATCTATATTTTATATAGCGCATTACGCATGGGGTATGAGGCGGTACAGTCTTTATTGGATCGTGCTTTACCCGATGAAGAACGTCAGGAAATTATTGATATTGTGACGTCATGGCCCGGAGTCAGCGGCGCTCACGATCTTCGCACGCGGCAGTCAGGGCCGACCCGCTTTATTCAGATTCATTTGGAAATGGAAGATAATCTGCCGCTCGTTCAGGCGCATTTAGTGGCTGAACAGGTTGAGCAGGCAATTTTACGGCGTTTCCCGGGATCGGATGTCATCATTCATCAGGATCCTTGTTCGGTCGTACCCAAGGAAGGCAAGATGTTTGATCTTTCATAATTCGTTGTAAAAAAAGTGAACCGGGCCAGCATTTTGTGTATAAATTACCACCATTTGGCCTGACCTGAATCAATTCAGCAGGAAGTGATTGTTATACTATCTGCATATTCGTTGGATCGTTTCGATATGCGGAATCGACTTCCGGCAGCAGATTTCATTTTGCATTCCAAAGTTCAGAGGTAGTCATGATTAAGAAAATCGGTGTGTTGACAAGCGGCGGTGATGCGCCGGGCATGAACGCAGCAATCCGTGGTGTTGTACGTGCAGCGTTGACGGAAGGGCTGGAAGTCATGGGGATCCATGATGGCTACCTGGGTTTGTATGAAGACCGTATGGTTCAACTTGACCGCTACAGCGTGTCCGACATGATCAACCGTGGTGGTACGTTCCTCGGTTCTGCTCGCTTCCCGGAATTCCGCGACGAAAACGTGCGTGCGGTGGCTATCGAAAACCTGAAAAAGCGTGGCATTGACGCGCTGGTTGTTATCGGTGGTGACGGTTCATACATGGGGGCAAAACGCCTGACTGAAATGGGCTTCCCATGCATCGGTCTGCCGGGCACTATCGACAACGATATCAAAGGTACCGACTACACCATCGGTTACTTCACCGCTCTGGGTACCGTAGTTGAAGCAATTGACCGTCTGCGCGATACCTCTTCTTCTCACCAGCGTATTTCCATCGTTGAAGTGATGGGCCGCTACTGTGGCGATCTGACCCTGGCGGCAGCGATTGCCGGCGGTTGTGAGTTCGTGGTGGTTCCGGAAGTAGAATTCAGCCGTGACGATCTGGTTGCTGAAATCAAAGCCGGTATCGCGAAAGGTAAAAAACACGCGATTGTAGCGATCACTGAACACATGTGTGACGTTGACGAACTGGCGCATTACATCGAGAAAGAAACCGGCCGTGAAACGCGTTCAACCGTACTGGGTCACATCCAGCGTGGTGGTTCTCCGGTTCCTTATGACCGTATTCTGGCGTCCCGTATGGGCGCGTATGCCATTGAACTGCTGCTCGAAGGTCACGGTGGCCGTTGCGTAGGTATTCAGAACGAAAAACTGGTTCACCATGACATCATCGACGCTATCGAAAACATGAAGCGTCCTTTCAAAGGTGACTGGCTGGATTGCGCGAAAAAACTGTACTGATTGTATTTTTTGCGCGCCTGATGGCGCTTCGCTTATCAGGCCTACAGGTTGCAGAAACGTGTAGGCCGGATTAGGCGCTAGCCGCCATCCGGCAATCCCTCAGATTTATTCCTTGAAGTTATAGCAAATCTTTTTTTATTCTTTAATGTTTGGATCGCTTTCTGGCACGCTTTGCTCATCACAACACCACATAAGAGAGCTGGGCGATGAACAAATGGGGCGTAGGGTTAACATTATTGCTGGCATCGACCAGCGTTCTGGCAAAGGATATTCAGTTACTTAACGTATCGTACGATCCAACGCGTGAACTGTACGAGCAGTACAATAAGGCCTTCAGCGCGCACTGGAAGCAGGAGACGGGTGACAACGTCGTGATCCGCCAGTCACACGGTGGTTCGGGTAAACAGGCGACCTCCGTCATCAACGGCATTGAAGCCGATGTCGTGACGCTGGCACTGGCTTACGACGTAGATGCCATTGCTGAACGTGGTCGAATTGATAAAAACTGGATCAAGCGCCTGCCGGATAACTCCGCGCCGTATACCTCCACCATCGTGTTCCTGGTCCGCAAAGGCAATCCTAAACAAATTCATGACTGGAACGATTTGATCAAACCTGGCGTGTCGGTCATTACGCCGAATCCGAAAAGCTCCGGTGGCGCACGCTGGAACTATCTGGCGGCATGGGGCTATGCCTTGCACCACAACAACAACGATCAGGCCAAGGCACAAGACTTCGTGAAAGCCCTGTATAAGAACGTTGAAGTACTGGATTCCGGTGCGCGTGGCTCAACCAATACCTTCGTTGAACGCGGTATCGGTGATGTACTGATCGCCTGGGAAAACGAAGCGCTACTGGCAACGAACGAGCTGGGTAAAGACAAATTCGAGATAGTGACGCCGAGTGAATCTATCCTCGCGGAGCCGACCGTTTCCGTGGTCGACAAAGTCGTGGAAAAGAAAGACACCAAAGTGGTGGCAGAGGCTTACCTGAAGTATCTCTACTCCCCGGAAGGCCAGGAAATTGCAGCGAAAAACTACTATCGTCCACGTGATGCTAACGTTGCGAAGAAATACGAAAACGCATTTCCGAAGCTGAAGCTGTTCACCATCGACGAAGAGTTTGGCGGCTGGACGAAAGCGCAGAAAGAGCACTTCTCTAACGGCGGTACGTTCGACCAGATCAGCAAACGATAAATAAATCTGTGATTTACCGACCCGGTGGCTTAATGCGACCGGGTTTTTTATTTGTCATGGTTTTGCGTTACTCTTGCCCTTCAATGGGATACAGGAAACGCGTAATGAAAAAAGCAGGCTATCTTTTACTGGCGGTGATTGTGGTCGCCGCCGCTGCAGGTATCGGGTACTGGAAATTCACCGGCAACCCGGACGCATTACGCCAGATTGTTCTTCAGCAATGCCTGCCGCACCAGTTGCAGCAGCAGGATCCCGCGCCGTGCACAGAAGTGAAGCCGGATGCCGGATATGCGGTGTTCAAAGACCGTAACGGTCCACTGCAATATCTGTTGATGCCCACTTACCGCATCAACGGTACGGAAAGCCCGCTACTGTTGAAATCAGGCACGCCGAACTTTTTCTGGCTGGCCTGGCAGGCGCGCAGCTTTATGAGCCAGAAATACGGCCACGAAATCCCTGACAAAGCGGTATCGCTGACCATTAACTCGCGTAGCGGGCGTACGCAAAATCACCTGCACATTCATATCTCCTGCCTGCGAACTGACGTCAGACAACAGCTGGATGACAATCTGGCGAAAATCAGCACCCGCTGGCTGCCTTTACCTGGCGGGCTGCGCGGTCATGAATATCTGGCGCGCCGCGTTACGGAAAATGAACTGGCGCAACGCAGCCCATTTATGATGCTGGCAGAAGAGGTGCCGGATGCGCGTGAGCATATGGGCAGCTATGCGTTAGCGATGGTGCGTCAGAGCGATGAGTCTTTTGTCCTGCTGGCGACCCAGCGCAATCTGCTAGCGCTCAATCTCGCCTCCGCTGAGGAAATTCAGGATCATCAGTGTGATATTCTGCGTTAACCCCACCTAATCTGGCGTTTACTCCGCATGCTTGTCCCCGTATTCTTGTTGAAAAAAACAACAGGAGACAGGCATGTCGCTCTGGCTTACACACCCTCTATTTATCCCCTCTCTGGTGGTTGGCATCACCATCCTGCTCTGGGCCACGTCGCTGCTGCCGGAGTTTATAACGGCGCTGCTGTTCTTTGCCGTAGCGATGGTTGCCAAAATCGCGCCTGCGGATGTGATTTTTGGCGGCTTCGCGTCGTCGGCGTTCTGGCTGGTCTTCAGTGGATTTGTGCTGGGTATCGCGATTCGTAAAACGGGGCTGGCGGACAGGGCGGCGAGGGCGCTGTCATCGCGGTTGACCGACTCCTGGCCGTTAATGGTGGCGAGCGTGGTGTTGCTGAGTTACGCGCTGGCGTTTGTGATGCCATCCAACATGGGCCGCATTGCGCTGCTGATGCCGATTGTCGCGGCGATGGCGAAGCGGGCCGGGATTAACGACGGTACGCGCGCCTGGTATGGTCTGGCGCTGGCCGTTGGGTTTGGCACGTTCCAGCTTTCCGCGACGATTTTACCCGCTAACGTACCGAATCTGGTGATGAGCGGCGCGGCGGAAGGCTCTTACGGCATCCACCTCAATTATCTTCCCTATTTGCTGCTGCATACGCCAGTTCTGGGCTGGCTTAAGGGGGCGGTGCTTATCGTGCTTATCTGCTGGCTGTTCCCTGGTAAGCCCCATGCGCCGCGCGATCTCACACCGCTGGAGCCAATGAGTCGGGATGAAAAACGCCTGGCCTGGATGCTGGCCGTGGTGCTGCTGCTGTGGGTTAGCGAAAGCTGGCATGGTATTGGTCCTGCGTGGACCGGGCTGGCGGCGGCGGTTATCACACTGCTACCACGGGTTGGTTTTATCAATGGCGATGAGTTTTCCACTGGGGTAAATATTCGCACCTGTATTTACGTAGCGGGTATTCTGGGTCTGGCGATCACCGTCACCCAGACCGGCATTGGCAGCGCTGTGGGCGAGGCGCTGTTACAGGTGATGCCGCTGGATGCGGAAAAACCGTTTACCAGCTTTCTCGCGCTGACAGGCATTACCACCGCGCTCAATTTTATTATGACAGCGAACGGTGTTCCGGCGTTGTATACCACGCTGGCACAAAGTTTTGCCGATGCGACGGGGTTTCCGCTGCTGTCGGTGATTATGATTCAGGTATTGGGATATTCCACACCGCTGCTGCCGTATCAGGCTTCGCCGATTGTGGTGGCGATGGCGCTTGGGAAAGTGCCTGCGAGGGCGGGGATGTTGCTGTGCATTTCGCTGGCGGCAGCAACGTATCTGTTGCTTCTGCCGTTGGATTATCTCTGGTTCAGTATGCTGGATAAATTATAACTGTATATAAATGTTAATTTTTTGTTTTGTGAGATGATGAATTGTTTTATTTGGGCTGATGGCGGTTAATACCGGGGCGCAGATTTGTGCACTGGAAACTCAAGGATTGATTCATGGACAGTTTGACCCCTATCCGCTGTTGGCCTGCCATCATTTCGCTCGCGATCACGCTTACCATCTGGTTTGTTATCCCGTGTCCGCCTGATGTCACTCCGCAAGCGTGGCATCTGCTGGCGTTGTTCATTGGTACGATCGCAGCGATTATCGGTAAAGCCATGCCCATTGGCGCCATTGCGGTAGTGGCGATTATGCTGGTGGCGATGACCGGCGTCACTAACCCCGGTAAACCCTCGGCCGCGCTGAACGATGCCTTGAGTGGCTTCTCTAATCAACTGATTTGGCTGATTGGTTTATCCATCATGCTGTCGCAAAGCCTGTTAAAGACCGGGTTGGGCGCGCGTATTGGCTACGGGTTTATTGCGCTGTTTGGTAAAAGAACGCTGGGTATTGCGTGGGCATTAACCCTTGCGGAAACGCTGATCGCACCCGTAACGCCAAGCAATACCGCGCGTGGCGGCGGCATTATCCATCCGGTAATGCGGGCGATTGCGGAAAGCCTCGGATCGCAACCGGGCAACAACGAGAATGGCTCAACGGGCCGCTATTTGGCGCTGGTGAATTACAACATTAACCCCATCAGCTCGGCAATGTTCATCACCGCGACCGCGCCTAACCCCTTAATCGTTAGCTTTTTAACGAAGGGAACGGATGGGGTGCTGAATATGACCTGGGGAATGTGGGCTATCGCCGCGCTGCTTCCCGCGGTGGTCTCACTGGTCGTCATGCCGATTGTTATCTGGTGGCTCTACCCGCCAGCCGTCACACGCACGCCAAATGCGCCTCAGTTCGCACGACAAAAACTGGAGGCGCTAGGTCCGCTTTCACTGGCAGAGAAAATTACCCTGGCCGTCTTCATTTTGCTGCTTTGCCTGTGGGCGGGCGTTCCCGCAATGTTGATGGGCAGTAGCTGGAGTGTAAATCCTACCAGCGCCGCGTTAATTGGTTTGTCGATTCTGTTGATGACGGGCGTATTAAGCTGGGATGACATTCTTAAGTGCCGTGGAGCATGGGATACCATAGTCTGGTTCGCCGCGCTGGTGATGATGGCGGATTTTCTCAGCAAGTTGGGGTTGGTGGGGTGGCTGGCAACCAGCGTGGGTAGCGCAATCGACCATCTGGGTGTGCACTGGAGTATTGCGACGCTACTGCTGATCCTGCTTTACGTCTACTCGCACTACTTTTTCGCCAGTACAACTGCACATATTACGGCGATGTTCGCTGCATTCTTCGCCGCAGGATTAGGCCTGGGGGCGCCGCCGGCGCTACTTGGGTTGATGCTCGGCTTCTCCTCCTCGCTGATGATGTCGCTCACGCACTATGGCACGGGTACTGCGCCTATCATCTTTGGTTCAGGCTATGTCACGCTGGCGGAGTGGTGGAAAACGGGGCTGGTAATGAGCGTGGTCAACCTGACCATTTGGGGGGTAACCGGCGCCTTTTGGTGGCACTGGCTGGGATACTGGTAGACCTGATGCGACGGGAGGAGTGCTCCTCCCGTCATACAACTTAAGCCTGTTTAGCGGCTTCTGCTGCTTTAACGATGACCGCGAAGGCATCTGCTTTCAGAGAAGCACCGCCAACCAGCGCGCCGTCGATGTCCGGCTGAGCGAACAGCTCAGCAGCGTTAGCTGCGTTCACGGAACCGCCGTACTGGATGATAACTTGTTCAGCGATTTTCGCGTCAGCTTTAGCAATGTGATCACGAATGAATTTGTGAACAGCCTGAGCCTGAGCAGGAGTTGCAGATTTACCGGTACCGATAGCCCATACTGGTTCGTAAGCGATGACGACGCCTTCGAATGCTGCCGCGCCCTGAGTTTTCAGAACGGCGTCGATCTGACGTGCGCAGACTTCTTCAGTTTTGCCCGCTTCGTTTTCTGCTTCGGTTTCACCGATGCACAGAACCGGAGTCAGACCCTGTTCTTTCAGAATGGCGAATTTTTTAGCGATCAGCTCGTCAGACTCTTTGTGGTAAGTACGACGTTCAGAGTGACCGATGATGATGTACTGCGCGCCGATATCTTTCAGCATTTCCGCGCTTGTTTCACCGGTGAATGCGCCAGACAGGTTCAGGTCAACGTTCTGCGCGCCCAGAATGATGTGGCTACCGGCAGCGGCGTGTTTCGCCAGGTCGATATACATTTCCGGCGGAGCAATCGCTACTGCACAGCCAGCAACGCCAGCCAGTTCTTTACGCAGATTAGCAACCAGTTCGTTTACCATGTGGCGGCTGCCGTTCAGTTTCCAGTTACCCATCACTAAAGGATGTCGCATTTCGTTTCTCCACGCTTGTCAGCGAATTAAGGAATATGGCCGCCCGTCAGGGCAGCATGGTCTGTGAAACAGTATAGAGATTCATCCCCTGAAAGGCTTTGCTTTTTATCATTTCCCCGTCATTCTGCACGTTGCAGGTGCGTTGGCTGTACTCTCTCACCCCTGTCACTTACTGATGTAAGCTCCAGGGGATTCGTTGCGTCGCCGCCTTCCTGAAACGTGAATAATTTAGGGGGAATTCGCCTTCTCAAGACTTTCTGATAGTGCCAGCTTAATCGGTTCAACAGCGAAGGTCAGCCCCTTTTCCCCGTTATCTGCAACAACATAGCGAATTGCGCCTTCAGTTTCGGCGTAATAGTGCTTACCTTTGCCCGCTGCGAGCAGTTTTTGCAGCTTTTTCTGGCTCTGTTCTTTCGTCAGCAGCGGCGCGACGGTGCGGATGACGGCGCTCATATATTCCAGCGCTTTCGCTTTGGCCGCCTTTTGGTCTGGTCCCTGAATCGGCAACCAGGTTATTTGCATACTTTTGATTTTTAAGGTGCCGCGCTCAAGGGCGGAGGACGCATACAGGTTTTCATTGATTTTGCTGGCCGCGCGGGTGAGATTTGCCCGATCGCGACTGCTGTCGATGGCGCGGAACTCATTCAGGATAAGCTTCGGATTCTGCGTATTAAAGTTTTCGCGAAACTGGCTAATCGACAGGTCAAAAGTCGGCGCACCCGCCAGTAAATAGGGGGCCGTGGTTGCCGTCGATGGCGCTTCCGCCAGTGCCGCAGTGCTTGCGGTTAAGGCTGAAAACAATAATAAAAACAGTGTAAATCCTTGCTTCATCAATCGTACCTTTCATTCTCACTGCTCACGATTAAAACGGTAACCGTCGAGCTTGTCAAAAGGGTAAACTGTTCTGGAAGGTAATAATAAAGGAACTTACATGACCATACAGCAGTGGTTATTCTCATTTAAAGGGCGCCTCGGGCGCCGTGATTTCTGGATTTGGATAGGTCTGTGGATTGTCGGTATGTTGGTTCTGTTCTCGCTGGCGAGCAAGCAATTACTCGATATTCAGACCGCGGCATTTTGTCTGGTGTGTCTGCTGTGGCCGACGGCGGCAGTGACGGTAAAACGCCTGCACGATCGGGGACGTTCCGGGGCGTGGGCGCTGTTGATGATTCTGGCCTGGATGCTGCTTGCCGGAAATTGGGCGATGTTGCCCGGCGTCTGGCAATGGGCAGTTGGCCGCTTTGTTCCGACGCTGATTCTGGTCGGCATGCTCATCGATCTGGGCGCGTTCGTTGGCACCCAGGACGAAAATAAATATGGTAAAGATACGCAGGACGTGAAGTACAGAGCTGACTCGTAGGCCGGTTAAGGCGCGTTAGCGTCGCCATTCGGCAAAATGCCCGGGGGCGCTTACCGGGCAAGTAAAACGCTCTTACCAGTAGTGCTCAGCAGTCATATGGCCCGGTCGACGGCGCAGATGTTTGGTCATCTGCCGGGTTTCTTTCAGCAGTTGCTGCGTATCGCGTACCATTTGTGGATTTCCGCACAGCATCACATGGCTGGTTTCTTTATCCATTGGCAGCCCTACCGCTTTTTCCAGTTCACCGTTTTCAATCAGCGCCGGTACGCGCCCGGTCAGCGAATCTGCAGCTGTCTCCCGGCTGACAACCGTCTGGATGCGTAATTTACCTTCATAGCGCTTTACCAGCGCCTGCATCAACGGCAGGTAGCTCAAATCGGCGGCATAGCGCGCGGCGTGGACCAGCACCAGATTTTTAAAGCGATCCAGGTCTCTGCCTAACTGCAGAATCGACAAATACGGGCCGATAGCCGTGCCGGTTGCCAGCATCCATAGCGTTTCGCAATCAGGGACCTCATCCAGCACGAAGAAGCCAGCGGCTTCACTCACCACCTGGACTTCATCGCCAGGTTTTAGCGCCGCCAGGCGGGGGCTGAGTTTACCGTCGGGAACCGTCACCAGATAAAATTCTAAGTCGGGGTTGTCAGGCGCATTGACGTAGGAATAGGCGCGCTGGACGCGCTCGCCGTCGATCTCAAGGCCAAGCTTGGTGAACTGACCAGCAGTGAAAGGAAGAACCGGAGCTCGCACGGTCAAACTAAACAGGGCATCGGTCCAGTTCTGCACCTTTGTGACTTTGCCTGTTACCCAATCTGCCATGGTTTTCTCCTGTCTGCTTTGATTGCCTTATCTTCGTTCGTTGGAGGAAAGATTTCCAGCCCGGATGGGCTGGAAGGCTCTATTGATCAAATCAATTACAGGATGTGCGCCTGCACATCGGGATCTTTGCGATCGAGGTAGTGAATCGACTGAATGCGGCGGATCGTGCGCGATTTGCCGCGGATCAGCAGCGTTTCGGTGGTCGCGATATTGCCTTTACGGCTAATCCCTTCCAGCAGATCGCCTTTGGTGATGCCGGTGGCGGAGAAAATGACATTGTCGCTGCGTGCCATTTCATCCAGACGCAGCGCTTTGCCTGCTTCGATGCCCATAGCGGTACAGCGGGCCAGTTCCTGCTCGCCAATACGACGGTTCTCTTCGCTGTCGCCTTTGACGTCGTGACGCGCCAGCAGACGGCCCTGCATGTCGCCGTCCAGCGCGCGGATCACGGCTGCGGAAACCACGCCTTCCGGTGCGCCGCCAATGCCGTACAGCACATCAACTTCACTGTCTGGCATGCAGGTCAGAATCGAGGCCGCAACGTCGCCGTCAGGAATAGCGAAGACGCGCACGCCCAGTTTCGTCATCTCTGCAATAACTTCGTCATGACGTGGTTTTGCCAGAATGGTGACGGTCAGATCACTCAGCGGTTTGTTCATCGCGGCTGCAATGTTTCGCAGATTGGTTTCCAGCGACAGGTTCAGATCGATGGACCCTTTTGCGCCAGGGCCGACAATCAGCTTTTCCATGTACATGTCCGGCGCGTTCAGGAAACAGCCTTTATCGCCCACCGCCAGCACCGCCAGCGCATTCGCCTGGCCCATGGCCGTCATGCGCGTGCCCTCGATAGGATCGACGGCGATGTCGACTGCATCACCGTGACCGGTTCCGACTTTCTCGCCGATGAACAGCATCGGCGCTTCATCAATCTCACCTTCGCCAATCACGATGGTGCCGTCAATGTTGACCTGATTGAGCATAATACGCATGGCGTTTACCGCCGCGCCGTCAGCGGTATTTTTATCGCCGCGGCCCAGCCATTTATAGCCAGCCAGCGCGGCCGCTTCGGTCACGCGTGAAAATTCAATGGCAAGTTCTCGTCTCATTGCAAACTCGTAGCAGAAAGGAATGGCGCGAAGTGTAGCACAGGGGAGGGTGGGCGATTATTGATGTGTGTGCGGGGTTGCCCCCGCACGAAGATATTGCCGGATAAGACACAGTCGCCATCCGGCAATGACGTATTACTCGTCGTGATCTTCCCACGCCATGGCGCGTTTGACCGCTTTTTTCCAGCCGCTGTAGCGGAAATTACGTTCGGTGGTTTCAATGCCAGGGCGGAATTCACGCTCGATAACCGCTTTCTCCTGCAGCTCATCCAGATTTTGCCAGAAGCCAACAGCCAGACCGGCGAGGTATGCCGCACCCAATGCGGTGACTTCGCGGACTTCCGGACGCTCAACGCGCGTGCCGAGAATATCCGACTGGAACTGCATCAGGAAGTTGTTGGCGACCGCACCGCCATCGACGCGCAGGGCGTGCAGACGAATGCCGGAGTCAGCCTGCATCGCTTCCAGTACGTCACGGGTCTGGTAAGCGATAGACTCAAGCGTGGCGCGGATGATGTGGTTGGAGTTTACGCCACGGGTCAGACCGAAGATGGCGCCGCGTGCATACGGGTCCCAGTACGGTGCGCCAAGGCCGGTGAATGCCGGAACGACGTACACGCCGTTGGTATCTTTCACTTTGGTAGCGAAATATTCGGAGTCGAATGCATCGCTGATGAGTTTCATTTCATCACGCAGCCACTGGATGGAGGCGCCAGCCATAAATACCGCACCTTCCAGCGCGTAGTTCACTTCCCCGGTCGGTCCGCAGGCGATGGTGGTCAGCAGTCCGTTTTCGGACTTAACGGCTTTCTCGCCGGTGTTCATCAGCATGAAGCAGCCGGTACCGTAAGTGTTTTTCGCCATCCCTTCCTTCACGCACAGCTGGCCAAACAGTGCCGCCTGCTGGTCACCGGCAATACCGGAGATAGGAATACGCGTGCCGCCCTTACCACCGATGTTGGTCTGGCCGTACACTTCAGAAGAACGACGTACTTCTGGCAGCATGGCTCGCGGAATATCCAGCGCATCCAGCATCGTGTCATCCCAGTCCAGAGAGTGGATGTTGAACAGCATGGTACGCGAGGCGTTGGTGTAATCCGTTACGTGTACGCGTCCCTGCGTCATTTTCCAGATAAGCCAGGTGTCTACGGTACCGAACAGCAGTTCACCGCGACGAGCGCGCTCACGCGAGCCTTCTACGTGGTCGAGGATCCATTTCACTTTGGTGCCGGAGAAGTACGGGTCAATGACCAGACCGGTGTTATTGCGGATGTACTCTTCCATACCGTCGCGCTTGAGCTTTTCGCAGATATCCGCGGTACGACGACACTGCCACACAATAGCGTTATAGATTGGTTTACCGGTTTCACGCTCCCAGACGATGGTGGTTTCACGCTGGTTGGTAATACCGATCGCTGCAATCTCATCGGAACTGATATCGGCTTTCGCCAGAACTTCTACCAGCGTTGAGCTTTGGGTCGCCCAAATTTCCATTGGGTCGTGTTCTACCCAACCTGCTTTCGGGTAGATTTGCTCGAATTCGCGCTGTGAAACGGCAACGATATTCGCATCGTGGTCCATTACGACCGCGCGGGAGCTGGTGGTGCCCTGGTCGAGCGCAACGATATATTTTTTTTCAGTCATAATTTTTTTGTCCCGTAGTCACATTACTGCGAAGCTTTTTGTTGAGTGTTGGTCGCAACGTCTTTTTCTTCAATCGCGCAGACATCGCACGGTAAATGACGACCAATCAGTTTGCGATATGCCCATGCGCCTAAAATCGCGCCGGTAATCGGGCCAAACACCGGGACCAGGAAGTAAGGGATATCGCGACCACCCGTGAAGGCAATCTCACCCCATCCGGCCATCCAGGCGAAGAGTTTCGGTCCGAAGTCACGTGCCGGGTTCATGGCAAAACCTGTCAGCGGCCCCATGGAAGCGCCAATAACGGCAATCAACAAACCGATCAGCAGCGGTGCCAGCGGACCACGAGGCACACCGTTACCATCGTCGGTCAGAGCCAGAATCAGCCCCATTAGAATAGCGGTAATGACCATTTCAACCGCGAAGGCCTGCACAAAATTGATATGCGGATTCGGGTAGGTGGAGAAAGTACCTGCCAGACCCAGGCTCTCGGTACTGCCGCGCACGATATGGTTAGTTTGTTCGAAATCGAGGAAAAGATTGTAATAAAGCCCGTAAACCAATGCCGCTGCGCAAAAGGCGCCGGCAATTTGCGAAATAATAAAAGGGACAACTTTGCGTTTATCAAAACAGGCGAACAGCCAGAGTGCGATGGTTACCGCTGGATTCAGATGTGCACCAGAAACGCCTGCGGTCAGATAGATAGCCATTGCTACCCCCAGACCCCAGATGACACTGATTTCCCACTGACCAAAAGTAGCCCCAGCTACTTTGAGTGCAGCGACACAGCCCACACCGAAGAAAATCAACAACCCGGTACCGAGGAATTCAGCAATGCACTGGCCTTTTAAGGTTGAGGTTTGACTCATAATCGGATCCTGAAGAGAGTTTAATGTTTATTGTTTGCGAGAAGGTCACTGACATCCCCGGAGCCGGTAGGCACACTGTTAATTTATCGTTAACGCGCAAAAACGAGAAATATCGAAATTAAAATGTGTGTACTCCATCAACAAAATGAGCGTTTTCGCGCCATTGCGCGGTATTTGTTATACAAAAATAGTGTGAGCTGAATCATTTCACTGAACAACCTGTTAACACTTAAGAGTTATGACAGTAATGTCACCAGGAGAAAGACTAAAAGTGTTGCAAACCGCAATCTGCGCGGGATGCCGCTGGACAGGGATGACGCGGCTTCATACAATCGGTGTTAAGTAGAGTGCGCTCGTTTTTATTAAGGCGTCGCCGGTTATCGGGACGAGGATTTTTATCCATCAACGCCTTGCAATTCAGGAGAGGTATGACGATGTCATTAGAAGTGTTTGAGAAACTGGAAGCAAAAGTACAGCAGGCGATTGATACCATCACGCTGTTGCAGATGGAAATCGAAGAGCTGAAAGAAAAAAACAACTCACTGTCGCAGGAAGTTCAGTCTGCACAGCAGCAGCGTGAAGAGCTGGAGCGTGAGAACAACAACCTGAAAGAACAGCAGAACGGCTGGCAGGATCGTCTGCATGCCCTGCTGGGTCGTATGGAAGAAGTCTAATCCTCGTCATATTTCACGTTATGGCGGCGTTGGCTGCGTGCATTCACCCCAGTCACATAGTGGCCTATGCTCCTGGGGATTCACTTACTTGCCGCCTTGCCCTGACGCGAAATCTTTAGAGGATTTAGAGTACGAGTTTGTAGGCCGGATAAGGCGCAAGCTGTCATCCGGCAATACAATAGCTTACCGCAATACAACGTTCGTTTCAGGCATTCAAACCCCCATCTACGTCCAGACCGGTGCCGGAAATCTGCCCAGCCGCTGGGCTTGCCAGAAACGTCACCGCCGCTGCAACATCCTCCGGTGTTCCATAATGCCCTGTAGCAATAAGCTGCCGTTGGGATTCTGCCTGCTCGCCATCTGCTGGGTTCATATCACTGTCAGTTGGGCCAGGATGGACAAGGTTAACGGTAATACCCCGTGGGCCGAGATCGCGAGCCAGGCCACGGGTTAGCGAGTTGAGCGCTGATTTAGTCATCGCGTAAACAGCAATCCCCGGTTGGGCGACGCGGTTGGCAAGGCAACTGCCAATATTGATAATTCGCCCACCTTCAGGGAGATGTGGCAACGCGGCCTGTATGGCTACCACCACGCCACGGATATTCACGTTAATCAATGCGTCGATGTCTTCCAGTGACATCGACTCCAGCGGGCCGCCGCGCGCGATCCCAGCGTTGTTGACCAGAATATCCAGTCCTCCAAGTGACTGTACCGTGCGGTTTACGGCGTTCTGAATTGCCTGAGCGTCAGCACTGTTTGCCTGAATGGCCTCACCATGGCGGCCAAGCGCTGTAATTTCATCGGCAACGGCCTGGGCTTTCTCCGCAGATTTTTCATAGGTTATAACAACATCAGCACCGGCTTTCGCCAGCGACAGTGCGATGGCGCGCCCTAACCCTCGACTGGCCCCTGTGACCAGCGCTTTTTTACCTGTCAGATCGATATGCATGATGACCTCGTGATGAGAGTGATGAGATTCATCATTAGGTATAGAGAGAGTTTTTTCTTCGTCAATGTGCAGGATGGGGGAATCGAAAGGGGGAGCGGCAAAAAAAAGCCAGTCAGTTGTTTACCGACTGGCATCACACCGACTTGCGGTATTTTCTTTACTCGATATCGAGCGGGTCTTCGGAGAGGATTATCCCGGTGTTGTCGGCGTACAGGTGATCGCCGGAGAAGAACGTCACGCCGCCAAAGTTGACGCGCACATCGCTTTCCCCAATCCCTTCACCTGCAGCACCTACCGGAATGGCGGCAATCGCCTGAATGCCGATATCCAGTTCTCCCAGATCGTCTACCTGGCGGACTGAGCCGTAGATGACCAGACCTTCCCATTCATTCTGTACGGCCAGTCTTGCCAGTTCGGCATCGACCAGTGCACGACGGACAGAACCGCCGCCATCGACCAGCAGAACACGACCACGGCCGTTTTGTTCGAGCAGATCGTACAGCAACCCGTTGTCCTCGAAACATTTTACCGTGATGATTTGTCCGCCAAACGACGCCCGTCCTCCAAAGTTAGAGAACAGCGGTTCCACGACGTTGACATCTTCCTGATAGATGTCACAAAGCTCGGATGTATCGTATTTCATAGGCTTAACGTTCAGTTGCTGCGAGAATTTTTAGTATATCGCGCTATGTGTACTGTTGGCAAAATCATCAATTGTTAATTAGTGTCCAGATCAATAGCTATTCGTATTTTTCATTGAAAAACAGGTGATTACTGATTTTTAAAACAGCCGATAATGACCTACAATTACCCGGATTTCCCTCTGTAAAGTATCCCCGAGGTATCTCCGGTAGATTGCTGGAACATAAAAGAAAGCCCTATGAGAACGATCAGATTCACCAAAGCCGTGCTGATGGAACTCCCCGTTCCTGATGCCGGCAAACGCCTTGAATATGCTGATAGTGTCGTTAATGGGTTGCGTCTGCGCGTTACGTCTAGTTGCAGCAAAAGTTTTAGTGTGTCCCGAAAGCGCGACGGAAAATTTTACCGTGTGACGTTGGGCAAGTTCCCGGATATGACTATTGAGCAGGCCAGAGAGCGGGCATATGGTTTGGTGGCCCGTTCAGGCGTGAAGAAAAAGGCAGTAAAGCCCAGGCTGATTTATGGGCCCGTGTTCTGCGTGCTGTCTATCGCTATGCATATGATAGCTACCGTGATAAAGATGGCGGGAGATTGTTACCGGATCCGCCCACAACCATTTTAAGTATAAAAATGCTTTGGAATGGAAATACACGGAGAACAACTAATATCAGAAATAATGATTTAGGCAACTGGCTCACGGCCCTTGATACCGTAAGACAATGGGCTATAGCAGGCTATAAAACTGATGTGTTGATGGGGGTTGAAGCCCAACCGTACGGAAATGTACGCTAAGAACGTAACCTTATGATTTTAATCTTATAAAGTTTTTGCATTATTGGTTTGATTTACGTTGATTTGATGACCAGGTACGCTCGTATTGCAAGTAAGCGTGTTCGGGAATAGCGACGAGTATTGCAGGCAGTCTGCTAAGTGGTCTTTATTTCAGCAGATCTGCCAGCCAATTAGAATTACCTCTGCTGCTGGTTGTAACCAACCAGGCGGCTCCAGTCATCGTCGTATTTGATATTCCCTTCGATATAAAACCACTCAATGCCTGAGTAGGTGATGGCGATATTTTCCATCATGCCCGGAGTGTGGGAACCCGGCATATAAGCATGAGCAGCATTGACGGACATGATTACGATGTTGTTAAGCGTAATTCGGTAAATCTCGTATTCGACACCCGCCTCGTTGATGTCGTAATAGTGGATTACTGCCTTTTGCAGCCGCTTACTTTGGCAGACTGCAACCGCAAAATATGGCGAGGTCTTATCAATCTCTTTGTGCAGGGTAAAAGCGTTGTGTTCGCGCGAACCCATCAGCTTACCAGTGTTGCGGCATGTGTTTTGGTACACACCGTAACTGCTGTTCATGATTTCAATTGCACTCTCACGGCCCAGCGCCATGCAACTGCCTTTGATCAGTTGTCCATTTTCATCATAAATATACATATAAGCTGGTAATGACATTTATAGATCTCCTTATTTTGTGCTTAATATTTGCCCGTTTCTGTCGATAAAAAAGTTGTAACGGTAATTCTTTCCGTTCAACGTGTATGAAGCCGCATAGATATAGCCCGGCGTTATCGGTATTTTTAAGCACGTTTCAGGATAGGAGAGAGCTACATGCGAATTTTCCGCCAATGTCTTGTATTCATTCCCCTGCTCAGAATAAACGCCGTATCGGCTCAGAACGTCCGATTTATTAACAGAGAAGCAAAGCGAATTATTTATAATAGGGAAACTACGCCATGGGGGAACGCTGTCGCCAGCGCCACACCCAGCCAGCGCAAAAAAGGCAGGAATGAGAAAGTAGTGTTTCAATGCGGGAACCTCCCTAATACTTTCTCATAGCGGGATATGAGGCTAAGGACAGGCTCAGATGGATCGTAATCCTTGAGGCGATACAAATCAGAGCGGTTGCCGAATCCATGCGTTTTAAGTAGCCAATAATCAGCCACCATTGCAGCCTGCTGCTCTAATCCGTAATCCAAGAGTATAGCCTTATCCAAGGTGTAATAGTAATCAACTGCCCAAGAGAACAGGCCCCGTATCCTTACCATCATCCCGCGCTGATGCTGCCAGACGTGCATCATTTCATGTAAAAAAAGATGCTGCCCACCAACGCGATCGTTATTAACATGCGGCTGTGAAAAGTCAGGCTCATAAGTACCTTCCTGAAAGTACAATTCGCCGTTGGGCGTCATGGCGTAGTTGTTCTTTTGGAGGTTGAAAGGTAGATAGCTGCTGCGGTGGATCCAGACTTCGTTATAGCGGAGGGTGAAAGCGTAGAGGGTACGGGCCAAGTTAATCTCACCAAGCGTTAACAGCCGTAACCCGCCCCGGTCTATATCGTTCATTTCCCTTATCATTGGAGACATCATCCATTGGTAAAACACCTTAATACGCCTTAAAGTAAATTTTTCCGTGTTAAAAAATGCGGGAAATATCCGAAATTGTCACAAACTGCGGTTACGCCGCTTCTCGCGTTAAGGCCCCTGGTTTGGGGAGCAATCGTACGAGATCGTACGGTTGAGCGTCAGACCCCGTAATCGGTTAAGTAAGCTGGGAAACGCTGATTTTAGTACTTATAGGTCACGGTGTTTACCGTTCGTTGGTATCCCCGAGGTATCTCCGGAAAATATAAAAAACATGGAAAAACCTCGCGCCCCTCTATTTGTAAGGGTTGCGAGGCGTTATGCGATTCTAAAAACTGAAATTGTTAATTGATATTTGTCAGTTAAAGAGACCACTGACTTAAGAAAATCCCGACAACAAACAGTAAGTTAGTTAATAGCGCTGCTTTTACGGTGCGTTCCAGCATTGGGCGCATTGCCGCAGGATCCATCTCGCGCATCACGTAACGTGCCTGTTTGATTAGCAGCGGAGCGGCGAGAATAAACAGCCATCCCCACAGACTTTGCAGCGAAAACAGGTTAAACAGCGCCAGGCAGACCAGTGTCCCCATCAGCAGGCAGGCATGGTAGCGGCGGGCATTGACGGCGCCTAAACGCACGACCAACGTATTCTTGCCGTTCTCCCTGTCGCTGTTGATATCGCGCAGGTTGTTGACGTTGAGCACGGCGGTTGCCAGCAGGCCGCAGGCGGTGGCAGGCAGAATCAGCGCCGGAATCAACGTATGCGCCTGCAGATACCAGCTCCCCATCACGCTGAGCCAGCCGAAGAATACCAGCACGGAAATATCGCCGAGGCCGATGTATCCATAAGGGCGATTGCCCACGGTATAAGTGATCGCGGCGATAATCGACAGGCCTCCAAGCACCAGGAAGCCGACAAAATCCGCCAGCGTGTGACAGGCCACAGCAACCAGGGCCAGACCGGACAGACAGATCAACACCACGGTGACGATCAGCGCGCGCTTCATCTGCTGTTGGGTGATAACCCCTTTTTGCATCCCGCGCAGTGGTCCAATGCGGTCGGGCTTGTCGCTGCCTTTGACGGCATCGCCATAGTCGTTAGCGAGATTGGACAGAATTTGCAGCAGTCCTGCCGTAATCAATGCCAGCAGAGCAACCAGCGGATCGAAGTATCCTTGCCACCATGCTAATGCCGTACCGACGATGATCGCCGCGAAGGCGAGCGGTAAGGTCTTAGGTCGTAAACTTTCCAGCCAGGCTTGTGAGCGGCTAATTTGTTGTTGTTCAGTCATATTTAGCGCCAATAAAAATGGGGCTTTATCAGCCCCATCAACAGTGATGAAAATGCATTGAACGCGATTATAGGATAAAACGGCTCAGATCTTCATCTGCGACCAGCGCATCCAGATGTTTGCTCACATAATCGGCATCAATTGTGATGCTTTGGCCGTTTAAATCGCTCGCATCATAGGAAATATCTTCCATCAGACGCTCAAGAACGGTATGCAGACGACGCGCACCGATGTTTTCGGTGGTTTCGTTGACCTGCCAGGCCGCTTCGGCAATGCGTTTAATGCCCGATTCGGTGAAGTTGATGTCCACACCTTCGGTCGCCATCAGCGCTTTGTACTGAACGGTGATGGAGGCATTCGGTTCGGTAAGGATACGCTCAAAATCGCTGGTGGTCAGCGCCTGCAGCTCGACACGAATCGGCAGACGACCCTGCAGTTCCGGGATCAGGTCAGACGGTTTCGCGACCTGGAATGCGCCAGAAGCGATAAACAGAATGTGATCTGTTTTCACCATACCGTGCTTGGTAGAGACCGTGCAGCCTTCAACCAGCGGCAGCAGGTCGCGCTGTACGCCTTCACGGGACACGTCCGGGCCGGAGGATTCGCCGCGCTTACAGATTTTGTCGATTTCATCGATAAACACGATCCCGTGCTGCTCAACGGCGTCGATAGCTTCCTGTTTCAGCTCTTCCGGGTTTACCAGTTTGGCTGCTTCTTCTTCAATCAGCAGCTTCATCGCGTCTTTGATTTTCAGCTTACGTGGTTTTTGCTTCTGACCGCCCAGGTTCTGGAACATGGACTGCAGCTGGCTGGTCATCTCTTCCATTCCCGGAGGCGCCATAATTTCAACGCCCATCGGTGCGGCCGCGAGATCGATTTCGATCTCTTTGTCATCCAACTGGCCTTCACGCAGTTTTTTACGGAACGCCTGACGCGCTGCAGAAGGCTCCTGCGGCTGCTCAGACTGTCCCCAGTTATTTTTAGCCGGTGGGATCAGCACGTCGAGAATGCGCTCTTCCGCCATCTCTTCGGCACGGAAGCGGTTTTTCTCGATTGCCTGAACGCGGACCATTTTGATGGCTGCATCGGTCAGATCGCGGATGATGGAGTCAACTTCCTTACCAACATAGCCAACTTCGGTGAATTTTGTCGCTTCAACTTTGATGAACGGCGCATTGGCCAGTTTTGCCAGACGACGGGCGATTTCGGTTTTACCAACGCCGGTCGGGCCAATCATCAGAATGTTTTTCGGCGTCACTTCATGGCGCAGCTCTTCGTTAAGCTGCATACGGCGCCAGCGGTTACGCAGGGCAATCGCCACGGAACGCTTAGCGTTATCCTGGCCGATGATGTGTTTGTTCAGTTCGCTGACAATTTCGCGTGGGGTCATTTCAGACATGGGGGATCCTTACGCTTTGGAGTTCAATTCTTCGATAGTATGGAAGTGGTTGGTATAAATGCAGATATCCCCTGCAATATCCAACGCTTTCTCAGCAATCTCGCGTGCGCCAAGCTCGGTGTTTTCCAGCAGAGCGCGTGCAGCAGCCTGGGCGTAAGGGCCGCCGGAGCCGATGGCAATCAGATCGTTTTCTGGCTGGATGACGTCGCCGTTACCGGTGATGATGAGCGATGCCGTTTCATCTGCGACGGCCAGCAGCGCTTCGAGTTTGCGCAGCATACGGTCAGTACGCCAGTCTTTTGCCAGTTCAACGGCAGCTTTCACCAGGTGACCCTGATGCATTTCCAGCTTGCGTTCGAACAGTTCAAACAGCGTGAATGCATCCGCAGTACCGCCCGCAAAGCCCGCGATGACTTTGTCGTTATACAAACGGCGGACTTTCTTCACGTTGCCTTTCATTACGGTGTTACCCAGTGTGGCCTGACCATCACCGGCGATTACCACATGGCCGTTACGGCGTACGCTTACTATTGTTGTCACGAGCAGACCCCTTGGTTACAAATGCAAAATACAGGCCCCGCGCAGTGTGCGGGGCGTAATGCAAGTATAGATGGGGGGGATTTTGGGGGTTTCAACCCCCAGTGGCGAGTCGAATGCAGTTTGTGTGACCAGCAACCTTCAGGCGGCTGATGGTGTTGTCGGCATTCTCTTTGCCTTTGACCGGACCAATGACCACGCGATTCCAGCCGTTATTGGTGGTAATACGTGAGTTGAAGCCTTCAAAGGCCAGCTGCGCACGCACCGTTTCTGCCTGCTCAGCACCTTTAAATGAGCCGCACTGTACCATCCAACGGCGTTCATCTTTTTTCTCCGCCGTCTGTTTTGGCGGCTGCGTTTCATTGGTTATTGGCGCGGCCGGCTGTGTTTTTGGCTGAGCAGCGGCGGTATGCGCCGGCGTTTGCAGCAGATCCTGATACGGCTGTTGGGTTGCCGGTTTTGGCTGCGCTTTCGGCTGCTGTACCGGGGCGGCTTGCGCAGTACGCGTTTGCGGCTGCTGGTACGGCTGTTCTGCTGCCCGTTGGCGTGGCTGTTGAGCCTGCTGCTGGGTGTTGTTCCACTGCTGCTGTTGCACCTGACGCTGACGCTGCAGCGTTTGCTGGCGCTGTTCAGGCGTTTGTTCGTTCCACGGTACTTCGTTGAGCTGCGTTGGCTGTTGGCGCATATCAGCCTGCATTTGAGCCAACAACTGGCGTTGCTCATTGGTTAGCTGGTCGGCGTTCAGCACCTCGCCGCCTGCAGACGGTTCGGTAGGCGCACGTACGCCAGGCTGACGGCTTTCCAGCTCTTTGATGTATCGCCAGCGCTCTTCCGGTTTTGGTGGAATGCCATTACCGGTGACTTTCTGGTTTTGCAGCGTTTCGGACTCTTCTTTCTTGTGATGCGTAATGAAGTACAGACCACCGATAAAGGTCACGAGTACGGCTGCAGCAATAGCAACCATAGCGGGCGATACCGCAGGCGTATTGCGTTGTTTTTTCCGTGATGTGCTCTTCTTGCGCCGCGAAGGTGCCGGTTGGCCGCGACGTACATAATCTCGTTGTGCCACTATCGTTTCGCTGTATTTATTCGTTCGTCAGCCCGCCATGTTACTTAAGCGGCGGGCCTTTGACCAGACAGGGGAGTCCGAAAGCACTTTACTTTACGTCAGTGCCCGGGTAGTACCCCGAATAATAAGCTCGCAGTCGAGTAAACGTGAGCCACTGCTGACGCTCTGCCCTTGTAATTGATCGAGCAGTAACAGCATAGCTTCGCGTCCGATATCGAAACGCGGCTGTGCAACGGTTGTCAGGGGTGGATCACAAAATTCCGTGAGCGAAATGTTATCAAAGCCAATGATGGATAAATCGTCAGGTACCTTCAGACCCTGACGTTTGGCGTAAGAGAGGGCGCCCAGCGCCATGACATCGCTGTGGCAAAAGACCGCGGTAGGTGGTTGCGGTAGCTCAAGGAGCTGCTTCAGCGCATTGGCTCCCGCTTCATAGGTAAAGTCGCCGCGCGCGATAAAATGTGGATCGACCGTAATTCCGCTGCGGCGCAATGCCTGAACGTAACCTTGCAGACGGTAATGGCACAGCGGCATGTCCTCTGGGCCGGCGATACAGCCAATGCGTTTATGTCCCAGTTCCAGCAGATAGTTCATCGCGTTGAAGGCGGCGGTGAGGTTATCAATGTGCACGGTGGGGAGTTCCAGTTCTGGCGCGAACTCATTGGACATGACCATCGGCGGCAGGTTGCGCTGCTCTTCCACGCTGGCATCAAACGGCAGGCGCGAACTGAGCAGCACCATGCCATCGATCTGCTTGGTGATAATGAGGTTTAGGAAGGTCTTTTCCTGCTGATTCTGGTGCGCGCAATCGCCGATCAGCACCAGATATCCCTGTTCTGCGGCGGTCACTTCTATGCCGCGAATCACCTCGCTAAAAAACGGATCGCAGATATCCGGCACAATCACCAGAATGGTACGTGATTCATTACGCTTAACGTTGCGTCCCATTGATTGGGGTAAATATCCCACTTCCAGCGCGGCCTGCTCAACTTTGTTACGGGTTGACTGTGAGACTTTGTCCGGGTTCATTAATGCGCGGGATACGGTTGCCGTTGAGACTTTCGCCTTCAGAGCAACATCTTTCATCGTAGCGGCGGCAACCTGCTTATTCGGTTTCACTCTTTCTCCTCGCCAGAGGGCTGCTGGCACAGACTCGTCCCTGGGTAACCTTCATCTGAAACATTTTTATCAGATAGTTAATGGAAGCGGTTACAGAATTTTCATAAAAAGTGTGATGGATGTTTAATTTTACGATCCGCCTCGCATCATGAGGCATTATCCCTCGATGGGATCGACATCCAGCACCCATTTAACCTTACGTGCATCGGGTAACGTATTGATCAGCGCCAGCGTGCCGCTGATGATATGTTGCAGGCGAATTCGCGACGGGTGCTGCAATAAAATTTGCCAGCGATAGCGACCGCCGCGTTTGGGCGCCAGGGCGGGAACCGGGCCGAGCACCCAGAGCTTGTCATCGGCCAGCGGACTGGCCTGAATCAGATTTCGCAACTGTTGTAAGAACATTGGCGCATGCTGGTTGTTGTGATCTTCTGCCCGCACGATCACATGGCTGGTCCAGGGGGGAAGCTGGAGCGTTTGTCGCTCGGCCAGCGCCTGCTCGGCAAATGCGTCATAACCTTTATACAGCAAGGTTTGCAGCAGCGGATGTTCAGGATGGTGCGTTTGCAGCACGACTTCGCCTTGTTTCCCGGCGCGTCCTGCTCGCCCGGAAACCTGGGTGTAGAGCTGGGCGAAGCGTTCTGCTGACCGGAAATCTGCAGAGAATAGCGCGCCGTCGACGTCCAGCAGCGCCACCAGGGTGACGTCCGGGAAGTGGTGGCCTTTGGCCAGCATTTGCGTACCGATCAGAATTCGCGCGCCGCCGCGATGCACTTCCGCCAGATGCTGCTCCAGCGACCCTTTACGGCTGGTGGTGTCGCGATCGATGCGTGAGATTGGCACGCCGGGGAAAAAAGGCGCCAGAGCCTGCTCAAGCTGTTCGGTGCCGAGTCCAACCGGAACCATATGCGTCGAGCCGCAGGAAGGACACTGACGCGGTATCGGGCGCTGGCTGTCGCAGTGGTGACAGCGTAAATGGTGCTGTGCCTGATGTAGCGTGTAGTAGTGATCGCAACGCGGACATTCGGCAATCCAGCCGCAGTCGTGGCACAGCAGCGCAGGCGCAAAACCCCGGCGGTTCAAAAACAGGATCACCTGGTTATCCGCCTGCAGGTGCTGACGCATACGGGTGATAAGCGCAGGGGCGAGTCCGGCCTGCACCTGCTGACCTTTGAGATCCAGCACGTGCTGAGTGGCAGGGCGCGCATTTCCGGCGCGTCGCGTCAGGCGCAGCATACGATATTTGTTCTGCCGCACATTACACAGCGTTTCCAGCGCTGGGGTGGCTGAGCCGAGAATAATCGGGATCTGCTCGCTGTGGGCACGGTAAACCGCCAGGTCGCGCGCATGATAGCGCCAGCCTTCCTGCTGTTTATAAGAGCTGTCGTGCTCTTCGTCGATGACAATTACGCCAAGATTTTTAAACGGCGTAAACAGCGACGAGCGCGTGCCGATAACTATCGCCGCTTCGCCATTTTTGGCTTTCAGCCAGGCTGAAAGGCGTTCGCTGTCGTTCAAGCCAGAGTGCAGGACTTCGACCGGCGCATGGAAGCGTTCGCGAAAACGAGCAATAGTTTGCGGCGTCAGGCCAATCTCCGGCACCATCACCAGCGCCTGTTTGCCCTGGGCGAGAACATTTTCCAGGACGCTTAGATAGACCTCTGTTTTGCCTGAGCCCGTCACGCCCGCTAATAGCCATGCGCTAAAACTGTCCGATGCGCTGTGAATCGCCCCGACGGCGGTGGCCTGCTCGGTGTTCAGTCGCAGACGCTCACCGGAAACCGCGTAGTTTGTTCGCCAGTCACTAAAGCCAGGCGTTTCGCTCGCCAGCTCGCACAGCCCTTTTTTCCGCAGCGCCTGTAATGCGGCGTCATTAAATTCCAGTTCAGCCACCTGGTCGCGCCAGATTTTTCCCTGGCGTAGCGCAGCCAGCGCCTGCTGCTGCTTGGGAGAGCGCTTCAGGCTGTTGAGATCGGTAACCTGACCTTCTTCAGTGGCAAACCAGTACCACATGGGCGCGTTTGTCGCCGGGCGCCCCTGGCGCAGTAAAATTGGCAGGGCATGAAACAGCACGTCGCCAATAGGATGATGGTAATAATCAGCCGCCCACAACAGCAGACGCCAGACGGAGGTCGAATAAACCGGTTCGCTGTCCAGCACTTCGAGAACGGCTTTCAATTCGCTCCGCGGCAGTTCGCTGTGCTCGCTGACGGACAGAACGATACCCACGCGCTCCTGTTGCTTGCCAAAGGGCACGCGTACACGACACCCGGCTTTGGCGCTCATGCCTTCCGGCAGGAGGTAGTCAAAGGTACGAGGAAGCGGAACGGGTAAGGCAACGTGCGCAACGGGCATTGAATCATCCTGACTTGAAATCTGGCGGGTTAGTATACACATTAGTGAAGGGTAGAATGCGGATCAGTTTGCATGAGCAGGTTAATTTCTGTATGATTCGCCGCCTTTGATGCAAATTGATTGCGTCAAATACTGACCATTACCCGAGAGTTTCGCGCGGCTGGAAGGCGGCAAGTGAGCGAATCTCTGGGAGCATAGTGAACTATGTGACCAGAGTGAGTGAACGCAGGCAACGCATCAGCAGTGTGAAAGGTGACGGGGAATAATTAACATCGCGTGGTGTCTGGCGTTAGGGCTGGAAGAGCGACGCGGCCTTAAACCGAGGTTTTCCCATGAAAAAAGATATTCACCCGAAATACGAAGAAATTACTGCAAACTGCTCTTGCGGTAACGTCATTAAAATCCGCTCTACTGTCGGTCACGATCTGAACCTCGACGTGTGCAGCAAGTGCCACCCGTTCTATACTGGCAAGCAGCGTGATGTTGCTACCGGTGGCCGTGTTGATCGCTTCAACAAGCGTTTCAGCATCCCAGGCAGCAAGTAAGTTTCAGCTGTCAGAAAAAAGCGCCTTATGGCGCTTTTTTTGTTTCTGTGCATGCAGACTGAAATTCGTATTGATGTATTGAATGATGTCTTTTCTTTAATAAATAAAACAGTGTTTTTATTTTTACGATAAAATGTTTCAACTGGTGATCTGAATCCTTTTCATCTTCTGATTTTTGCCACTTATGCCAGTTTTTGGCAAAATACCAAAGGTTTCTTCCTTCTTTCTAAAATACACTTTCGTGGAAATATAAAATTATTCTTATTCCTTCATCGTTCCCTCATTTATTGATGGGACGAGATGGACAATTTCCTTGATATAGTGTGAAGAGGGATGGTCATGAAATTTAAATCCGCGTTATTACTGATTCCATTATTCTCTGCGGCCGCGCATGCGGGTTATGTTGATTATCGACATGAATATTATGACGATGGTCGCAATTACGACCGTGTTTATATGTCTCACCGTTTTGCTACGGGTTTTGGTGTGGCAGTGGAAGCCATTTCACGTTCCGAAGATACGCAATCTAATGATGCGTGGAATAATATGGAAAGTAATGGCAATGAGTATACGGCAAGCTACCAGTTCACCTGGCAAGGTCTTATCTGGCAGCCGGGCATTGCGATCGAAACGGGCGATAATATCGCGATATATAAGCCTTATATTCGCGTACAGTATAATATCAATGACAACTGGTGGACCGCGTTCCGCTATCGCCAGGAGTACATGCGCAGAAACTCCGACGGCAAAGATGACCGCATGGTCTATCGTCCGGAAGCATGGCTCGGTTACAACATCAATGACTGGATGTTTGAGCTAAATGGCATTTATAAAATTGCCGATAGCGAAGATTTATATAACAACCGAAAAGACGATTACGAATATAACTTCCGGGTGGCGTATAAAATAGGCTCATGGGTTCCATTTGTTGAGGTTGGTAACGTTTCCTCGGGCTATAACACTACCACCACGGACGATCGTCAGACCCGTTATCGCGTTGGTCTCGGTTATAACTTCTGACCATCAATACGCTTCTTATCGATTTATTACATTGAGCATCGGTATATACGCATAACTTGCGTGAATAATGTGTCTAAGGAGTTAACATCATGTCTAATGATGGAACTATGATCGGAAGTAATCAAAATATTACCGTCAGACCTTTCGGGTTAAGAGATAAATTCGGTTATTTATGTGGCGACCTCGGAACCTGTTTTATTCTTGGACTGGTAAATAGTTTTTTAATGATTTATTACACCAACGTCCTTGGTATTTCCGGCGTCATTGTTGGTTCACTCTATTTTGTGACCAAACTCTTTGATGCGTTTGTCGACGTTGGCGTAGGGCGCTTATGTGATACCTCTAAACTGACGGTTCATGGGCGTTTTAATCCATGGGTGCGGCGGATGAAGTATCCGTTCTGCATCATTGCGGTCGTCCTGTTCCTGCCGTTTGTGCATGATTTTTCTTATACGGCGAAAATTATCTACATCTGCTGTTCCTATTTTATTTACGGTTCGCTGTTATCGACGGTGAGTATTCCGTATGGCGCCATGTCTGCAGCTATTAGCTCGAACCCGGAGGATCGCGTATCGCTGTCAACCTGGCGCAGCGTTGGGTCTGCCATCGGCGGCGGGACAACCGGCTTTTTTATTCCAATCCTGATGTACACCACCCTGGTGGACGGAAGCCAGGTGATTTCCGGGCAGCATTTCTTCTGGATTGCTATTGGTTGTTCAGTGCTGGGCTTTATCTTTTTAACGTTGACCTGTCAGTTAACGACGGAACGCGTGCGGGTGGAAAGAAAAGAGAGCATGCCTGTTTCTGTGCTGCTAAAGGGGCTGTTACGCAATAAGGCGCTGATTGTTTTAGTGGTTGTGGATCTGCTGATCGTGATTAATCAGGGGTTGTCTGGTACCAACATGACTTACCTGTTTAACGACTATTTTCATAACAAAGAGGCTATGTCCGTTGCCTTGCTTTTCACCTTTGGCTCTCTGGTTTTGCTGGCGCCATCGGCATCCTGGCTCACAAGACGCTTTGGTAAGAAAGAAGCCAGCGTCGGCGCGTTGCTCTTTGCGGTAGCCATGTATCTGCTGATGTACTTCACCCACATTACCGACGCGAAGGTCTATTTGGTGTTCCTGTTCCTGGCAACGCTGGGGGCCGGATTATTCAATCTGATGATTTGGGCGTTTATGACTGATGTTTGTGATTATCATCAGTATGTCACCGGCGATCGTGAAGATGGAACCGTCTATGGCGTGAACTTCTTTGCCCGTAAAGTTGGTCAGGCGTGCGCAGGGGCTATTGGCGGCTTTATGCTGGCCATCATTGGATATCAATCTTCGTCAACGGGCGGCGCGGTGCAAACCAGCATCGTTCAGGAAAACATCTATACGATGGCGAATCTCTTACCGGCTTTATGTTTGTTTTTGGCGGCGGTCATTCTGATTTATTTCTATCCGTTGAACCGTAAAGAAACGCTAAAAATGGAAGAGACTTTGAATAAGCTCAATGGTATCAGTAAGTAACATAGTGAGAAGCGGCGGGAGTGATCCCGCCTTTTCTCATCTGTCTTCAACAATCAGTATTCCCACGTTTCCGGGTTGATACCCAGTTCACGCATGATTACCTTTGCTTCTTCCGGGATTTCATCGCTGCGCTCTTTACGCAGGTCGTCATCGTTGGGTAAGGGTTGCCCGGTAAAAGCATGCAAAAACGCTTCACACAGCAGTTCGCTGTTAGTGGCGTGACGCAGGTTGTTAACCTGACGACGCGTGCGTTCATCGGTAAGGATTTTTAACACCTTCAGAGGAATGGAAACCGTAATTTTTTTGACTTGCTCACTCTTCTTACCGTGCTCAGCGTATGGGCTGATATATTCGCCGCTCCATTCAGCCATGAGATACCTAATCCTCTTTGTCATTAATATTGAGGCCAGAACCTGAGCCCAGACCATAATTGCGCGTAGTTTATCGTAGTGGCGTGGCCCTGACACGAAGTAAGCCGACGCAGATGTACGCTAATGCATATAATTTTAACGGCTATTTCCAGTTTGCTCAATCTATACGCAAAGAAGTTTAGATGTCCAGATGTATTGACGGCTATCACAACTATGATTACTCTGGTGTCTGACTTTTCACCGACTCAGCCAGGATCTCCTCAATATGACGCGTAAACAGGCCACCATCGCAGTGCGTAGCGGATTAAATGACGACGAACAGTACGGTTGCGTTGTCCCGCCGATTCACCTCTCCAGCACCTATAACTTTACCGGTTTTAATGAGCCTCGCGCCCATGACTATTCGCGCCGCGGCAACCCAACGCGTGATGTCGTTCAGCGTGCACTGGCGGAACTGGAAGGTGGTGCGGGGGCTGTACTGACCAATACCGGCATGTCGGCGATTCATCTGGTGACCACGGTATTCCTCAAGCCAGGCGATCTGCTGGTCGCACCGCACGACTGCTACGGTGGGAGCTATCGTCTGTTTGACAGCCTGGCAAAGCGTGGCTGTTATCGCGTCCTGTTTGTCGATCAAGGCGATGAGCAGGCGTTGCAAGCGGCACTGGCGGAAAAACCGAAGCTGGTGCTGGTAGAAAGCCCAAGCAACCCGCTGCTGCGCGTGGTGGATATTGCGAAAATCTGCCAGCTGGCGCGTGAAGCTGGCGCGGTCAGCGTTGTCGACAACACTTTTTTAAGCCCGGCCCTGCAAAATCCTCTGGCATTAGGCGCCGATCTGGTGTTGCATTCATGCACGAAATATTTAAATGGTCACTCCGACGTGGTGGCCGGTGTAGTGATAGCAAAAGATCCGGAAACGGTCACTGAACTGGCATGGTGGGCGAATAATATTGGTGTGACCGGCGGCGCGTTTGATAGTTATCTGCTGTTGCGCGGCCTGCGTACTCTGTCACCTCGCATGGAGGTGGCGCAACGTAATGCTCAGGCGATTGTGGATTATCTGCAAACTCAGCCGTTGGTGAAAAAATTGTATCACCCGTCATTGCCGGATAATCAGGGCCATGAGATTGCCGCGCGTCAGCAAAAAGGCTTTGGCGCGATGTTGAGTTTTGAGCTGGATGGCGATGAGCAAACGCTGCGCCGCTTCCTCAGTGGGTTGTCATTGTTTACGCTGGCGGAATCGTTAGGGGGCGTTGAAAGTCTGATCTCCCACGCTGCAACCATGACTCACGCGGGTATGGCGCCAGAAGCGCGTGCTGCTGCCGGAATTTCGGAAACGCTGCTGCGTATCTCCACCGGTATTGAAGATGGCGAAGATTTAATTGCCGACCTGGAAAATGGCTTCCGGGCTGCAAACAAGGGGTAAACATGAGTGTGATTGCGCAGGCAGGGGCGAAGGGTCGTCAACTGCACAAATTTGGTGGTAGTAGTCTGGCTGATGTGAAATGTTATCTGCGTGTCGCAGGCATTATGGCGGAATACTCGCAGCCTGATGACATGATGGTTGTTTCAGCCGCAGGCAGTACCACTAACCAGTTGATTAGTTGGCTGAAGTTAAGCCAGACCGATCGTCTTTCTGCGCATCAGGTTCAACAGGCGTTACGTCGCTATCAAAGTGAGCTTATCAGCGGTTTGTTACCTCCCGAGGTGGCGGATGGACTGATCGGCGCGTTTATTCACGATCTGGAACGCCTGGCCGGGTTACTCGACAGCGGTGTGAACGATGCTGTCTATGCCGAAGTCGTCGGGCATGGCGAGGTGTGGTCGGCGCGTTTGATGTCGGCCGTCCTTAACCAACAGGGGCTGGAGTCAGCCTGGCTGGATGCGCGCGATTTTTTACGTGCTGAGCGCGGCGCTCAGCCGCAGGTAGATGAAGGTCTTTCTTACCCACTGCTACAGCAACTGCTGGCGCAGCATCCGGGTAAACGTCTGGTCGTTACCGGCTTTATTAGCCGCAGCAACGGCGGCGAAACGGTGCTGCTGGGACGTAACGGCTCCGACTACTCGGCGACGCAGGTTGGCGCGCTGGCGGGCGTTTCCCGCGTAACTATCTGGAGTGATGTTGCCGGGGTATACAGCGCGGATCCGCGTAAAGTAAAAGATGCCTGTCTGCTGCCGCTGCTGCGTCTGGATGAAGCCAGCGAATTGGCGCGTCTGGCGGCGCCGGTTCTCCATGCCCGTACCCTACAGCCGGTTTCCGGCAGTGATATCGATCTCCAGTTGCGTTGTAGCTATACGCCGGAGCAAGGTTCAACGCGTATTGAACGCGTCCTGGCTTCTGGTACCGGGGCGCGTATTGTGACCAGCCATGACGACGTGTGCCTGATTGAG
Organism: Citrobacter sp. Ce119; assembly: GCF_030334525.1. NCBI lineage: Bacteria > Pseudomonadati > Pseudomonadota > Gammaproteobacteria > Enterobacterales > Enterobacteriaceae > Citrobacter > Citrobacter sp. Ce119. The sequence continues at coordinate 102,372 of NZ_JAOWDR010000031.1, forward strand.
TTCCAGGTACCTGCCAGCCAGGACTTTAAACTGGCCTACAAAGAGATTGATCAGATTTTAAAACGCACTCAGGTGCGTCCGCTGGCGGTGGGTGTGCATCCTGACCGCCAACTGCTGCAATTTTGCTACACCTCAGAAGTCGCTGACGGCGCACTGAAAATTCTGGATGAAGCTGGCCTGCCGGGCGAGCTGCGTCTGCGCCAGGGGTTGGCGTTGGTGGCGATGGTCGGGGCGGGCGTCACCCGTAACCCGCTGCACTGCCATCGTTTCTGGCAACAGTTGAAAGGTCAGCCGGTCGAATTCACCTGGCAGTCGGAAGAGGGCATCAGCCTGGTCGCGGTACTGCGCACCGGCCCGACGGAGAGCCTGATTCAGGGTCTGCATCAGTCTATCTTCCGCGCGGAAAAACGCATTGGTCTGGTGCTGTTCGGCAAAGGCAACATTGGCTCGCGCTGGCTGGAGCTGTTTGCTCGTGAGCAGAGCACGCTCTCGGCGCGTACCGGATTAGAATTCGTACTGGCGGGTGTGGTTGATAGCCGTCGTAGCCTGCTGAATTATGAAGGGCTGGATGCCAGTCGCGCGTTAGCCTTCTTTGATGACGAGGCGGTAGAACAGGATGAAGAGTCTTTGTTCCTGTGGATGCGCGCCCACCCGTATGATGATTTAGTGGTGCTGGACGTTACAGCCAGCGAGCAGTTAGCGGATCAGTATCTGGATTTCGCCAGCCATGGCTTCCACGTCATCAGCGCCAATAAACTGGCAGGGGCGAGCAACAGTAATAATTACCGTCAGATCCATGACGCCTTTGAAAAGACCGGTCGCCACTGGCTGTATAACGCTACCGTAGGCGCGGGCTTGCCGATCAATCATACCGTACGCGATCTGATTGATAGCGGGGATACCATTCTGTCGATCAGCGGGATCTTCTCCGGCACGTTGTCGTGGTTGTTCCTGCAATTTGATGGCACGGTCCCATTCACCGATCTGGTGGATCAGGCGTGGCAACAGGGTCTGACTGAACCTGACCCGCGCGTGGATCTTTCAGGTAAAGATGTGATGCGTAAACTGGTGATTCTGGCGCGTGAAGCGGGTTACGACATCGAACCGGATCAGGTACGCGTAGAGTCGCTGGTGCCTGCACACTGTGAAGAAGGCTCTATTGACCATTTCTTTGAAAATGGCGACGAGCTGAACGAGCAAATGGTGCAACGCCTGGAAGCGGCGCGTGAAATGGGGCTGGTGCTGCGCTATGTGGCGCGTTTTGATGCTAACGGTAAAGCACGCGTTGGCGTAGAAGCGGTACGTCCTGAACACCCGCTGGCGGCGCTGCTGCCGTGCGATAACGTCTTCGCTATTGAAAGCCGCTGGTATCGCGATAACCCGCTGGTGATCCGTGGACCGGGCGCAGGTCGTGACGTTACCGCCGGAGCTATTCAGTCAGACATCAACCGTCTGGCGCAGCTGCTGTAGTTTTTGTTGCCGGGTGGCGCTGCGCTTATCCGGCCTACGGTTCGTGTGTAATGTAGGCCGGTAAGATGTGTAAGCTTCGCCATTTGGTATTGACTGGATGTTGTATTAATCCCCCCCTCTGTTAACAGACACACCATTTTACGCGTGTTGCCTTGTTGCCAAAAATATCGATAACCAGTTGCGCAATTGTTTATCGTTAAACAGTGGGGAAAAGCTCCCACATGCCCTTCAGCAATTGATAGTGAACAGTGATGTCATCCTGTTACCAACGATTTTTAATGGTCGTTGGTTTTGGCCCGCAACTATCACCGATGGATGTGAGTCTTCTCACATAAAAAAACCTTTCAGAACGTAACGTAGCGATTCTTTATATGACTGAAAGGGATTGATTATGAAGTTAAAAATGCTTGCTGTCGGTGTTCTGGTCTCTTTGCCGCTCTGGGCGAGTGCCAAAGATGTCACGATTATTTATACCAACGATCTTCATGCCCATGTCGAACCTTATAAAGTGCCCTGGATTGCCAATGGCACACGTGATATTGGCGGTTGGGCCAATATCACGACAATGGTAAAACAGGAGAAAGCGAAAAATAGCGCCACCTGGTTTTTGGATGCTGGCGACTATTTTACCGGGCCATATATCAGCAGCCTGACTAAGGGGAAGGCGATTATCGATATCATGAACACCATGAATTTTGACGCTGTCACCATGGGTAATCATGAATTCGATCACGGTTGGGACAATACGCTGCTGCAGCTGAGCCAGGCGAAGTTTCCGATCGTGCAGGGCAACATCTTTTACCAGAACAGCAGCAAAATGTTCTGGGATAAGCCTTACACCATTATTGAAAAAGATGGCGTGAAGATTGGCGTGATCGGTCTGCACGGCGTGTTTGCTTTTGATGATACGGTTTCCGCTGCGACACGTGTCGGGATTGAGGCGCGGGATGAAGTGAAGTGGTTGCAACGCTATATCGATGAGCTGAAAGGCAAAGTCGATCTCACCGTGGCGCTGATCCATGAAGGCACGCCAGCGCGTCAGTCCAGTCTGGGGGGCACCGATGTACGCCGTGCGCTGGATAAAGACATCCAGACCGCAGGCCAGGTGCAGGGGCTGGACATCCTGATCACCGGTCATGCGCATGTGGGCACGCCGGAGCCGATTAAAGTAGGTAACACCCTGATTCTGTCTACTGATAGCGGCGGCATTGATGTGGGTAAACTGGTGCTGGATTACCAGCAAAAACCGCATCAATTTACCGTGAAGAACTTCGAGCTGAAGACCATTTTTGCTGATGAATGGCAGCCAGACCCGCAAACGAAACAGGTCATTGATGGCTGGAATAAAAAGCTCGATAAAGTGGTGCAGCAGACGGTTGCCAACTCGCCGGTTGAGCTGACGCGTGCTTACGGTGAATCTTCTTCGCTGGGAAATCTGGCGGCAGATGCGTTGCTGGCTGCGGCGGGTAAAGATACCCAGTTAGCGCTTACGAACTCGGGCGGCATTCGGAATGAAATCCCTGCAGGGGCCATCTCCATGGGCGCAGTCATTAGCACCTTCCCGTTCCCGAATGAGCTGGCAACCATGGATCTCACCGGGAAGCAGTTACGTAACCTGATGGAGCACGGCGCGGGTTTAAGCAACGGTGTATTGCAGGTGTCCAAAGGGCTGGAGATGAAGTATGACAGCAGTAAACCGGTTGGTCAGCGGGTTAGCGTATTGACGTTAAACGGCAAACCGATTGAGGATGCCACGGTTTATCACATTGCCACCAATAGCTTCCTGGCGGACGGTGGTGATGGTTTCACGACATTTACTGAAGGTAAAGCGCGTAACACATCCGGCGGTTACTATGTCTCTAATGCGGTCGTTGATTATTTCAAAGCGGGAAATACGCTGACGGATGAGCAACTCAAAGGCATGCGTGTGGAAGATGTGAAACCGTAGTGAGGTCAGGCCAGCAGATATTCCGCTGGCCTTTGTTTTAACCTCTGTAGGAGGCAAACACCTCTTTTGCAGCGAACAAACCGTTGAGTGCCGCAGGGAAGCCAGCATAGACGGCCATCTGCATTATCACTTCAACGATCTCATCCTGCGTTAAACCCACGTGTAATGCGGCGCCAATATGCACTTTCAACTGCGGTGCAGCGTTGCCCAGAGCCGTTAATGCCGCGACGGTAGCGATTTCTCTACTGCGTAAATCCAGCCCCGGCCTTGAATAGATGTCGCCAAAAGGAAATTCAATCAGGTACTGGGCGAAGTCTGGCGCAATATCCTGCAGACTTTCGACGACCGCATCGCCCCCTTTACCATCCACTTTTTGCAACATCTCCTGACCGGTAATAAAGCGTTCTGAAGGCATCATTTCTTCCTCTTTCGTGTGGTCTGTGGCGTGAGGATAGAGCGTGCGGAATGATTGGGATAATACCGTTTCCGTGATACCTTTTCGGTATGACAACATCGTCTTTGCACTCTCTGGACATTCGCCTGCTGCGTTACTTTTCCGTAGTAGCGGAAGAGAACAATATGAGCCGGGCGGCGCAGCGCTTGTTTATGTCGCAGCCGCCGCTGAGTCGCCACATTCGCCAGCTTGAAGAACGCCTGGGGGTGACGCTTTTTGTCCGTCATACCCGGGGGCTTACGCTGACGGAGGACGGGCAACGCGTACTTGAAATCGTACGCCCGCTATTGGCGCTACAGGATAAAACCTGGGCGACGCTGAGTCAGTTAGCGAAAACGGGGGAGCAATCTCTGCGCTTAGGACTAAGTACGGCGTTTGAGCAGGGCGTTTTTGCGGTGCTTGAGTCGCAGCTTAATATGCGCGTACAGAAGCTACATATTGTCCGGCATGGTTCGCCGGAACTGGCCCGCCAGGTGCGGCGGGGAAAACTGGATGCCGCGCTGGTGGCACTACCGCTTGAAACTTCGGGGCTTAGCGTCACGCCGCTTGGCTGGCAAGAATCGATGATCGCCGCTTTACCCGCGCTCTGGCCAGAGGCGGCGCTGTCGTCACTCACATTAACCGCGCTGAGCCACCGACCGCTGTTCTGGTTCAAACGCGAACGTAACCCTGCCTTCTTTGATTACGCCCGACATATTTTTCGTCGTGCGGGTTACTTGCCTGCCTGTATTGAAGAGCCACTTGAACATGACGTATTGCTGGCGCGGATCGCGCAGGGTGACGGTCTGAGCCTGATTCCAGCCTCCTTTTGCGCGATCCAGCGTCAGGGCGTGATCTTCCTTCCGCTTACCGATACAGAATTGCGTATTAGCATGGGGTTGCTGATGCTGCCTGAGAACGTAACAAAATTAGGATGGCTGCAGACGGTCGTGACGCAATCCCTCATCATTTCAGGCTGATGTGAATTTTTTTCACATTGGCTGAGTATTCCTCACCTTTAACGATGATTTTTGTGTTGACGCCAGCGTGCTTTTCCGTCATTTTTACATCTAGACGTCTAAACGTATAGCAGTTCACAACACAACATATAACGACAAAAGATTGATGAGGTAAGGTATGAGCTTTTTTCACGCCAACCAGCGGGAAGCCCTGAATCAGAGCCTGGCGGAAGTACAGGGTCAGATTAACGTTTCGTTTGAGTTTTTCCCGCCGCGCACCAGTGAAATGGAGCAAACCCTGTGGAACTCCATCGATCGCCTGAGCAGCCTGAAGCCGAAGTTTGTTTCAGTCACTTACGGTGCAAACTCTGGTGAACGCGATCGTACGCACAGCATTATTAAAGGTATTAAGGATCGCACGGGTCTTGAAGCGGCTCCGCACCTGACCTGTATTGATGCGACCCGCGATGAGCTGCGCACCATTGCTCAGGACTACTGGAATAACGGTATTCGTCATATTGTTGCCCTGCGCGGTGATCTGCCGCCGGGAAGCGGTAAACCAGATATGTATGCCTCTGACCTGGTGACTTTGCTGAAAGAGGTTGCGGACTTTGATATCTCCGTTGCGGCTTACCCGGAAGTGCACCCGGAAGCGAAGAGCGCTCAGGCCGATCTGCTGAACCTGAAGCGTAAGGTTGATGCCGGTGCGAACCGCGCGATCACCCAATTTTTCTTCGATGTAGAAAGCTATCTGCGTTTTCGCGATCGCTGCGTGTCTGCGGGGATCGATGTGGAAATTATTCCGGGTATCCTGCCGGTATCTAACTTTAAACAGGCGAAAAAATTTGCCGACATGACCAACGTCCGCATTCCGGCGTGGATGTCGACCATGTTTGATGGCCTTGATGACGATGCGGAAACCCGCAAGCTGGTGGGGGCAAACATCGCCATGGACATGGTGAAAATTCTCAGTCGCGAAGGGGTGAAAGATTTTCATTTCTATACCCTTAATCGCGCTGAAATGAGCTACGCAATTTGTCACACGCTGGGAGTAAGACCAGCATAATCAGTACGTCAGCCCTCTTCGGAGGGTTTTTTGTTGATCACTTTGATCTACATCTCTGTAACTTTAAATATAAAAGGAATTAGCTATCGAATCTGTGGGTTTTTTCGACTATATCTTATCTCTGGTGGTGTATATCGTAGTCAGAACACTGTAAAGGGAGCATATAGATGAGCATGTCCGACGATAGCCAGAACGCATCAACTGCCGGTAAGTGTCCTTTCCATCAGGGCGGGCCGGATCACAGCGCGGGTGCAGGAAGAAATAACCGCGACTGGTGGCCTAATCAACTCCGCGTTGATCTTTTAAACCAACATTCCAATCGTTCGAACCCGCTGGGTGAGGACTTCGACTACCGCAAAGAATTTAGCAAGCTTGATTACTCTGCCCTGAAAGGGGATCTCAGAGCCCTTCTGTCCGAATCTCAACCGTGGTGGCCTGCTGACTGGGGCTCTTATGCCGGTTTGTTTATCCGCATGGCATGGCATGGTGCTGGGACCTATCGCTCCATCGATGGACGCGGTGGCGCGGGTCGCGGACAGCAGCGTTTTGCACCACTGAACTCCTGGCCAGACAACGTCAGCCTGGATAAAGCGCGTCGTCTGCTGTGGCCAATCAAGCAGAAATATGGTCAGAAAATTTCCTGGGCCGACCTGTTTATCCTCGCGGGTAACGTGGCGCTGGAAAACTCAGGCTTTCGCACCTTCGGCTTTGGCGCCGGTCGTGAAGATGTCTGGGAACCGGACCTCGATGTAAACTGGGGTGATGAAAAAGCCTGGCTGACCCACCGTCATCCGGAAGAGCTGGCAAAAGCGCCGCTGGGCGCAACAGAAATGGGCCTTATCTATGTGAACCCGGAAGGGCCGGACCATAGCGGCGAACCGCTTTCTGCGGCAGCGGCTATTCGCGCGACCTTCGGTAACATGGGGATGAACGACGAAGAAACCGTGGCGCTGATTGGCGGCGGCCATACGTTGGGCAAAACCCACGGCGCAGCACCGGCATCGCACGTTGGGGCCGACCCAGAATCCGCGCCGATTGAAGCGCAGGGCCTGGGCTGGGCCAGCAGCTATGGTAGCGGCGCGGGCGCAGACGCAATTACTTCCGGTCTGGAGGTTGTGTGGACGCAGACGCCTACCCAATGGAGCAACTATTTCTTCGAGAACCTGTTCAAATACGAGTGGGTGCAAACTCGCAGCCCAGCAGGTGCGATTCAGTTTGAAGCGGTTGACGCGCCAGAAATTATTCCCGATCCGTTTGATCCGTCGAAAAAACGTAAGCCGACAATGTTGGTTACCGACCTGACGCTGCGTTTCGATCCTGAGTTTGAAAAGATCTCCCGACGTTTCCTGAACGATCCGCAGGCGTTTAACGAAGCGTTTGCCCGTGCGTGGTTTAAACTGACGCACCGTGATATGGGGCCAAAAGCGCGTTACATCGGACCGGAAGTGCCAAAAGAAGATCTGATTTGGCAAGACCCGCTGCCGCATGCGTTCTTCAACCCAAGTGAAGAAGATATCCTGAAATTGAAGGCGACCATCGCTGCTTCCGGGTTGTCCGTGGGCGAACTGGTATCGGTGGCGTGGGCTTCGGCATCGACTTTCCGCGGTGGGGATAAACGTGGCGGCGCTAACGGCGCACGTCTGGCGCTGGATCCACAGCGCGGCTGGGATGTGAATGCCACCGCGGCACGCGTTCTGCCTGTGCTGGAAGGTATTTATAAGTCTGCCCATACCGCTTCGTTAGCCGATATTATCGTGCTGGCCGGGGTTGTTGGTATAGAGCAAGCGGCTAGCGCTGCCGGTGTCAGCATCAAGGTACCTTTTGCGCCGGGCCGCGTGGATGCGCGTCAGGATCAAACGGATATTGAGATGTTCGAACTGCTCGAGCCGATTGCCGATGGTTTCCGTAACTACCGCGCTCGTCCTGACGTGTCGACCACCGAGTCGCTGCTGATCGATAAAGCGCAGCAACTGACGCTAACCGCACCGGAAATGACCGTGCTGGTGGGTGGTATGCGCGTACTGGGCACCAACTTCGATGGCAGCCAGCACGGTGTCTTTACCGATCGTCCAGGCATACTCAGCACTGACTTCTTCGTCAATTTGCTGGATATGCGTCATGAGTGGAAGGCGGTTGATGAGTCACAAGAGCTGTTTGAAGGTCGTGACCGTCTGAGCGGTGAAGTAAAATACACCGCAACCCGCGCCGATCTGGTGTTTGGTTCTAACTCTGTACTGCGCGCAGTGGCTGAAGTTTATGCCTGCAGCGATGCCCACGAGAAGTTCGTGAGAGATTTCGTTGCCGCATGGGTAAAAGTGATGAACCTGGATCGTTTCGACCTGCTGTAACAGACGATGCCGGATGTCGCTTGCGCGGGTCCGGTATGGCATGAATAAAAAAATCCCCGCCTTTGCGGGGATTTTCTATTTGCAGCTTATTCCCACTCTTGCAGGTAACGTTGACCGTACTGGTCAGCCACCAGCAGGGCAGCATACACCTGGTCCGGCGTTGCGCCGCCAGGCATGTTGTGGATGGTTTCGCCTTCGGCGCAGGCTGCTTCAGCCACAATGCGCATTTTCGCCGGGATATCCTGTTTGATGTCCAGTTGCGCCAGGGTAATTGGCAGTCCAACGGAATGACACAGTGCCGCAACGGTTTCAATTTCATCAACCGGCGCGTTTTCCAGCACGAGCTGCGTCAGCGTACCGAAAGCTACTTTCTCGCCGTGATAGTAGTGATGCGCATCCGGGATTGCCGTCAGACCGTTATGAATGGCGTGAGCCGCTGCCAGACCACCGCTTTCGAAACCGACACCGCTCAGATAGGTATTGGCTTCAATAACGCGATCCAGCGCAGGCGTAACCACGTGCTGCTCGGCTGCCAGCATCGCTTTTTCACCTTCTTCTATCAGTGTATTAAAGCACAGCTCAGCCAGTGCCAGCGCCGCCTGGGTGCACTGACCGCCCGCCATGGTAGTTGCGCCGCTGCGTGAACAGGCACGCGCTTCGAACCAGGTCGCCAGCGCATCGCCGATGCCTGCGGCTAACAAACGTGCCGGTGCGCCCGCGACAATTTTGGTATCAACAATCACCCTGTCCGGGTTGTTCGGCAGCAGCAAATAGCGATCGAACTCACCCGCATCGGTGTAAATGACGGACAGCGCGCTGCACGGCGCATCGGTGGAGGCAATAGTTGGTGCAATGGCGACAGGCACGCCCATAAAGTGCGCCAGCGCTTTGGCGGTATCCAGCGTTTTACCGCCGCCAATACCAAGTACGGCGCCACACTGCGCTTTCTCCGCCACGCCGCGCAGACGGTCGATTTCGTTTTGTGAACATTCGCCGCCAAACGGTGCAATTTCCAGCGCCAGTCCGGCATCCTGGAAGCTTTTTTCCAGCGCGCCCTGGGCAAAGCCTAAGACAAACTTGTCCCCAACGACCAGCCAGCGCTCTGCCAGTGGTTTGAGGTAGCTGCCAAGACGGGTAATAACATCAGCACCCTGGATGTACTTACCAGGTGATTGAATAATGCGATCCATACTTTATTTCCCTCACAGGTTGATGTGACCAAATGCGTTGTTCCATTCCTGCTCAAACTTCTCTATTGCTGACTCTACCGCAGGGGTATTGAGCATTTGTTGCGCTACGTCTAATGGCAGGGTGATTGCTTCGCATCCTGCCAGTAAGCAATCCAGCGCCTGACGCGGGGTTTTAAAGCTGGCGGCCAGTACCATGCTGTTTGGCGCATGCAGTTCCAGTAACGTTTGCAGCTCTTGTACCGTGCGAATTCCGTCGCCGCCCTGTGCGTCAATACGGTTAACGTAAGGTGCGATATATTTAGCCCCCGCCAACGCAGCCAGCAGCCCCTGAGAAGCACTGTATACGGCGGTTCCCAGCGTGGTGATACCCTCTTTTTTCAGCATTTTGATTGCGGCCAGACCTTCGGAGGTCACCGGGATTTTTACCACCAGCCCGGGGAACGCGTTGCTCAGACGTTTGGCTTCCTCCACCATGCCCTGCGCGTCGCGGCTCATGGTTTGAGCAAACAGAATGCCCTCTTCGCCAATGGCGTTTTGCAGGCGCGGCAGCACATCCCAGATGGATTCTTTGCTTGCCGCCACAATGCTTGGGTTGGTGGTGACCCCCGCAATAGGGAAGATGCGTGCCAGACGTTCGACTTCCGCGACGTTGGCGGTATCTAGGTACAGTTCCATACAAAAACACCCTCTTAATTTTCTGTTAGCAGCCCGTTGCCGGGATGCTTTGCTGTGCACAGGATAAGAGTGTTTGGTCACGCTTCGCTATCTGACAAATCTGCCAAAAGCTGGATAAATGTAATGTGTCTCTCAAAGTGAGAGTTACTTCACATATCAGTTTCAGGTGAGATTATTCTGGTAGGGAGGTTAATGGATTTCTTTTTTGATATTACAAAAATCCAGTGAATGTTATTTTTGTCTTCTTTATTACCGGCGGAAATCTTTATCCGTCAACTGGCTATGATATTGCCGACGATATTCTGACGGCGAGCGTTCGGTATTTTTACGAAACAGGCGGCAGAAGTAGTTGCTGTCAACAAACCCGCAGGTGTGCGCCACTTCTTTAATCTTCAGCTCATAACCTTTCAGTAACGTTTTCGCGTGTTCCAGACGTGTGTGGTTCAGGTATTCGTTAAACCCGATGGCGCCCGTTTTTTGAAACAGATGGGAGAGGTAATTGGGAGAAATGTAAAACGCCTGCGCGACGGACTCTCGGGTGAGCGGCGAAGCGTAGCGTTCATCAATATAGTCGCGAATGGCTTCGAACAGCGCCTGACTGCGTGACGCGGTCTGGATCTGGCTGCCGAGCAGATCGCGGCAGTGGCTGAGTAAACTCGCGACGATTAACCTGGCGGTTTGCTGCTCCTGTGGTTGCATCTGCATTTCATTGAGCGTTTGCAGCAGGAAAGAGCCAATGCGTGGCCCACGCCGCGCGACGTGCTGGCGGTTAACATTTTGATATTGCTTACCGTCCCACTGGACGATGCTGAAACCCAATTGCTGTTTACCGAACAGGATGCTGAGTGTGGTCACTGGTGTGCGCCACTGGGGAAAGTTCCAGCCGCCAGCTGGAACGAACAGCACATCGCAAGGCAGTAACGTCGCGGGTGCGCCTGCAACGCCGTTATCGGTGAACTCACCTTCCAGCACAATCTCCAGCCGGGGGAAATCGACCTGATACGCCAGTTCCGGCGTTGAGCTATTGGTGCTGGCAAAATACACCTGGCGCAGCGGCGTGGGGCCGTTAATCAGGCGTGAGAGAAGATGACTGACGTCGTGATACATGTTAATCCCTTGCAGGCAGCAGACAGGGAGAACAGTAACCGCCATCATAAAAAAAGGCCACTCTTAAAGAGTGGCCGGTGTGGGATTACTGATTACCGATTTGATCGCCGTAAGGCAGTGTATCGTAATCAATCAGGCCATTCTTTTTATACGGGTCGCCAATCCAGCGGGTCGTCTCTTTGAACTGCGGGTTAGTAATGGCGCGAGTTGGATCAAAACCATCGTAGGTGAATCCCGCTAAATCAGACCAGGTGTGGATAAGCTCAGAGCTGCTGTACTTACGATCCACATCCTGTGAGAAGTCGCGGGGGTGTGCGGCCTGCCATTTTTCAGAGGTCCACAGCAGGAACGGTACCGTATACATATGGCGCGTCGGGTTGTCTTCATTACGACCCTGCGTTTTATGCGGAGGCGTATCGTATACCTCTTCCCCGTGATCGGAGAAGTACAGCAGGAAGCCGTTCGGATCGGTCGCTTTATAGTCTTTGATCAGACTGGCGATGATATGGTCATTGTAGGCATTCGCGCTGTCGTAATCGTTGTAAGCTTCCAGCTCATCATTACTCAGGCCAGCGGGAACATTGTCGATATTGTTATCGAATTTACCCTGGCCATCCGGATAGCGGAATTTGTACTTAATATGCGTTCCCAGCAGGTGCACGATGATGAACTTTTTCGGTGCCGGGTCAGCCAGTACTTCTTTAAATGGCGCCAGCACGTTGCTGTCATATTCGCGCGCGCTTTGCGTACGCTGCTGGTTCATATAGAACTGCTTATCCGTCTGCTTCGAGAACACGGTCAACATGGTGTTGCGGGCAGTCATCGTCTGCTGGTTGGTTATCCAGAAGGTTTTATAACCGGCCTGTTTCATCATGTTCATCAGGGACGGCTGAGTCAGATACAGGTCCGGGTTCTTCTCGTTGGCGAAAGTCAGCGCCTGCTGCAGGATTTCAATGGTGTACGGACGTGAGGTCACGACATTATTGAACACGGTGAAGTTAGGATCGGATTTATGCAACGCATCCAGTTCTGGCGTCGTTTCGCGCGGGTAGCCATACAGGCTCATGCGGCCACGCTGCGTTGACTCCCCAATCACCAGCACCAGCGTACGTGGAGCATCGCCGGAGTTATCTTTGAAGTTGGCCAGCGGCGGCAGGGCATTGTTCTCATTCAGCAGGCTATTCAACGAGGTCAACTGCTGACGATATTGATAATAACCAGAGATGATCTGCCACGGGGCCGCAGGCTCCATACGTGAGGCGAGACCATCTAACGTTTTTTCAAACGGTTTATGTTTGATGAACGTATTAACCGCCATTGGGTGCAGAATCAAACCGTATAACAGCGCGAAAGACACCAGATAACGCCAGGGCGATGGAATATGCACAGGGCGCAAACGCGTCCACAGCAGAATAGCCACAGCCGTATAGGCCAGAGCGATAAGGACAATTTTCAGGCTGAAATATTGGCTCAGATATTCGCTGGCTTCGTTCGCATTGGTTTCAAACATTACGTACAGAACGCTTTGCGAAAACTCTTGTCCGTAAATGACGTAATAGCTCAGAGCCGCCAGCGAGGCCGCCCATAGCATGACGCCAATAATGGCAGCGATCGCGCGGATACGGTTTGGAAATAAGAATACCGGGATCAACCACAGCGAACTGAATAGTAACGAGTCGCGTAACCCATTAGTTCCGCTATAACCGGTTAAACAAATAATGACCTGGAGTAAACTGGAAAAAAACCAAAAATAGAGGAGCGCCCAACCCAGGGCTTTCCAGCTAAATTTAGGTTTAGACTGGAGTTGTAAGGATTGCATAATGTGAGCCTGTCTTTAATCGTAGCGCCAAGAATAGCGACTAAACATTAAGAGGAACTGAAGCATCACGATCTCAGGATCGTGTTTTGCTGTTGATACATTCGTATAGTGAATATATTCAGGCGGGAATATATTGAAAAAGAAGCGGTTATGACAGCAGTTTTTGCCGTCGCCTTCATACAATAGCACGAAGGCGACGGGAGGGGACGTTAGCCTGTATTACGCATGCCGGCTGCGACACCAGCGATAGTCACCATCAACGCTTGTTCAACGCGCGGGTCCGGTGCATTGCCTTGCTCTTCCGCCTGGCGTGAGCGGTGTAACAGCTCTGCCTGTAAGACGTTCAGCGGGTCAGTATAAATATTTCTTAACTGAATTGACTCGGCAATCCACGGCAGGTCGGCCATCAAATGTGAGTCATTGGCAATTGCCAGTACGACATCGATATCGGCTTCCAGGCGCTGACGCAGCTCTTTACCCAGTGGCCACAGCTCTTTTTTGACCAGGCGTTGATCGTAGTACTCTGCCAGCCACAGGTCTGCTTTGGCGAAAACCATTTCCAGCATGCCAAGACGCGTGGAGAAGAATGGCCAGTCGCGGCACATGGCTTCGAGTTCGCTTTGCTTGCCGTCTTCAACCACTTTTTGCAGCGCGGTACCTGCGCCCAGCCAGGCCGGGAGCATCAGGCGGTTCTGCGTCCAGGCGAAGATCCACGGAATAGCGCGCAGAGACTCTACCCCGCCGGTTGGACGGCGTTTTGCCGGACGTGAACCGAGCGGCAGTTTACCCAGTTCCTGCTCCGGCGTCGCGGAACGGAAGTAAGGAACGAAGTCTTTGTTTTCACGCACATATCCGCGATAGAGCTCGCAGGAAATATCGGAAAGCTCATCCATGATATGACGCCAGTTATCCTTCGGCTCTGGCGGTGGTAACAGGTTGGCCTCCAGAATTGCTCCGGTATACAGCGACAGGCTGCTGATGGTCACTTCCGGCAGGCCGTACTTAAAGCGGATCATCTCCCCTTGTTCTGTCACGCGCAGACCGCCTTTCAGGCTGCCTGGTGGTTGAGAGAGCAGCGCCGCATGCGCAGGCGCGCCGCCGCGACCAATGGAACCGCCACGACCATGGAACAGCGTCAGTTCGATACCGGCTTTTTCGCAGGTTTTGATCAGCGCGTCCTGTGCCTGATATTGCGCCCAGGAGGCCGCCATCACGCCCGCGTCCTTTGCGGAGTCAGAGTAGCCGATCATGACCATCTGCTTGCCCTGAATAAAGCCACGATACCAGTCAATATTCAGCAGTTGGGACATGACGTCATCGGCGTTATTGAGGTCATCCAGCGTTTCAAATAACGGGGCAACCGGCATAGCAAAACCGATACCGGCTTCTTTCAGCAGCAGGTGCACGGCCAGCACATCCGATGGCGTTTTCGCCATGGAGATAACATAGGCGGCAATGGAGCCATACGGGGCTTCGGCAATGACCTGACAGGTGTCGAGCACTTCGCGGGTGTCGTTGCTCGGTTCCCAGTTACGCGGGAGCAGCGGACGCTTGGAGTTCAGCTCGCGGATCAGGAAAGCCTGTTTATCCGCTTCCGACCAGTTTTCGTAGTCGCCAATGCCCAGATAACGGGTCAGTTCGCCAAGGGCTTCAGTGTGACGGGTGCTTTCCTGACGAATATCAATACGTACCAGCGGTACGCCGAAACATTTCACGCGGCGTAGGGTATCGAGCAATTCGCCATTGGCGATAATGCCCATGCCACAGGCCTGCAGAGACTGGTAGCACGCATACAGCGGGTCCCAGAGCTGTTCGTTTTGGGTGAGAAGTCCCGCCGGTTTCGGCAATTTCTCGCCTTTAAGACGGGCTTCCAGCCAGGCCTGGGTTGCCATCAGACGAGAACGCAGGGTTTTCATCAGATAGCGGTAAGGTTCTGCTGCGCCTTCTTCGCCCACCAGCGCCAGCAGTTCCGGCGTGGCATCCACCATCGACAGTTCAGAAATCAGAAACTGGATGTCTTTCAGAAACAGGTCGGTGGCTTTCCAGCGGCTGAGCAGCAGCACGTGACGGGTGATATCCGCCGTTACGTTCGGGTTGCCATCGCGGTCACCGCCCATCCAGGAGGTAAAGCGAACCGGGACAAAATCAACCGGCAGCTTATAGCCCAGATGCTCTTCCAGCTGTTCGTTCAGCTCGCGCAGATAGTTTGGTACGCCTTCCCACAGACTATTTTCAACCACCGCGAAGCCCCATTTGGCTTCATCAACCGGGCTTGGGCGTAGCTTACGGATTTCATCCGTATGCCAGGACTGGGCAATCAACTGGCGCAGACGGCGCATCAGCTGATGGCGCTCGTAATCGACGAGGTCTTTGTTATCAAGCTGTTTGAGGCAGGCGTTCACTTCACCCATTTTATGGATCAGCGTACGGCGGGTGATCTCGGTCGGATGGGCGGTAAGAACCAGCTCCAGGGAGAGAGATTCCACGGCTTTTTTGATGGTGGCTTCATCGAGGTTGGGCTGCTCTTTCAGTTTACGCAACGTGCGAGCAATCACTTCCGGGTTGCTGGCTGCTTCGCCTTTTGGCGAAATGCTATGGTGCTGCTCGGCGGTGTTGGCCAGGTTCAGAAACTGGCTAAACGCGCGGGCAACCGGCAGCAGCTCGTCGTTAGACAGGTTTTGCAGCGTAGTAAGCAGCTCCTGGCGATTGACTTCATTGCCAGCGCGGGATGATTTGGACAGCTTACGGATTGTTTCTACGCGGTCGAGAATGTTCTCTCCCAACGCATCCTTGATGGTTTCTCCCAGCACTTTGCCGAGCATACTGACATTACTACGCAACGCGGAATATTGTTCGTTCATTAACCCAGACACCCCATCTTTAATTTATGCGTCCTGTATCTTTCGCGCCTCAGCGGCGTTGGCTGTGCCACGAAATCTCTCGGACTTTGTTTGTTCGCCGTCTTTTATAAAGCCACGTAAAACTCGTGACGTCAATTGCTGCGAAATCGGTTCAGCAAACGAAAAAATGGCGGGAATTTACGTTATTTAATTCACATCGAATCAAATAAGCTTTGCTTATGGAAATGTTAATAATTCACCTCGATTACCACTAAAGGGGTAACGAGGTGATTTGCGGTTAATGCCAGCAGAAGTGATGTACGACCTGGGTAATTAACTCCCGCGTCGGCTTAATAAAACGCGTTTCCAGATACTCATCCGGCTGATGTGCCTGATTAATAGAACCTGGGCCCAACACCAACGTCGGGCAAAGTGTCTGGATAAACGGCGCTTCGGTGCAGTAGTTCACCACTTCCGTTTGCGCTCCCAGTAGCTTCTCAACCACTTGTACCAGTTGATGATCCGGCGGGCATTCATAGCCCGGAATTGGCGGATGCAGTTCCGAAACCGTCAGGCGACCCGGCCAGCGCTCGCTGACAGGGGCCAGCGCATCGTTAAGTAAGCCATTGAGATCGTTGAGCGTCATGCCGGGCAATGGGCGAATGTCCATATGCAGTTCGCAGCAGGCGCAGATTCGGTTGGCGGCGTCGCCACCGTGGATGTGACCCAAATTCAGCGTCGGGTACGGGACGGTAAAGGCGTCATGGCGATAGCGCTCTTTCAGGTCATCGCGCAGAGTCATGATATGGCCGATGGCATCATGCATCAGTTCAATCGCATTAACACCACGCGCGGGATCGCTTGAGTGACCCGATTGTCCCAAAATGCGAATCGCATTAGAAATATGACCCTTGTGCGCGCGGACCGGTTGCAGGGAAGTGGGTTCGCCAATGATCGCGCAGTCCGGGCGCAGAGCGGTGGTTTCAGAGAAATAACGTGCTCCCGCCATGCTGGTCTCTTCGTCGGCAGTGGCCAGAATGTACAGGGGCTTTTTCAGCTTCGTGACGTCGACATCACGCAATGCGTCGAGGATAAACGCGAAGAAGCCCTTCATATCTGCCGTACCCAGACCGTAGAGCTTATTGTCATGCTCGGTCAGGGTGAACGGATCGCGCGTCCAGCGTCCGTCGTCAAAGGGGACGGTATCGGTATGGCCCGCCAACAGCAGACCGCCAGCGCCTTGTCCAATGCTCGCCAGCATATTGAATTTATTTCGCGTGTCGGGAACCGGCTGGACCTCCACATTGAAGCCTAAATCTTTAAACCAGCCCGCCAACAGAGTGATTAAACCTGCATTGCTTTGATCGAGCGCTTCTTCGGTAGCGCTTATCGATGGCGTGGCAATCAGAGCGCGGTAAATCTCGATAAATGGCGGTAAATTGTTTTTCATTGTTGACACACCTCGGGTCATGATAGTATCAATATTCATGCAGTATTTGTGAATAAAAATACATTAACGTTAAGCGTAATAAAACCCACCAAGTGTAAGGTGAGGTGATAAAGGCTTATACCTGGCAACAGAATCTAAGAAGGTGAGCAGCCCCGATGTTGAATACGCTGATTGTGGGCGCCAGTGGCTATGCCGGCGCAGAGCTTGTGACCTATGTAAATCGCCATCCTGATATGAACATAACCGCTTTGACCGTCTCAGCGCAAAGCAATGATGCAGGAAAATTAATCTCCGATTTGCATCCGCAGTTGAAAGGTATTGTCGATTTACCGTTGCAGCCGATGTCAGATATCAGCGAGTTTAGCCCAGGGGTGGACGTTGTGTTCCTCGCAACGGCTCATGAGGTGAGTCATGACCTGGCCCCGCAGTTTTTGCAGGCCGGTTGCGTCGTGTTTGACCTCTCAGGCGCATTTCGTGTAAACGACGGCGCGTTTTATGAAAAATATTATGGCTTTACCCATCAGCATCCCGACCTGCTGGAGCAGGCAGTTTACGGGTTGGCGGAATGGAACGAAGACCAACTGAAAGAAGCTAATCTGATTGCCGTGCCGGGTTGTTATCCGACCGCGGCGCAGCTGTCGCTGAAACCACTGATTGATGCCGGGCTGCTGGATCTCAGCCAGTGGCCGGTGATTAACGCCACCAGCGGCGTGAGCGGTGCGGGCCGTAAAGCGGCTATCTCTAACAGTTTTTGTGAGGTGAGCCTGCAGCCGTATGGCGTGTTTACCCATCGTCATCAGCCGGAAATCGCCACTCATCTTGGCGCGGAGGTGATCTTCACTCCGCATCTGGGCAACTTCCCGCGCGGAATTCTGGAAACCATTACCTGCCGTTTGCAAGCGGGCGTAACCCATGCGCAGGTGGCCCAGACGTTGCAGCAGGCGTATGGTGATAAGCCACTGGTGCGTTTATATGACAACGGCGTTCCGGCGCTGAAGAATGTGGTTGGCTTACCATTCTGTGATATTGGGTTTGCCGTGCAGGGTGAGCACCTGATCGTGGTGGCGACGGAAGACAACTTATTGAAAGGCGCGGCGGCACAGGCGATGCAGTGCGCAAATATTCGTTTTGGCTTTGCCCAAACGCAGTCTCTTATTTAAGGGTGCAACAATGAATCCATTAATTATCAAGCTGGGCGGCGTTTTACTGGATAGCGAAGAGGCGCTGGAGCGTCTGTTTACCGCACTGGTGAATTATCGTGAGTCGCACCAGCGTCCGCTGGTCATTGTGCACGGCGGCGGCTGCGTGGTCGACGAGCTGATGAAACAGCTGAATCTGCCGGTGAAAAAGAAAAATGGTCTGCGCGTCACGCCTGCCGATCAAATTGATATTATTACCGGCGCCCTGGCGGGAACAGCGAATAAAACCTTACTGGCCTGGGCGAAAAAGCATCAGATTGCATCCGTGGGTCTGTTTCTTGGCGATGGCGATAGCGTAAAAGTGACGCCGCTCGATAAAGAGCTCGGTCATGTTGGACTGGCGCAGCCGGGTTCGCCTAAGCTGATTAACACGCTGCTGGAAAACGGTTTTTTGCCGGTAGTGAGCTCCATTGGCGTTACGGAAGACGGACTGCTGATGAACGTTAATGCCGATCAGGCGGCAACGGCGCTGGCGGCTACGCTGGGGGCGGATCTGATCCTGCTCTCTGACGTAAGCGGCATTCTGGATGGCAAAGGCCAGCGTATTGCCGAAATGACCGCCGTGAAAGCGGAACAGCTGATTGAACAAGGTATTATTACCGATGGCATGATCGTGAAGGTCAATGCGGCGCTGGATGCCGCGCGTACGCTGGGCCGCCCGGTGGATATCGCCTCCTGGCGGCATGCCGAGCAACTGCCGGCGCTGTTTAACGGTACGCCGATCGGTACGCGTATTCTGGCTTAACTATTAATGTGCCGGATGGCGGCTTCGCCTTATCCGGCCTGGATGGGTTTTGTAGGCCCGGTAAGCGCAGCGCCACCGGGCAAAAATATCATATTAAGGAAATTCGTTATGGCACTTTGGGGTGGGCGTTTTACACAGGCAGCAGATCAGCGGTTCAAACAGTTCAACGACTCGTTACGTTTTGACTACCGCCTGGCTGAACAGGATATTATCGGCTCTGTGGCCTGGTCCAAAGCGTTGGTAACGGTCGGTGTACTGACTGCCGATGAACAACTGCAACTGGAAGAGGCGCTGAATAACCTGCTGGAAGAAGTGCGCCTGGATCCGCAGCAAATCCTTCAAAGCGATGCCGAAGATATTCACAGCTGGGTGGAAGGTAAGCTGATTGATAAAGTCGGCCAGCTAGGTAAAAAACTGCATACCGGACGTAGCCGGAATGACCAGGTCGCGACCGATCTTAAACTGTGGTGTAAAGACACGGTTATTGAATTACTGTCGGCTAACCGTCAGTTGCAAAGTGCGCTGGTGGTGACGGCAGAGAATAACCAGGACGCCGTTATGCCGGGTTACACCCACCTGCAACGCGCGCAGCCGGTGACGTTTGCCCACTGGTGTCTGGCCTATGTCGAAATGCTTGCGCGTGACGAGAGCCGTCTGCAGGATGCGCTCAAGCGCCTGGACGTAAGTCCGTTAGGCTGCGGCGCGCTGGCGGGTACGGCGTATGAAATCGATCGCGAGCAGTTGGCCGGTTGGTTGGGCTTTGCCTCGGCGACGCGTAACAGTCTGGACAGCGTTTCTGACCGTGACCACGTGCTGGAGTTACTCTCCGATGCCTCTATCGGTATGGTGCATCTGTCGCGTTTTGCTGAAGATCTGATTTTCTTTAATACCGGCGAAGCGGGCTTTGTCGAACTGTCCGACCGTGTGACTTCGGGGTCATCTCTGATGCCACAGAAGAAAAACCCGGATGCGCTGGAGTTAATCCGTGGCAAATGCGGTCGCGTACAGGGTGCGCTGACCGGCATGATGATGACCTTAAAAGGTCTCCCGCTGGCGTACAACAAAGATATGCAGGAAGACAAGGAAGGGGTGTTTGACGCGCTCGACACCTGGCTGGACTGCCTGCATATGGCCGCGCTGGTGCTGGATGGCATTCAGGTGAAACGTCCGCGTTGTCAGGAAGCGGCGCAGCAAGGCTATGCTAACGCCACTGAGCTGGCGGATTATCTGGTGGCGAAAGGTGTTCCGTTCCGCGAAGCGCATCATATCGTGGGGGAAACGGTGGTCGAGGCAATTCGTCAGGGCAAACCGCTGGAAGCGCTGTCGCTTGCCGACTTACAAAAGTTTAGCCAGGTGATTGGCGATGACGTTTACCCGATCCTCTCGTTGCAATCTTGCCTGGATAAACGTGCGGCGAAAGGTGGCGTGTCGCCGCAGCAGGTTGCGCAAGCGATCGACTACGCGAAGGCGCGTTTGGCGTAACCTTTGTCTTTGTAAGCCTGATATGCGTAGCGCCATCAGGCAAACAGTTATCAGAGCCTGGCATTACGCCGGGCTTTTTTATGCAAAAAAAATGCGGACTCAAGGTCCGCAAAAGTTCACGTTGGCTTTAGTTATTTCGAGTATGAGAGAAACTCTCAAAACGGACAGTAGCTTCAAGGGTTAAAGGGGTACCGTTCCGTTTCTGTGGTGCATTATTAAACAGAAAGCTTGATAGGGATAATCGTTCGTTGCTATGCTACCTATCGCTACGAACTATCGTGGCGATGGAGGATGAATAATGAATATTCGTGATCTTGAATACCTGGTGGCGCTAGCCGAACATCGTCACTTCCGACGTGCGGCAGACTCCTGTCACGTTAGCCAGCCAACGCTGAGCGGACAGATCCGCAAGCTGGAAGATGAGCTTGGTGTCATGCTGCTGGAGCGTACGAGTCGCAAGGTGCTGTTCACTCAGGCAGGTCTACTGCTGGTGGATCAGGCGCGCACCGTGCTGCGCGAGGTCAAAGTGCTCAAGGAGATGGCAAGCCAACAGGGTGAGACAATGTCTGGCCCGCTGCATATTGGTTTGATCCCAACGGTGGGGCCATACCTGCTGCCGCATATTATCCCTATGTTGCACCAGACCTTTCCAAAACTGGAAATGTATCTTCATGAGGCGCAGACGCATCAGCTGTTGGCGCAACTGGATAGCGGTAAGCTCGACTGCGTCATCCTGGCGCTGGTGAAAGAGAGTGAGGCGTTCATCGAAGTACCATTATTTGATGAGCCTATGCTGCTGGCTATCTATGAAGATCACCCATGGGCAAACCGCGACTGTGTGCCGATGTCCGATCTGGCGGGTGAGAAATTGCTAATGCTGGAGGATGGCCACTGTCTGCGCGATCAGGCGATGGGCTTCTGCTTTGAAGCGGGCGCTGATGAGGATACTCATTTCCGGGCAACCAGCCTGGAAACGCTGCGCAACATGGTGGCGGCAGGCAGCGGTATTACCTTACTGCCTGCGCTGGCCGTGCCGCCGGAGCGTAAACGTGATGGCGTTGTCTATCTGCCCTGCATCAAGCCTGAACCGCGTCGCACGATTGGTCTGGTGTATCGTCCAGGCTCGCCGCTGCGCAGCCGTTATGAACAGCTGGCAGAGGCCATCCGTGGGTCAATGGATGGCCATTTCGACAGTGCGTTAAAAAAGGCGGTTTAAGCCATTTAGCGCCGCTACCCGATAGGCTTCTGCCATGGTTGGGTAGTTAAAGGTGGTGTTAACGAAGTATTCGATGGTGTTACCACCACCTTTTTGCTCCATTATCGCCTGACCGATGTGAATAATTTCGGCCGCGCGTTCCCCAAAGCAGTGGATCCCCAAAATCTCTTTGGTTTCGCGATGGAACAGGATCTTCAGCGTCCCGACACTCATACCCACGATTTGCGCACGTGCCAGATGTTTAAACTGGGCGCGGCCAACCTCGTAGGGAACTTTCATTGCCGTGAGCTGCTGTTCGGTTTTACCGACGGAGCTGATTTCCGGAATGGTATAAATCCCGGTCGGGATATCTTCAATCAGATGCGCGGTTGCCTCGCCTTTTACCAATGCCTGGGCGGCAATGCGTCCCTGATCGTAGGCCGCCGATGCCAGACTCGGATAGCCGATCACATCCCCTACGGCATACACGTGCGGCAGCGCCGTCTGGTACATGCTGTTGACCTTCAGCTGTCCGCGGCTGTCGGTTTTCAGACCAATATTTTCCAGCGCCAGCGAATCGGTATTACCGGTACGACCATTGGCGTACAGCAGGCAGTCAGCCTTCAGTTTCTTGCCAGATTTCAGGTGCATGATGACGCCGTCATCGCAACCTTCAATCTTCTCGTATTCTTCGTTGTGGCGAATAACCACACCGCTGTTCCAGAAGTGGTAAGAGAGCGAGTCGGACATCTCTTGATCGAGGAACGCCAGCAGACGATCGCGGGTGTTGATTAAATCAACTTTGACGTCCATTCCGCGGAAGATCGACGCATATTCGCAGCCAATTACCCCCGCGCCATAAATCAAAACGTGGCGGGGTTCATGGTGCAGACTTAGGATAGAGTCGCTGTCATACACCCGGGGATGCGAGAAGTCGACGTCAACTGGGTGATATGGGCGTGAGCCGCAAGCGATAACGAACTTATCCGCGGTCAGCGTTTCCACCGTGCCGTCGTGGCATTCCAGGGCGATCGTGTGTTCATCAACAAAACGGGCATTTCCCTGCAAAATTTCGCAGTGGTTACGCTCGTAAAAGCCTTGCCGCATACGCGTTTGCTGATTAATAACGTTATCAGCGTGGTTGAGAATATCGGCGAAAGAAGAACGAAGGAGTCGGGAGTGGTCGCTGTAAAGTGGGTTCTGATTGAATTCAATAATACGGCTGACGGCGTGGCGGAGAGCTTTCGACGGGATGGTGCCCCAGTGGGTACAGCCTCCACCGACGTTATGATAGCGCTCAATCACCGCGACGCGCGCTCCTTGCTTAACCAGCCCCATTGCAGCGCCTTCGCCGCCGGGACCGGAACCTATTACTATTGCATCGTAATCGTAGGAATGTGACATGGTCAGGCTTACCTGTTCTTATACATAAAAGCAACAGAATAGTAACATCGTTGGCGAGATAACCCAATTATCGTTGTGCTTTTTTGCGAACCCGAAGCACAAACTGCGCGTAAACAATCATTCACAAAGCCATGCCAACCGCCTAATCTCTGGTATAGTGCCAGCAAGGTATGTGGAAGGATTCAGACATCGTGATGGGCGTTAGAGCGCAACAAAAAGAAAAAACCCGGCGTTCGCTGGTAGAAGCCGCATTTAGTCAACTCAGCGCTGAGCGTAGTTTTGCCAGCCTCAGTTTACGCGAAGTCGCTCGTGAAGCGGGCATAGCGCCAACCTCGTTTTATCGCCACTTCCGCGATGTGGATGAACTCGGCCTGACGATGGTGGACGAGAGCGGTCTGATGCTGCGTCAGTTGATGCGCCAGGCGCGTCAGCGTATCGCGAAGGGCGGGAGTGTGATCCGCACCTCGGTCTCAACATTTATGGAGTTCATCGGCAACAATCCCAACGCCTTCCGTTTATTATTGCGCGAGCGGTCTGGTACCTCCGCGGCGTTTCGTGCCGCAGTGGCTCGTGAAATTCAGCACTTCATTGCGGAACTTGCGGACTATCTGGAACTCGAAAACCATATGCCTCGTGCGTTTACTGAAGCGCAAGCCGAAGCCATGGTAACGATTGTGTTCAGCGCCGGGGCAGAAGCACTGGATGTTGGCGCCGAACAGCGTCGACAGCTGGAAGAGCGGCTGGTATTGCAACTGCGGATGATCGCCAAAGGCGCATTTTATTGGTACCGCCGTGAACAAGAGAAGATGACGCACCACTCCGAGTAACGAGAAGGACGAGCAATGAAACAGTCAGGTCAAGATAAAGGTACGCTGCTGCTGGCGCTGGTTGCTGGCTTATCGATTAATGGTACATTTGCGGCGCTGTTTAGCTCCATTGTGCCATTCTCAGTATTCCCGATTATTTCGCTGGTGCTGACGGTTTATTGTCTGCATCAACGCTATCAGAATCGCACCATGCCTGTGGGGCTACCGGGCCTGGCCGCCGCCTGTTTTATTCTCGGCGTATTGTTGTACAGCACCGTAGTTCGCGCTGAATATCCGGATATTGGTTCTAACTTCTTCCCAGCGGTACTGTCGGTGATTCTGGTGTTCTGGATTGGCTTTAAGGTGCGTAACCGTAAACAGGAAATAGCGGAGTAAAAGTTGTAGGCCGGGCAAGCGAAACGCCCCCGGCCAGCACATCACTTACTTTGCGGTCAGTAATACACCGCACTCCATATGGTGCGTGTACGGGAACTGATCGAACAGAGCCAGACGTGAAACATTGTGGGTCTGGCTTAACGTTTCCAGGTTCTTACACAATGTCTCCGGGTTGCAGGAGATGTACAGAATTCGCGGATACGCCTGCACCATTTTCTCCGTTTCGCTGTCCAGACCGCTGCGCGGTGGATCAACGAAAATGGTTTCACACTGGTAACTCTTCAGATCGATCCCCTGCAAACGGTTGAACTCGCGCACCCCGTTCATCGCCTGAGTAAACTCCTCGGCCGCCATGCGGATAATTTGTACATTATCAATATGGTTCGCCGCAATGTTGTACTGTGCAGCAGCCACAGATGGCTTGGCGATTTCAGTGGCCAGTACGCGGTTGAAGTTTTGTGCGAGGGCGAGCGAGAAATTGCCATTGCCGCAGTACAGCTCAAGCAGATCGCCTTTTGACCCCCTGGTGACATCAATCGCCCATTCCAGCATCTGAATATTCATGGCGGCATTCGGCTGGGTGAAGCTGTTCTCAACCTGACGATAGATAATCTCTTTACCCGCAACCGGCAAGCGTTCGTCAATGTAGTCCTGGTCCAGTTCGATTTTGGTTTTAGTTGCCCGGCCAATCAGATGCACGTTCAGGTTTTGCGCCCGCAGCGCATCCCGCAGCGCTTCGGCTTCCTGACGCCATTCATCATCCAGCTTTTTATGGTACAGCATCGATACCACCGCCTGATCGCTCAGGGTTGTGAGGTAATCAATCTGGAACAGTTTGTGGCGCAGGACGCGGTTATTGCGTACCCCTTCGATCATTGCCGTCATCAGCGTGTTGATAAGCTCGCTGGCCGCCGGGAAGCTGTCGACACGAATACGGTTTTTGGTCTGGCTGTCGAACATGATGTGGTACAGGTCATCCCCGTCATGCCACAGACGAAATTCCGCGCGCATACGGTAGTGGCTGACCGGTGAGCGAAACACTTCCGGAGCCTGTGCATAAAATGGCGTCATTAAGCTCTGCAGACGCACTACTTTTTCAGCTAACTGGGCGTCGTACTGTTCTGTCGGAAGGTGTTCGGGGGTCATGATGCGTCCTGAAAAATAAAAGTACGCGGGGATTGTAGGGATTGCTCAACAGATGTCCAGTCATTGATGATTTTCGATATTGTGATACGCAGTCTGGACAGTGGGTTGTAACAAACTGTAGCATCCGTTTTCCGGTCCTGTGAGTTAAAAGGGAATCCAGTGTGAATCTGGAGCTGACGCGCAGCGGTAAGGAAGGTAGGAGATGAGCGCACCTGGTGCAGACACTGCGGCTTGCCGTGGGAAGTCATCATCTCTTTAAGTTGCCTCCAAGCCCGAAGACCTGCCGGCTAACGTCGCATCTGGCTTTCATCATCGCGTACTATCGGTGGGACCTGCGGCATCCTTCTTATATTGTGGATGCTTTACAATGATTAAAAAATCGCTGCTGTGCACGGCACTGTCCGTCACGGCATTTTCTGGTTGGGCGCAGGACACTAGCCCAGATACTCTTGTCGTCACTGCCAACCGTTTTCAGCAGCCTCGTAGCGCAGTACTTGCTCCTATCACCGTTGTTACGCGTCAGGATATCGATCGCTGGCAATCCACCTCCGTGAATGATGTGCTTCGTCGCCTGCCCGGCGTCGATATCGCGCAAAGCGGCGGCATGGGACAAAACTCCTCAATTTTTATTCGTGGAACCAATTCCAGCCATGTACTGGTGCTGATTGACGGTGTGCGTCTGAACTTAGCGGGTGTGAGCGGATCTGCCGATCTCAGCCAGTTCCCTGTCTCGCTAGTACAACGTATCGAATACATTCGTGGGCCGCGTTCGGCGGTTTATGGTTCTGATGCGATTGGCGGCGTGGTGAATATCATTACCACGCGCGAAAAGCCGGGGACAGAACTTACGGCCGGTGTGGGGAGCAATGGGTATCAGAATTACGATGTCTCAACCCAACAGCAGCTCGGCGAAAATACGCGCGTCACGCTGATGGGTGATTATGCCTATACCAAAGGTTTTGATGTTGTAGCATACGGCAGCACCGGCTCTCAGGCTCAGCCCGATAAAGACGGTTTTTTAAGTAAGACGCTGTATGGCGCGCTGGAACACAACTTTTCCGATACATGGAGCGGATTTGTTCGTGGCTATGGTTATGATAACCGCACGAATTACGACGCATATTACTCCCCTGGCTCGCCGCTCCTCGATACCCGAAAACTCTACAGCCAAAGCTGGGATGCCGGACTACGTTTTAATGGCGAGCTTATCCAGTCGCAGCTGGTTTCGAGCTATAGCCATAGCAAAGACTACAACTATGATCCGGATTATGGCCGCTATGACTCCTCGGCCACACTGGATGATATGAAGCAATATAATGTTCAGTGGTCCAACAGTATGGTACTGGGGCACGGTAACGTAGGCGCAGGTGTCGACTGGCAAAAACAAACCACAACGCCAGGCACCGGGTATGTTACGGACGGTTACGATCAGCGTAATACGGGGCTCTATCTGACCGGATTGCAGCAACTGGGCGATTTTACCTTTGAAGGCGCGGCGCGTAGCGATGACAACTCCGAGTTTGGTCGTCATGGCACATGGCAAACCAGCGCCGGATGGGAGTTTATTGAGGGCTATCGCTTTATTGCGTCATACGGTACATCTTACAAAGCGCCTAATCTCGGACAACTGCATGGTTATTACGGCAATTCGAACCTGGATCCTGAGCAAAGTAAGCAATGGGAAGGGGCGTTTGAAGGCTTAACGGCGGGCGTGAACTGGCGAGTTTCAGGGTATCGCAACGATATTGATGACATGATCGATTACGACCCGCATACCGAAAAATACTTTAACGAAGGCAAAGTACGCATTAAAGGTGTGGAAGCGACCGCAAACTTTGATACCGGTCCGCTGGCACATACGCTGAGCTACGATTATGTCGATTCGCGCAATGCGATTACGGACAAGCCGCTCGCGCGCCGTTCTAAACAGCAGGTGAAGTACCAGCTTGACTGGCAGGTCTATGATTTTGACTGGGGCCTGACGTATCACTACCTGGGAACGCGTTATGACACGGACTACGTAACCTACCAGCCGGTAAAAATGGGTGGGGTTAGCCTGTGGGATCTTGCCGTGTCATATCCAATCACCTCACAGCTGACAGTTCGTGGTAAAATCGCCAACCTGTTCGATAAAGATTACGAGACAGTTTATGGCTACGCAACTGCAGGACGGGAATACACCTTGTCTGGCAGCTACACCTTCTGATCCACGTCCCACCGTGCTGGTGTTTGATTCCGGTGTCGGTGGGTTGTCGGTCTATGACGAGATCCGGCGTCTTCTGCCGGATCTCCACTATATCTACGCTTTCGACAATGTCGCCTTTCCTTATGGAGAGAAGAGCGAGGAGTTTATCGTCGAACGTGTTGTTGAGATTGTGACTGCGGTCCAGCAGCGCTATCCCCTCTCTCTTGCTGTCATCGCGTGTAATACAGCAAGCACGGTGTCGCTTCCTGCGTTACGTGAGAAATTTGCCTTCCCGGTTGTGGGCGTGGTGCCTGCGATTAAACCGGCGGCGCGACTCACGGCGAATGGCGTAGTGGGGCTGCTGGCTACACGTGCAACGGTGAAGCGTTCGTATACTCACGAGTTGATTGCGCGATTTGCTAACGAATGTCAGATAGCGATGTTGGGTTCCGCCGAGCTGGTGGAACTGGCTGAAGCGAAGCTACACGGTGAAACAGTTTCTCTGGAAGAACTGCGCCGCATCCTGCGCCCTTGGCTGAGGATGACGGAACCACCTGACACGGTAGTGCTCGGCTGCACCCATTTCCCTCTATTACAGGAAGAACTTTTACAGGTACTGCCCGAGGGAACGCGGTTGGTGGATTCTGGTGCCGCAATTGCGCGTCGCACGGCCTGGTTATTAGAACATGAGGCGCCAGACGCAAAATCAACTGACGAGAATGTCGCATTCTGTATGGCAATGACCACAGAAGCCGAACAATTATTACCCGTACTGCAGCGTTATGGCTTTAAGTCGCTCGAAAAACTGGCGGTTTAGGTCGTTTTGGTGGAAAAGTAGGCACTCGGAAGATTATTTTAAATTTCCCCTTGTCAGCCTGAAATAACTCCCTATAATGCGCCTCCACTGACACGGAACAA
>NZ_JAOWDR010000032.1:0-245 GCF_030334525.1 Citrobacter sp. Ce119
TGGGAGAGCGCCTGCCTTGCACGCAGGAGGTCTGCGGTTCGATCCCGCATAGCTCCACCATCCTTTACTTACTGCAACAAACCAAGAAAACTTCAGAGTGTGCCTGAAAAGGTTCACTGCGAAGTTTTGCTCTTTAAAAATCTGGATCAAGCTGAAAATTGAAATGACACACTGTTTCATTTCTCCGTAATAAGAAATGAAAAATGGTGTGTTCGAGTCTCTCAAAT
Organism: Citrobacter sp. Ce119; assembly: GCF_030334525.1. Taxonomy (NCBI): domain Bacteria; kingdom Pseudomonadati; phylum Pseudomonadota; class Gammaproteobacteria; order Enterobacterales; family Enterobacteriaceae; genus Citrobacter; species Citrobacter sp. Ce119. The sequence goes on from NZ_JAOWDR010000032.1 coordinate 228, forward strand.
TTTTGCAGCACGATGATG
>NZ_JAOWDR010000033.1:0-208 GCF_030334525.1 Citrobacter sp. Ce119
CGCCGAAGATGTTTTGGCGGATTTGAGAAGATTTTCAGCTTAGATTACAGATTAGTAAGTCCGAAGGATTTTGCGCTGAGACAAGGCGGCAAGTGAAGCGACGAAAGGAGCATACATTGGTATGTGACTGACGTTCGCAAGTGCAGCCAACGCAGTATCAGCCCAAAAGACACAGGACAGAGCACAAAGAATTTGCCTGGCGGCTGTA
>NZ_JAOWDR010000034.1:0-235 GCF_030334525.1 Citrobacter sp. Ce119
CCCTTGTCAGCCTGAAATAACTCCCTATAATGCGCCTCCACTGACACGGAACAACGGATTACAAGCCGCCGGGTCAGCGGAGTTCCACTGAGAACTTCGAGGAGAAAAGCAAAAATAAATGCTTGACTCTGAATGAGGAAAACGTAATATACGGGACCTCGCGACAGAGCGCTAAAGCGCGTCGCAACTGCTCTTTAACAATTTATCAGACAATCTGTGTGGGCACTCGAAGATA
>NZ_JAOWDR010000035.1:0-295 GCF_030334525.1 Citrobacter sp. Ce119
TCAGTCGGTAGAGCAGGGGATTGAAAATCCCCGTGTCCTTGGTTCGATTCCGAGTCCGGGCACCACTATTTAAAGAACCCGCCCTAAAGGCGGGTTTTTGCTTTTATAGTTTCTGAAACTTTCCAACCGGTCATCTCTCAATATCCTCACAGCGCTTCCCCGCACAAAACCCATATGTAAGATAACCATGCCTGTTAACAAGAAGACATCTGGGCTCTATAAGAAGATGGGATTTAACGTGACGGGACGTACAGAAGTGGACGATCTCGGACGGCCGTACCCGTTACTCAACCTC
>NZ_JAOWDR010000036.1:0-310 GCF_030334525.1 Citrobacter sp. Ce119
TTTGGAGCGGGAAACGAGACTCGAACTCGCGACCCCGACCTTGGCAAGGTCGTGCTCTACCAACTGAGCTATTCCCGCATAATCTTCGTCTTTCGAACCGCTACTGCGTTGGCTGCCTTCATTCGCCTGAGTCACTCACTTCAGTAAGCTCCTGAGTCTCATTCAGTTGCCGCCTTGTCGCAATTCGAAATCCTGCGATTGGTGGTCTGTGCTTAACAAGCACTTTCAAATTTTGGAGCGGGAAACGAGACTCGAACTCGCGACCCCGACCTTGGCAAGGTCGTGCTCTACCAACTGAGCTATTCCCGCA